>NZ_JBFTNV010000103.1:0-331 GCF_056397645.1 Rhizobium sp. 05L429 | reverse complement strand
ATCGGCCGTCCGATCTCGAACACGCAGATCTACATACTCGACGGTCACCGGCGTCCTGTTCCGGTTGGGGTTGCCGGCGAGCTCTACATTGGCGGTACAGGGGTTGCGCGCGGTTATCTGAACAAGCCGGAACTGACGGCCGAGAAGTTCGTGGCCGATCCGTTCAGCGCCCGTGCCGACGCGCGGCTTTACCGGACAGGCGATCTTGCGCGCTATCTGGCGGACGGCACGATCGAGTATCTCGGACGCATCGATACGCAGGTCAAGCTGCGCGGGTTCCGTATCGAACTCGGCGAGATCGAGAGCGTGCTGCAGGGGCATGACGGCGTCA
>NZ_JBFTNV010000102.1:0-375 GCF_056397645.1 Rhizobium sp. 05L429 | reverse complement strand
GGTCGTCTGCCTCGACCGGGACTGGGACGGGCAGATTGCAGGCCTGCCGGACGGCGCCGTCGAGAGCCGCACATTGCCGCAGCACCTTGCCTACGTGATCTACACGTCAGGCTCCACCGGACAGCCCAAAGGCGTGATGACAAGTCATAACTCCGTTGTGCAACTGGCATGCACCAGAAGCTATATCACGGTGGATCACGCCGATACGTGGCTGCAGCTTTCACCCATAAGCTTTGATGCCGCAACATTGGAATTGTGGGCCAGTTTGTTGAACGGTGCCCGCCTAGCCGTTTATGAAGCCGGTCCGATTGCCCCGTCCGAGGTAGCTCAAGCCATTCATAGCTATGGCGTGACAATGGCATGGCTTACTTCCGC
>NZ_JBFTNV010000101.1:0-384 GCF_056397645.1 Rhizobium sp. 05L429 | reverse complement strand
TCGTGACGGAGTGCCTCGAACTGCGACGCGAGAGCCGTATCGATTTCACAGACGAGGTCGCCGGTTGCGAGACGGCGCAGGCCTGCAGCGAGCGAGCCTGTTGCCTGTATCAAGCGTTCTTCGGCTTCGGCCTCGGCGCGCCGCTGCACCTCGATACGCTCGCGCTCTGCGGAAACCCGTGCCTCTGCCGTTTGCTCTTCAAGTGCCTTATTGCGGATAGCAGCCTGCTGGAAGACTTCGACGGAGCGAGCCATTTMGCCAATTTCGTCACGGCGAGMGATACCGGCCACCTCGATCTTCAGATCGCCCTGCGCCAAGGCCGCCATCGACTGCGTGATGACGCCGATCGGCTTGGTGACGCGGAAGATGATGACGCAGATGCCG
>NZ_JBFTNV010000100.1:0-397 GCF_056397645.1 Rhizobium sp. 05L429 | reverse complement strand
GCCGTGACCGTCTTGGTGTCGCCGGCATCCGGATCSGTATCGTTGGTCAGCACATTRCCGCTGGCAACCACGCCACCCGAACCATTGGCCGCACCGCCCTTCTCGGTCGCATCCCCCGCATCGGCAACCGCCGTCGGCGTCGCGTTGCCGGGCGTCGATACGGCGACGTTGAAGGTCTCGTTGGCTGAGAGGCCGCCGAGGTCGGTCGCCGTCACCCTGACGCCGTAGGTGCCGGCTGCTGTCGGCGTGCCGGAGAAGGTCCGCGTYGTGGCGTTGAAGGCCAGCCAGGCGGGCAGCGCCGTGCCGTCGGCAGCCGTTGCCGAATAGGTCAGCGTCTCGCCGCCGTCGACATCGGTGAAGGTGGTKGTCGGCAGCACGAAGGAGAAGGCCGAGCCCC
>NZ_JBFTNV010000099.1:0-415 GCF_056397645.1 Rhizobium sp. 05L429 | reverse complement strand
ATCTGCGCGACCCCACCGAGCTGATCGTGCAGGAAGGCGTGCTGACCAACGAGCGCGTGCACAACGGCGTGGCCGAACCGGTGGTCTACATGATGGATCGCTACGTGGTGGGCGGCTTCTACCGCGTGCATGCCGAGCGCGCCGCCGACGAGAACCTGAAGCTGCCGGGCGCGAGCTTCGTGCCGCTGGCTTTCTCTGAAAGTGCGCACTTGCCTCAGCCCGGCGCCAAGCCCGGCGCCAGTGCCCCGAACCGCTTCTACATGTACGGCGTGGTGGGCCGGCTGGCCATGGTGGCCGCCAGCTACGAAATGGAAGCGACCGATCCGGACGCCGAAATCTACGAATGATTTCCCGGGGTGGCTGGCGGCGGCTTGCGCCGGTCGCAAGCAGCGGCAAAATAGCGGCCCCACAGCAA
>NZ_JBFTNV010000098.1:0-416 GCF_056397645.1 Rhizobium sp. 05L429 | reverse complement strand
CTTCTCGATCGGCTGCCGTCGGTGGATGGCGTGCAGGTCGTCTGCCTCGACCGGGACTGGGACGGGCAGATTGCAGGCCTGCCGGACGGCGCCGTCGAGAGCCGCACATTGCCGCAGCACCTTGCCTACGTGATCTACACGTCGGGCTCCACCGGACAGCCCAAAGGCGTGATGACAAGTCATAACTCCGTTGTGCAACTGGCATGCACCAGAAGCTATATCACGGTGGATCACGCCGATACGTGGCTGCAGCTTTCACCAATAAGCTTTGATGCCGCAACATTGGAATTGTGGGCCAGTTTGTTGAACGGTGCCCGCCTAGCCGTTTATGAAGCCGGTCCGATTGCCCCGTCCGAGGTAGCTCAAGCCATTCATAGCTATGGCTATGGCGTGACAATGGCATGGCTTACTTCCGC
>NZ_JBFTNV010000097.1:0-451 GCF_056397645.1 Rhizobium sp. 05L429 | reverse complement strand
CCTTCACCACCACCACGGCAAGCGGCTGGCAGACGGTAAACTTCGCAACGCCCGTCACCATCACAGCCAACACTACCTATGTTGCCTCCTACCACACGACCGGCGCCTACGTGGCGACCAACAATTTCTATACGACCGCCGTCACCAGTGGCCCGCTGACGGCGTCAGCGAGTGGCAACGGGGTCTACCGCTATGGCGGATCCGCCGCCGCAGGCATTTTCCCAAATGCCACTTACAGCGCCGCCAACTATTGGGCCGACGTKGTCTTCCGCCCGGCGTCGGTCTCCAACGCGACGCCGACGGCGGTTGCCGATGCGGGGGATGCGACCGAGAAGGGCGGTGCGGCCAATGGTTCGGGTGGCGTGGTTGCCGGGTGGCGTGGTTGCCAGCGGTAATGTGCTGACCAACGATACCGATCCGGATGCCGGCGACACCAAGACGGTCACGGCGG
>NZ_JBFTNV010000096.1:0-459 GCF_056397645.1 Rhizobium sp. 05L429 | reverse complement strand
GCGGCTTTACCGGACAGGCGATCTTGCGCGCTATCTGGCGGACGGCACGATCGAGTATCTCGGACGCATCGATACGCAGGTCAAGCTGCGCGGGTTCCGTATCGAACTCGGCGAGATCGAGAGCGTGCTGCAGGGGCATGACGGCGTCAGCCAGGCGGTGGTGATTGCGCGCCAGGACAATGGCGGCGACAAGCGGCTYGTTGCCTATGTGGTAGGCCGCGAGGAAGCGCCGGATGTCGGATTGCTGCGCGATCTGCTGAAGCGCAAGCTTCCCGATTATATGRTGCCGTCGGCCTTCGTGGYGCTCGACGCCCTGCCGCTCACGCCCAATGGCAAGGTTGACCGCAAGGCCCTGCCGGCGCCCGATGGCGGCGGCTACAGGTCGCAGGACTATGTCGCCCCGCGCACGCCGACCGAACAGGCGCTTGCCCGCATCTGGTGCGACGTGCTCGGCCTCGA
>NZ_JBFTNV010000095.1:0-510 GCF_056397645.1 Rhizobium sp. 05L429 | reverse complement strand
ATAAGCTTTGATGCCGCAACATTGGAATTGTGGGCCAGTTTGTTGAACGGTGCCCGCCTAGCCGTTTATGAAGCCGGTCCGATTGCCCCGTCCGAGGTAGCTCAAGCCATTCATAGCTATGGCGTGACAATGGCATGGCTTACTTCCGCACTCTTTGACCAGTTTACATCCCAAGATCTCGAGAAATTCCAAGGTGTTAAATATCTTATTTCAGGAGGAGATGTACTTCCTGTCACRGCGATAAAAAGGGCACAGATTGCGTTGCCGGATACCATTCTTATCAACGGATACGGCCCTACAGAGACGACGACATTCGCCTCGACACATACACTCCCATCAAATTTTGACCACAAGGCAGCACCGATCGGCCGTCCGATCTCGAACACGCAGATCTACATACTCGACGGTCACCGGCGTCCTGTTCCGGTTGGGGTTGCCGGCGAGCTCTACATTGGCGGTACAGGGGTTGCGCGCGGTTATCTGAACAAGCCGGAACTGACGGCCGAGAAG
>NZ_JBFTNV010000094.1:0-515 GCF_056397645.1 Rhizobium sp. 05L429 | reverse complement strand
CTGATGACCTGTACTGGCGCGCCATCGTCGAGCTCAAAAACCGTGCGAAGCGATTCATGCCGCCGCGTCAGCTCCTCAAAAACCGCCCCTATCCGTGCAGCGCTGATCCCCTCGCCCTTCAGACGCAGCGCCAGCGGYATGTTGTAGGCTGTGCTGTCCTGGTCGTATTGATCCAAAAACCAGAGACGCTGCTGCGCATGCGWTAATTGCAGATGACCGTCGCGCGGTGCCCTCTCCACCGGCTCCAGCACGGACCACTCATCCGAATGCCCCAGTTGCCGGGCAAGCTCTTCCAGCTGCGGATATTCGAACAACACCCGCAACGCCACCTGCCGGCCAAGCTGCACCGAGGCCAGCGAGATCACGCGCGTTGCCAGGAGCGAGTGTCCGCCGAGTTCGAAGAAGTTGTCGTGGATGCCGACCTGTTCGAGGCCGAGCACGTCGCACCAGATGCGGGCAAGCGCCTGTTCGGTCGGCGTGCGCGGRGCGACATAGTCCTGCGACCTGTAGCCGCC
>NZ_JBFTNV010000093.1:0-526 GCF_056397645.1 Rhizobium sp. 05L429 | reverse complement strand
CTTCAGACGAGCGTCGCATGCTGGTGGAGTGGAACGACACCCAGGCAGCATATCCGGATGATCAGACGATCCATGGTCTTTTTGAGGAGCAGGTAGCGCGCGACCGGGACGCCATTGCGGTCGTCTACGGCGATACGGCGCTCAGCTATGGTGAGCTGGACAGGCGTGCCAACCAGCTTGCCCATCGTCTGCGGCAGCTGGGCGTCGGTCCCGAGGTCCTTGTGGGGATCTGTGTGGAGCGCAGCCTCGAGATGGTCGTTGGCCTTCTCGGCATTCTCAAGGCCGGGGGTGCGTATGTGCCGCTCGATCCCGGTTATCCGCAGGACCGGCTGCAATATATGCTGGCTGATGCCGCCCCCGGCGTTCTTCTGACCCAGGCAGCGCTTCTCGATCGGCTGCCGTCGGTGGATGGCGTGCAGGTCGTCTGCCTCGACCGGGACTGGGACGGGCAGATTGCAGGCCTGCCGGACGGCGCCGTCGAGAGCCGCACATTGCCGCAGCACCTTGCCTACGTGATCTACACGTC
>NZ_JBFTNV010000092.1:0-532 GCF_056397645.1 Rhizobium sp. 05L429 | reverse complement strand
GATCTACGATGCCCGCGGTAATGTGCAGCAGTCATCGATCGTGCGCTTTGTCGGTGAAACGGCGCAATGGACGGTCAACAGCTACGATGCGCTCGACCGGATCACGAAGAGCGTCAATCCCGACAGTACATTCAAAACCTACGGCTATTACACATATATTGATCCGGTTCCTGGTACCGATAACATCGATGTTTTTTACGTGGATTTTGGTGACGAACAGCAACATCATCGCACCTTGAACTACAATGTATGGGAAAATGTCATCGTTGCAGGGGAGCAGCGCGATGATAGATTTGTTTTCCGCTACAGCGCGACCTTTGACGCGCTCGGCCATCTGGTGAAGGTGCAGGATCCGGGTGGGGCGGTCTGGACCTATACCTACGACCTGCTCGGCAACCGCCTGACGGCGAGCGATCCTGACCTTGGGAATTGGTCTTACGCTTATGATGATGCGAACCGGTTGGTCTCGCAGGTCGACGCCCGCGGTGCGGTCACCTTCCTGACCTACGACCAGATGGGCCGTGTACGTGTA
>NZ_JBFTNV010000091.1:0-533 GCF_056397645.1 Rhizobium sp. 05L429 | reverse complement strand
CCGCTGGCGCTGCGTCTGAAGGGCGAGGGGATCAGCGCTGCACGGATAGGGGCGGTTTTTGAGGAGCTGACGCGGCGGCATGAATCGCTTCGCACGGTTTTTGAGCTCGACGATGGCGCGCCAGTACAGGTCATCAGGCCGCATGTGGATATTCCYGTAAAGGAAGTCGATCTTCGCGATACGCCTGACGCCGACCGGGAACAGCGGGTTTTTGAGCTGGTGCGGGAGGAGGCGGGCCGCCGGTTTGATCTCGCATCGGGTCCGCTGCTGCGCATTGTGCTGCTGCAGCTTGGCGCCGGCGATCATGTCCTGCTCCTGACGATGCACCACRTCATCTCCGATGRSTGGTCGATGGGTGTCGTGGTTGAAGAGGTTGCGCAGATCTACCGTGCGCAGCTTGAAGGGCGGCCGTCGGGATTGGCTGAACTGCCGGTGCAGTATGCCGACTATGCGCATTGGCAGCGCGAGCGGCTGCAGGGCGATTACCTTGCACGCCAGCTGGGGTATTGGAAAGACCAGCTGCATGGGACGCC
>NZ_JBFTNV010000090.1:0-547 GCF_056397645.1 Rhizobium sp. 05L429 | reverse complement strand
CGATACGATCTACGATGCCCGCGGTAATGTGCAGCAGTCATCGATCGTGCGCTTTGTCGGTGAAACGGCGCAATGGACGGTCAACAGCTACGATGCGCTCGACCGGATCACGAAGAGCGTCAATCCCKACAGTACATTCAAAACCTACGACTATTACACCTATCTCGATCCGATCCCGCTGTCGTCGAACATCGCAAATTATTACGTCAACTGGTACGATGAGCTGGGGCTGCGCCATCCCTACACGATCAGCACCTGGGGCGATAAGATCTTCATCTCGGACCATTCGGACAAGGTCGCAGACGTATCGAAGACTACCATGCGATACAGCGCCACCTTCGATGCGCTTGGCCATCTGGTGAAGGTGCAGGATCCGGGTGGGGCGGTCTGGACCTATGCCTACGACCTGCTCGGCAACCGCCTGACGGCGAGCGATCCTGACCTTGGGAATTGGTCTTACGCTTATGATGATGCGAACCGGTTGGTCTCGCAGGTCGACGCCCGCGGTGCGGTCACCTTCCTGACCTACGACCAGATGGGCCGTGTA
>NZ_JBFTNV010000089.1:0-579 GCF_056397645.1 Rhizobium sp. 05L429 | reverse complement strand
CAACGCGACGCCGACGGCGGTTGCCGATGCGGGGGATGCGACCGAGAAGGGCGGTGCGGCCAATGGTTCGGGTGGCGTGGTTGCCAGCGGYAATGTGCTGACCAACGATACCGATCCGGATGCCGGCGACACCAAGACGGTCACGGCGGTCGGCTTCGGCGCGACATCAGGCACGCTCGGCACGGCGCTGAACGGTACCTATGGCAGTCTGGTGCTGAGCGCATCGGGCGTCTATAGCTATGCGCTCAACGAGACCAGTGCCGCTGTCCAGGCACTGCGGCAATCGACCAATACGCTGAGCGATGTCTTCAGCTACACGATGCGTGACACTGCCGGTGCGACCGCCACGGCAAACCTGACCATCACCATCCACGGCGCCAATGATGCGCCGGTGCTGGCTGTCCAGACGGTCGCCCAGAATGCCACCGTCGGCTCGGCCTTCTCCTTCGTGCTGCCGACMACCACCTTCACCGATGTCGACGGCGGCGAGACGCTGACCTATTCGGCAACGGCTGCCGACGGCACGGCGCTGCCCGCCTGGCTGGCCTTCAACGCCACAACGCGGACCTTCTCCGGCAC
>NZ_JBFTNV010000088.1:0-734 GCF_056397645.1 Rhizobium sp. 05L429 | reverse complement strand
GCCGGTGCCGTAAGCGTCGCAGACGCGAACGTATTCAACCGGCTCCKGCTCGGCAGCAACGATTGCGTCTGCTGCGAGTACCGGGGTCGATGCAGCAAATGCTGCTGCCGACGCAAGCAATACCATCTTGATGTTCATTGTAGAATTCCACTCCTTTGTCGATCGGGGCTTTACCCTGTCTCCGAAGATCCAAAGTCGACCCGTTTGAACAGCCTCACGGCGTGCGGATCGATCGAACCGCCGAACGTTCATCCCACAGACATCTGACTGTAGCAATTCGTGAGCGGCACCAACCCGCAGCCGGACCATGCTTTCCGCGCAAGGCGTGGTTTTTATACAACAATTTCAAGGATTTAGACGGTTAACGCACAAATGCCGCCGCGATAACCAATGGCTATCGCAAGCGGCTGAAATAATCCTCCCAAAGCAGCGAAAACGGAGCAAAAACTCGAACACTTTCGCGAAGCTGCCGGACTGTAGCGCCGGCTAACGACTATATAAAGATCGGAGAATAGGACATGGTGTCCTGAAATCGAACCTAATGGTGCAGATGGCGACCATTAATCGATTTAGAGCCTACTTTTTGTTGTGGAAACAACCATAGGCATACGTTTTCGGCGCCGATTAAACGTTTCGCCAAATGCACAAAAACCGCGCATCGAACAATATTATGCATCACGGACATTATAAAACGTGTTCCAGATGCCCCCGGAGCACTCACCCGAAACCGCACC
>NZ_JBFTNV010000087.1:0-747 GCF_056397645.1 Rhizobium sp. 05L429 | reverse complement strand
CCGTCGGTGGATGGCGTGCAGGTCGTCTGCCTCGACCGGGACTGGGACGGGCAGATTGCAGGCCTGCCGGACGGCGCCGTCGAGAGCCGCACATTGCCGCAGCACCTTGCCTACGTGATCTACACGTCAGGCTCCACCGGACAGCCCAARGGCGTGATGGTCAACCATCAAAACCTCGGCAATTTGATCTTGTCGATGTCTGGGCTGTTGCCGACTTCAGCGACTAAGGTCTGGCTGGCGGTAACGTCATTATCATTCGATATCGCCGCTCTGGAGATCTACCTGCCGCTTGTTCAAGGAGGCCAGGTTGTGCTGTTGCCACGAGACCACGGCAACAATGGCGAATATCTTCTCACCGCGATACGGAAGTATCGTGTCACTGCCATCCAGGCGACGCCGACRACCTGGAAGATATTAGAAGCTGCAATGGGATCCAACCTCGACGTTGAGCTTGAGGCTGCATTGTGCGGAGGTGAGGCGTGGGATGAAACCTTATCGAGATATCTTCAGCGCATCGCACGTCGGGTCTTCAACGTTTATGGTCCGACGGAAACAACAGTCTGGTCGACGAGCAGTTTGGTGGAAGGATCCGCGTTGTCGATCGGCCGTCCGATCTCGAACACGCAGRTCTACATACTCGACGGTCACCGGCGTCCTGTTCCGGTTGGGGTTGCCGGCGAGCTCTACATTGGCGGTACAGGGGTTGCGCGCGGTTATCTGAACAAGCCGGAACTGACGGCCGAGAAG
>NZ_JBFTNV010000086.1:0-753 GCF_056397645.1 Rhizobium sp. 05L429 | reverse complement strand
AACTTCTCGGCCGTCAGTTCCGGCTTGTTCAGATAACCGCGCGCAACCCCTGTACCGCCAATGTAGAGCTCGCCGGCAACCCCAACCGGAACAGGACGCCGGTGACCGTCGAGTATGTAGATCTGCGTGTTCGAGATCGGACGGCCGATGCTTGAACCAGCAAAATCCGCATTCTCGATCTTGCATTGGGTAAAGCTTGAGTCCCCGTTCACCTCCGAGGAGCCATAAAAATTAAACAGACGTATATGCTGCCATAGGCCGAGACTCTTCCTGATCAGCTCCCCGGGCAGATGCTCGCCACTGGTGATGATTACGCGCAATGAAGAAAGCGACGGCAATTCGACACTGTGCATATGCCGCAGCAATGMRGGCACAACGACKATATGCGTGATTTGGTTTTGTTCGATAAACTCGGCAAACAAGGACACATCGAGCAGAGCCTGGGTGCTCATCACAACCAGCCGGCCGCCAAGGACCAGGGCTCCCAGGGTCTCCGTGACGGAGTCYAMAAAACCAATAYTCGTCTTGCCCGCGACAGCAACGGGCCTGTCTTCAGCGAACGTGGACTTAAACCATAGCAGACGGTTGCGCAGACCCTCCACCGTGTTGCCCACGCCYTTGGGCTGTCCGGTGGAGCCTGACGTGTAGATCACGTAGGCAAGGTGCTGCGGCAATGTGYGGCTCTCGACGGCGCCGTCCGGCAGGCCTGCAATCTGCCCGTCCCAGTCCCGGTCGAGGCAGACGACCTGCACG
>NZ_JBFTNV010000085.1:0-765 GCF_056397645.1 Rhizobium sp. 05L429 | reverse complement strand
TCCACATGCGGCCTGATGACCTGTACTGGCGCGCCATCGTCGAGCTCAAAAACCGTGCGAAGCGATTCATGCCGCCGCGTCAGCTCCTCAAAAACCGCCCCTATCCGTGCAGCGCTGATCCCCTCGCCCTTCAGACGCAGCGCCAGCGGCATGTTGTAGGCTGTGCTGTCCTGGTCGTATTGATCCAAAAACCAGAGACGCTGCTGCGCAGGTGAAGCCGCGGCTCTTGCCAAATTTAACGAGGCAATTAACGGAATGGCATCACTAGCTCTCTGATAGGATCGCAACGCAGAGACGATAGCCGATTTGTTAGTGCGTATCAGGTTGCGAATTTCTGAGCTAATTACACCTGGTTTTGCATGAGCAACAAGCTCGTCATTTTCTCTGAGAGTAAACGTCACTCCCAGTTCAACCAAAATTTCTAAGGGGGTGCGGACCTTATCCATCAAAATATCTCTGATTCAAGATCACTATTCACTGTCACCCCGCTAAGTTGCGAAGCGATAATTGTACCATCAATGATTTTTGCTAAACCCTCAAGAGTGGGATTCAACAAAAACTCATCCAGGCGAATTTCGGTTGTGAAGTTCTTGAGGATTACATTTCTAATTTGTATAGCCAGGAGCGAATGTCCGCCGAGTTCGAAGAAGTTGTCGTGGATGCCGACCTGTTCGAGGCCGAGCACGTCGCACCAGATGCGGGCAAGCGCCTGTTCGGTCGGCGTGCGCGGGGCGACATAGTCCTGCGACCTGTAGCCGCCGCCAT
>NZ_JBFTNV010000084.1:0-787 GCF_056397645.1 Rhizobium sp. 05L429 | reverse complement strand
GCCCGGCCGAGCATTCGAATGTCGGCCGATGCCAATCGAGCTAGTCTCGAACCCGATCGTATTCTTCTTGGGCTMGCTCAAGCTCGGGACCGTAGGTCATGGACCACGCATAGAGCGCCTCGAACGGTTGCTGGAGGGAGCGGCCGAGCGCGGTAATGGTATATTCGACGCCAACCGGCGTCGTTGTCGTCAGGACCTCACGGCGAATGAGCCCATTGCGTTCCAGGCGCTTCAATGCGTCGGCGAGCGCCTTGTGCGTGATCCCATCCAGGCGCCGCATGATCTCGTTGAACCGTGACGGCCTGGTGCAGAGGACCGTCAGGATCAGGACCGACCACTTGTTGGCGATCTGCTCAAGCACCGGCCGCGCCTTCTCAACATCCAGCAAAGCCTCGGCGGAGACAGCCTTGTGGCTATGAGACGAGCAAGCTTTGATGATCGGAACTTCGTTCGTTGCGGGCACAGGATATACTCCTTGATATCTGCTTTACTCATAGTGCGTAATTGACCGTAGGTATAGAGAGTATACCTTCGCTTCATCATTGTTGATGGAGTTAACATGAGCAGATTAGCAAACAAGATCTCCCTCGTTATCGGCGGTGTCGGTGGCATCGGCGGCGCCATTTCCCAGCGGTTCGCCAGCGAAGGAGCGCAGGTCTACGCGACCAGCCGCAAGGGGGCGGAGAGTACATCAGAGCCTGCGGGAATGGGCAGCATCCTCGCGATCCAGGCGGATGCCAGTAACAACGCCGATCTTCAGCGCGTCTTCGAGCAGGTCTTCGAGCAG
>NZ_JBFTNV010000083.1:0-845 GCF_056397645.1 Rhizobium sp. 05L429 | reverse complement strand
TAGGGTTAAAACCCAATCAAACTATTGATTAAATTATCTCTGTATGATTCACTTCGGTAATAATGGGAGTTTGAATCATGGCAGGAGAATTCTGGCTTGATGACCGACAGTGGGCGGTGATCGCTCCTCTGCTTCCGACGAACCAACCCGGCGCTCATCGAACTGATGACCGCCGGGTGATCAGCGGGATTATCCACGTCCTGCGATCGGGTTGCCGGTGGCAGGATTGTCCAGCTTGCTACGGACCTTCGACAACCRTCTACAATCGCTTCCATCGCTGGTCTGCCAAAGGAATATGGCGGCGGCTGTTTGAAGCCCTGGTGCAAACGACCGATCAGGACATTCACATGATCGACAGCACCACCGCAAAAGCGCACCGCTCCGCCGCTGGCGGAAAAGGGGGGCGGATGCCGAAGCAATCGGTCGCTCGCGAGGCGGCAGATCGACAAAAATCCATGCTGTTGTCGATGGTTGCGGCCGTCCAATCGCGCTGCGGATAACGCCTGGACAGCGCGGCGACGCCCCCGTTGCCATTCCACTGATCGACCCCTTGCCGCCGAGCCGCATCTGCGCTGCCGATACCGCTTACGACAGCAACGCGTTGCGCGACTTTCTCACTGCACGCGGCACCGAGCCTGTCATTCCCAACAATCCAACCCGAAAGCAGATCAAACCGTTCGACCCCGTCGCCTACCGCCGGAGAAATATCATCGAACGTGCTTTCTGTCGCCTCAAGGACTGGAGGCGTGTCGCAACTCGATATGACAAGCTCATGCTCAACTTCGCGGCAACTTGCTACATCGCCGCCATCGTCATTTGGTGGGCCTGATTGAGTCTGGAGCCTA
>NZ_JBFTNV010000082.1:0-944 GCF_056397645.1 Rhizobium sp. 05L429 | reverse complement strand
TGACGCCGTCATGCCCCTGCAGCACGCTCTCGATCTCGCCGAGTTCGATACGGAACCCGCGCAGCTTGACCTGCGTATCGATGCGTCCGAGATACTCGATCGTGCCGTCCGCCAGATAGCGCGCAAGATCGCCTGTCCGGTAAAGCCGCCCATCGGCACGGGCGCTGAACGGATCGGCCACGAACTTCTCGGCCGTCAGTTCCGGCTTGTTCAGATAACCGCGCGCAACCCCTGTACCGCCAATGTAGAGCTCKCCGGCAACCCCAACCGGAACAGGACGCCGGTGACCGTCGAGTATGTAGATCTGCGTGTTCGAGATCGGACGGCCGATCGGTACGACATTGGAGGCGCTCGCAGGCTCGCAGGTCCATGCCGTCACATCAATGGCAGCCTCCGTCGGACCATAAAGGTTGTACAGTCCAACGCCTGTTCCCATGACCGTAAAGAAACGCTCCTGCAGGCTTGCCGGCAGCGCCTCTCCACTGCAGATGACACGCTTCAGCGCGGGCAGGCTGTCGCCAGCCTCTGCCATCTGATCGAGGAAGACCTCGAGCATCGAGGGAACAAAATGCGCCGTGGTAATCTGCGCCTCGCGCATCAGCGTGCTCAGATACTGAGGATCCTGATGTCCCTGCGGCCGGGCAACCACCAGCCTTGCCCCATAGAGCAATGTCCAGAAGAACTCCCATACGGAGACATCAAACCCGAACGGCGTCTTCTGGATGACGGCATCATCSGCTCCAAGACCATAGGCGCCCTGCATCCAATGCAGGCGGTTGACGATGGCGCTATGGATGTTGCCCACGCCYTTGGGCTGTCCGGTGGAGCCYGACGTGTAGATCACGTAGGCAAGGTGCTGCGGCAATGTGCGGCTCTCGACGGCGCCGTCCGGCAGGCCTGCAATCTGCCCGTCCCAGTCCCGGTCGAGGCAGACGACCTGCACG
>NZ_JBFTNV010000081.1:0-1021 GCF_056397645.1 Rhizobium sp. 05L429 | reverse complement strand
CGTAGGTTTTGAATGTACTGTCGGGATTGACGCTCTTCGTGATCCGGTCGAGCGCATCGTAGCTGTTGACCGTCCATTGCGCCGTTTCACCGACAAAGCGCACGATCGATGACTGCTGCACATTACCGCGGGCATCGTAGATCGTATCGGTGATGCGGGCAGGACCGGTCGCACTATCCCCCGATGTCTCCACCCGCCACGGGCGGCCGAGCCCGTCATAATAGGTGCGGGCATAGCTCTCGCCGGTGCCCGATGTCAGCGGCTTTGAGACGACGACCGCCTGCAGGGCCGGATTGCCCTCGTTCTCAAAACGGGTGTTGGTGTAATTGCCGGAACCCGAATGCGTATAGCCGTAGGGGCGGCAATAGGCGTCATAGGTGAACGTCTCGACGATGCCGTTCGGATCGGTCTTGGTCGACGGCAGGCCGCAGACCGGATCATAGGCCGTCGTCGACACGAAGCGCGTGTCTGCCGGCAGGCTACCAGCAGCGAAGTATTTGGGGCTGCGCTCGGTGACCGGATAGAGATGGTAGGTTGGATCGTAATCCCATTCGGTACGGTTTTTGGCACCGTCCGTCTCGGAGATCCGGTTGCCATAGGCGTCATAGGTATAGGTGCTGGTCACCCATCTCTGCGGCGCGACGACCGCCGCATAGGCGAGCTTTTGTGTCAGATTGCCCTGGACCGGCGCGGCAGTGTAGTCGCTGCCGCCATCATAGACATAGCGCTCATACTTCAGCGTCGTGGCCGTGGCGGCATCGAAGCCGCCCGAGCGCACGCCGATGGCCGTCGGCAGCGACGTAATGAACTTCGTCGTGTTCGGGGCATAGGTATAGCTCGTCCAGCGCTCGTCGCCGGCGACATCCTTGCGACCGTATTCCTTCAGTTCGGTGACATTGTGGTAGGCATCGAACACCCGCTCGGTGCGCTGGGTCAGCGCATAGGGATTGTAGAGCGTCGTCTCTGTCGCCGTGTTTTTAACCCAATACGGCTCGGAGCTGACATTGACCTCATAGGTCTC
>NZ_JBFTNV010000080.1:0-1875 GCF_056397645.1 Rhizobium sp. 05L429 | reverse complement strand
GGGGGTACATTCTATTTCCAAGTGCGACATGCCAATGATTTCAATGGCTTCACTTTGGAGATTTTGGCATGTCCCGATGCTATCAGCAACTATCCCTCGCCGATCGACGGCGGCTTCACCACCTCGTCGCACGCAAGGTGCCGATCAACRAGATGGCCCGCCAACTCGGGCGCCATCGTTCGACCATCTATCGTGAGATCAGGCGAAATACGTTCCAGGATCACGAGTTTCCCGAATACAGCGGCTATTTCTCCACCGTTGCGGATGACATTGCCAAGGAACGACGCCGGCGCTTGAGAAAGCTGCGGCGCCATCCGCATCTGCGTCGTATGATCATTGAGAAACTGGAGGCCTACTGGTCGCCGGAGCAAATTGCCGGCCGTCTTCTGGCCGATGGGATCAGCTTGGTTCGGATCTGTGCCGAGACGATCTATCGGTTCATCTATGGCAAGGAAGACTACGGGCTTGGCCTTTATCGTTATCTGCCCGAGGCGCGCCGCAAGCGTCGCCGGCGTGGCTCGAGGAAGCCGCGCGACAGCGTGTTTCCAGCCAGCCACAGGATATCGCAACGTCCTGATTCTATTGGCGATCGATCGGTGTTTGGACACTGGGAAGGTGATCTTTTGATCTTCGAGCGTGAGCTCGGCCATGCGAATGTCACCTCCCTCGTTGAACGCAAAAGCCGCTACACCGTGATGATCAAGAACCCAAGCCGGCACTCGCGCCCAATCATGGACAAGATCATCAAAACCTTCTCGCCCTTGCCATCCTTACCCAACTTGCCCGCCACCTGAATGACCAGCCGCGAAGGTGCCTCGGCTACAAGACGCCTGCCGAGGTTTTTATCGCACATTTGCAAGAAGCAAGGTGATCCCCTACCCTGCAAAACGGGCATGATGCACTTGGGTTAGGTTCTCCAATTCTCCAAAATAGCCGCGACGTTATAACATCACATAAGATAGCTCATGGAACTGAATGATTTCACTCTGGCGGCTGATTCAGTGATGATTTTGGCTGATGTTCAGCATGTCACCGAAATTTCATGCATCTGCAGTGCTGGAACGGGATTGCATATGACGAAATTGCCCGCTTAACCTGAAAATATATTTCGATTCGGGGTTGTGGGGACTTCATGTTTCAAATTCGGTTTGGTGCCGCGGCTTTTGCCGCCACGCTTGGTCTTTGCCTTCTGACGGGTGTGGGGAATGCGCAGGAGCCGGCTGGGTCCGGTTCGGGCCTCGGCAACGGGTCGATGATCGGAACGGTAGCGACCGGTGTTCAGTCGAAGGGCGCGAGCCAGACGCAGTCCGCTGGCGCTGCCGCCACAACCCTCGACATGGCCGTCGACCGCACCACCGGCCTTGGCAATGGTGCCGATGCGAAGTCGGCCACACCGGCTGGGAAGACTGGCGATCCGGCGGCGACGGATCCGACCACAAACAAGCTCGGGACCGAGGGGATCGACTCGGACATTGGCACGGATGACAAGACCAACAACCCGGTCAAAGCCAAAACGTTAGGAGCAGCTACCGTCGCTGCAGCTTCAGCCGTTCCAGCCGAGACAGCTATGAGTGCTCCCGAAAAGGTGTCGGTTCCGGAGATCGCCGGATCGGGCTCGTTTAAGCAGTCGATCGCGATTGATTTTCCCGACTTCCACGGCATCGAACCGAAACTCAGTTTGGGCTACGATTCCGCCCGCAAGAGCCGTATCGGAGGCAGCTACCAAGGCTGGCTCGGCTATGGCTGGGCACTCGACGGTCTCGAGGTCATCGAGCGCGGCAGCATCGGGCGCGGCATCCCGGCCTTCGACGGCAGTGATTTTTATCTGCTCAACGGCGAATCGCTGATTCCCTGCTCGCCGACGACCTCGGTCTC
>NZ_JBFTNV010000079.1:0-1171 GCF_056397645.1 Rhizobium sp. 05L429 | reverse complement strand
ATTGAATGCGTGTTCCAGAGCCAACGGAGACGCTTTTCTGAATTTCGACGAAAGGGCCGATGAAAACGTCGCTGCCGATTTCGCATCCGTACAAATTGACGGGTTCGACTACGGTGACATTGCCACCGAACTGGACGTCAGAAGCAATACCAACCGTTCTGCGTGTCAGTTCAGCCATTCTTGCCGCGCCCGAGTTTGGAATGACGCGGCACCACCGGGAGGAATACCTCCTTGCCGGTCTCGATGGATTCGTAGATCGCGTGGATCAGTTGAATGCTCTTGCGACCGATGCGCCCATCCACATCCTGCTGCCGACCGCTCACCAGACAATCAACAACATGCTCGTAATACATCTGATGGCCGAAGCCGTAGACGTTCGGCGGGTTGACCGAGTATTTGTCCATGACTTCATCGACATTGTCTCGGCCATCCGTGAAACTCCAGACCTTCATCTTGTTGACAGCAAAGCCACCAATCTCGACGGTTCCCGTTGCGCCCAGAACTGAAATCGAGCCTTCAAGATCCTTGGGTCGGGTTGCGGTGGTTGCTTCAATGAGGCCCAGTGCTCCGTTCTTGAACTTCAGAAGCACAACAGCCGTATCCTCCGTCTCTATATCGACAAGCGCTGTCGTGCTTTTCGCAAAAACACTGTCGACATCGCCCATCATCCATTCGAGCAGATCAATATGGTKGCTGGCCTGATTGGTCAGGACACCACCGTCCATAGCCCAGGTACCTCTCCACGGATCCTGATCATAGTAGCTCTGATCGCGACACCACCTGACCCGGATCGTGCCCATGACCATCTTGCCGAAACGACCGGCTTCAAGCGCGTCGCGAAGCTTGACCACAGGGACGTTAAAGCGGTTCTGCTTGACGACAAACAATCGCGACCCAGACGCATCACAGGCATCAATCATCGCATCCGCGTCCTCAAGAGTTAAGGCCATCGGCTTTTCGACAATGATAGGCTTGCCGTATTTTGCAAGTGCAATGACGTCCGTCGCGTGATTGMMGCTTTCAGTCAGGACTGAAACTGCATCGACGTCAATCTCACGCATCATTTCATGCATATCGGTGAAATAGGGGACGTTGAACCGCTCTCCGATCGCACGGGCCTTTTCCAGAACGATGTCACAGACTGCCGCGAGACGTGCGCCATCAATCTGGT
>NZ_JBFTNV010000078.1:0-1305 GCF_056397645.1 Rhizobium sp. 05L429 | reverse complement strand
CGCTCGGTCCGGCCGATGAGTTCTATGTTTGATAGTGGATCATCCGGATTTGCGGTTGCCTTTTCCAAAGCAGTGATCAAATGGCTTGCCATGCGGGCAACTGTTTCTTCGTCGTAAAGATCGGTTGCATATTCCATCGAAGCGCTAAGAGCCCCGTCGGCTTCATCAGCAATTTTTAAATTGAGATCAAATTTTGCTGCGGTTGCCGGCACTGCTAGAGGCTGTAGATCTAGTTCCGGCATTTCTGCCTCCAGTGGAGGCAGATTCAGCAGATTAAGCATCACCTGGAAAATGGGGTGCCGGGAGAGGTCGCGTGGTGGACGCAAAGCCTCGACGACTTTTTCAAAGGGCAGATCCTGATGGGCGTACGCGCCGAGTGCCGCCTCTCGCACCCGAGACAGCAAGGTCCTAAAACTGGGATCTCCTTCCAGATTWGTACGGATTGCTAACGTGTTGACGAACAGCCCAATTAACCTCTCCGTCTCGATCTGGCTGCGACCGGCGATTGGAGTGCCTACGACGATGTCGTTTTGGCCGCTCCAGCGCGCGAGAACAATCTGAAACGCGGCGAGCAACACCATAAACAAAGTCGCGGATTCTTGAGTCGCGAGAAGCCGCAGTTGCTTGGCCAAAGGTGCTGAAATTGTGAATGTGTGAGTAGCACCGCGATATCGTTGGATTGGTGGTCGTGACCGGTCGGCTGGAAGTTCTAAGCTTGTCGGTGCTCCGTCGAGATGTTCGCGCCAATAGCTAAGCTGCTGCTCAAGTTCCTCGCCTGACAACCATTGTCTTTGCCATGCGGCAAAATCTCCGTACTGTATCGGCAAGGCAGGTAGCGGGCTGACGCTATCGTGGTAGAAAGCAGTATATAGGCTTGCCACTTCACGTACCAGGATCCCCATCGACCAGCCGTCCGCTACAATGTGATGTACGGCAACGGAGAGCACGTGTTTTTGTGACCCAAGCCGGATCAATTGGGCCCTCAGCAACGGTCCTCGTTGCAGATCAAAGGGTTCTAACATTTCTGCTGAGCCCAGAACCTGGAGTTCCCGCGTAACCTCGTCGTCAGCCATGTCCGCAAGATCAACGATGGGCAATATGAAAGGCTGTGCCTCGTCAATAACTGCGATCGTAGTGCCGTCGCGCTCTTCGAAATGTGTACGAAGAACTTCATGGCGTTCGATGACCACGGACAATGCCCGTTCCAGAACGTCGATCCGTAACGGGCCGCTTAAACACATCGCTGCCGAGATGATATACGCGGAACTGCCAGGCTCCAGTTGATCCAAAAACAGCAATAGCAAT
>NZ_JBFTNV010000077.1:0-1890 GCF_056397645.1 Rhizobium sp. 05L429 | reverse complement strand
ATAGCTGAGCGCCGTATCGCCGTAGACGACCGCAATGGCGTCCCGGTCGCGCGCTACCTGCTCCTCAAAAAGACCRTGGATCGTCTGATCATCCGGATATGCTGCCTGGGTGTCGTTCCACTCCACCAGCATGCGACGCTCGTCTGAAGGCGGCAGAACGTCCAGCTCCCAGGCTTGCCTGCCTGGTGTTTGCTGGAGTGCGTCCGTCAGGCTCGTCAAGGCCGTGATCATCAGGTCGCATACGTAGTCYGCACTGGTTGCAGACAGCACCTGTGCCGTGAGCATGAAGCCCTCACCATAGTCATCYACTRMCAGGGTGACGGGATAATTGGTGCGCTCTTCACCYGACAGGAGGCCGATCCCGCTATTGACGGCATCATCGCGTCTGTGGGTCAGGTGGCGGTAATTGAGCAATGATGAGAACAAGGGGGTACGGCGCGGCACTCCGCTGCATGCCAGTGCCAGGCTCAGTGGCGCATGCTCATGGTAGAGAAGGTGAGCCAGATCCTTATGGATACGATGAACAGCTTCGTCTGCCCTTGTATCGCTCAGCTTGACGCGCAGCGGCAACGTATTGATAAACAGGCCCAGGGCCCGYTCCACTCCCTGGTCTCCGTGCATGCGGCCAAAAAGAACCGTTCCGAATACGACGTCCTCTCGCCCTGATATGCGCGACAGAACCTGGGCCCATGCCATATGGAACAGGCTTGCAGCACTTACCCGCAGCGCGCGCGAGCAGCTGCGCAGCTTTTGCGCCAGATCCGCCTCGACCACATGATAAGCTTCCTTGATCCCGGTGCCGTCGCCGCGAGCATCGCTGAATCCGAAGGGAAGTGTAGGCTCGTCTATATCTCCCAGCATCCCGCGGAAAAACGCTTCATGCTCTCCGACGCTGACGCCGAGCTGARCCTGGGCCACAAAATTGCGGAACGGGACGGCTTGCCCGACGTCTGCAAATGCATCCTGCCCCATGGTGCTGTGCAGTTCCTGCAATGCATATGCCAGCGTCTCATGATCCACGATGAGGTGGTGGGTCAGCAATGTTACAATCCACCGCTGCTGYACCTTGTCTTCGGCAACAAAGACCCTGAGCAGCGGCGCCTGACGGATATCCATACGATACTGTCTTGGATCGATGCGCCGCCGCATCTGGGTCAGCGCATCCTCCGAAGCGTCAATCTCCAGCACTTCCACGCAAAGCGTTGCTTTGGCCAGCACAACCTGAACCGGCGTATGGATGCCTTCAAAAACAAACGCAGTTCGCAAAATGTCATGCCGGTCTATCAGCCACTGCAATCCCTGCAGCATACGCTCCATGTGATCATGGCTGTCCACGGACACCACATTGGAGAGGATGTATGTATCTCCCGTGCTGTCGAGGTTCATCAGATAATGGAACAGGATGCCTTCCTGCAGGGGGGCAAGACCATAGATGTCCTGTATGTTGGCGAGGCCTCCCGGRACCTGGTCAACAATGCAGTCGATCTCTTCCTGGTTCAGATCCACCAGCGGCAGCATCCATGGCTCAATGACCTCGGCACCGGATGGAATGAGATTGGGCGGCACCTCTACCGTTTGTGCTTCTGTTTCCAGCGACTGCGCCAGTTCGGCCAGATTGTCGGTGGTGAACAGGCTGCGCACGCTCRTGTTCAAACTGAACTTGCGCATGCCCTGCACGACCTTGACAGCCAGGAGCGARTGTCCGCCGAGTTCGAAGAAGTTGTCGTGGATGCCGACCTGYTCGAGGCCGAGCACGTCGCACCAGATGCGGGCAAGCGCCTGTTCGGTCGGCGTGCGCGGGGCGACATAGTCCTGCGACCTGTAGCCGCCGCCATCGGGCGCCGGCAGGGCCTTGCGGTCAACCTTGCCATTGGGCGTGAGCGGCAGGGC
>NZ_JBFTNV010000076.1:0-2126 GCF_056397645.1 Rhizobium sp. 05L429 | reverse complement strand
GTGACATTGTGGTAGGCATCGAACACCCGCTCGGTGCGCTGGGTCAGCGCATAGGGATTGTAGAGCGTCGTCTCTGTCGCCGTGTTTTTAACCCAATACGGCTCGGAGCTGACATTGACCTCATAGGTCTCCGAGATCATCTTCTTGGCGTTACCCGCACCATCCCTCCAGACGATCACATCCGGCAGCCCGTAGCTTGCCCGGTCAAGGCGATAGGCGGTATCCACTCTCGGACGTGCCGTCTCGCCTGGCAGCGCCGGTTTGATTGCAGTGACGACGCGGAAGCCGAGGAACTTGCGATCCGTCGTGTCGTAAAATCCACGATCGTAGGAATAGTCGGTGGTTGCCACCACGCCACGGCCGTCATTGACGGTCACCCGGGTTGCCGGATGCATGACGAAGGGCAGGTAGGCTTCGGGAAAACGCGTCGACGGCGTGTAGTCAACCGAAACCGTCCCACCCGTCTCAAGAGTCACTGAACGCAAAAGGTTCGGATTGCCCGAACCCGCATTCGAGATGATCGTCGCCGTCGCCGACGCCACGAAGTCCGGCAAGCCGTCCCCATTGAAATCGCCGGAGAGGGCCGAGCCGCGGAAGGTCGTGCCATACGGCTGCACGGACGTGCCGCTGGAATTGGACCAGATCGCGTAGATGCGCATGTCGCGGAAAGGTGTCGCCGTGTTTTTGACGGCGGAGCTGACGATCTCCATCTTGCCGTCATTGTCCATGTCACGCAGCATGGGCGCGCCGGTGATCGGCAGGCCGGATGCGATCTGCACGAAGCCGGAGCCGACTGAGATATAGATATCACAGTAGTAGTTTACGCCGCTTGTACTGACTCGAATGTAGTCCGTCGCGCCATCGCCATTAAGGTCGCCGTAGACGTACGGTCCTGTTGCCCCCACGCTCTGCCGGCCGTTGCCCTTGAAATCGGCTGCAAAACCAGTTGTTCCAGCCGCGCTGTCGATCCCGTCCCCTTCGGGATCCAACGCCATGAGGGAGACACCCTTGTTGTACCCTGTAGGGATCACGCCACAAAAACTCGTGTAGCTCCCTGAGCAACTCGTCTTGGCGATGCCGCCGGCACTGTTGCTAGCGATAACACCAATTTCACGAATTTTGTCGACTTGGTCGCTGCCGTTGTTGCGACTGTGAGTACGTGTGTAGTCGATGACGTAGGCAGTGTCTTTGCTGACCTTACTTCCGTCGAAGCGACCCGTGAACGAGAGGACTAGCGATGGAATCCCATCCGCGGTCGGACCCCATATATTGACACTCGACGTGCCGGATACGGCACCGGCGGACCCAAAGATTGTCGAGTCCCAATAGAGATATGGCTCATAGGCTCGGATCGCGCTGTTATAGCTGGAGGCCAACCTCAGTCCGAAGATCTCATCGTAGCCATCGGCATTCAGATCGACGACCTGCTTATTGTAGAAGTAGGAGTCCTGATCGGAGACAGGCCTCGGAAACTGATTTTCGAGCCAAGCGTAGCTCAGGTTGAAGTTGTCATAGACCAACTGTCGGATGGTCTTATGGGTGCCGGCGGTCGGGATACCCGAGCCGTCAAGCAAGACATCCTTGCCGTAGCGCTCGACCCTCGTCAGGCGCGAAGTGTTGGACAACTGCGCCTGGTCGTAGCTCATCACATAGGCGGCGAGGTTCTGGCCGGCCGACTGGACGAGCACCGACTTCATGCGGCGTGTGATGTAGTCCGGAAGATAGGCGTTGCCCTTGATGATGTAGTCGGGGCGGACTTCGTAATTGAAGCTGACAACTGTGCTTCCGTACGAAATTGCCGCCACATAGCAAACAGGAAGATTGAAGCAGGTATAGGCGTAGCTGACTGTGTTGCCGTTGGTGTCCGTGACCGAGGCCAGGTGATACTTGCCCAGCAGCTCGAGATTGCCGTCGACGCTACCCGGAGCGGGATTGACCCCGGCAACAGCCGCGACGGAACGGAAGGTCGAGACCGTGCCGTCGCGATCGGTGATCGTCCAGATATTGGCGGCCGAGTCATACTTGATGCGCCTGTAACTCTCGACCTCGGTAACATGCGTTCCACCGGTCGCACATGAGACCGAGGTCGTCGGCGAGCAGGGAATCAGCGGCGAGCAGGGAATCAG
>NZ_JBFTNV010000075.1:0-2186 GCF_056397645.1 Rhizobium sp. 05L429 | reverse complement strand
CTGATTCCCTGCTCGCCGACGACCTCGGTCTCATGTGCGACCGGTGGAACGCATGTTACCGAGGTCGAGAGTTACAGGCGCATCAAGTATGACTCGGCCGCCAATATCTGGACGATCACCGATCGCGACGGCACGGTCTCGACCTTCCGCCCGGTGGCAACGGTTGCCGGGGTCAATCCCGCTCCGGGTAGCGTCGACGGTAACCTCCAGCTGCTCGGACGGTTTCTACTGACCTCGGTGACCGAAACCAACGGCAATATGGTGAACTATGGTTACACCTGCCCCGACCTGCCGGTCTGCTATGTCGCCTCGATCTCCTACGGCAGCACGCTCGTAAGCTTCAACTACGAGGTTCGCCCCGACTACATCATCACCGGCAATGGCTATAATCTCTCCTATACACGGCGCCGTCTGAAGACGGTCGCCATCCAGTCGGCCGGCCAGAACCTCTCCGCCTACGTAATGACCTACGGCCAGGCGCCGCTGTCCAACACCTCGTTTCTTCTGCGGATAGAGCGTTACGGCAAGGACCTTGTGCTCGATGCGGCAGGTCTTCCCACAGCCGGCTCTCACAAGGCCATCCGGCAGATGACTTATGACAACGTCTCCTTCAGCTTCACAAGCTATCTGAATCAGTTCCCAAAGATGACCTTCGGGGGCGATTCGTTCTTCTATTCAAAGCAGGTCGGAGATCTGAATAGCGATGGTCTCGATGAGATCTACGGAATGAGCGTGATCAACCCGCCAGATCAGACCCAATATTACATGCCTTACGCCTATTGGGATGTTACGCGCTTCTCGACGGCCGGGGGCGTGTCGGGCACCTCAACGATCCGGCTTACCGGCGCAAATGAGACCGTTCCGACCATTCGCGGTCTCGTGACAGGTCGCTTATTCAACTCTGGCAAGATACCGAAAGACACGATCCTCGGGTATACGAATAGTTTCGAGGGGTCTAACAGCGACGGCGGTACGTCCACACCCATTAKCTTTGCCGGCGTGATGGCTTACGACGGCGGTGCCGGTGTTACACGCCAGATATGCAAGAAAACTGCAGATCCATCGCTGTGCGCTTATTTGCCAAACAGTGGCGGTAAGACGGTTGCCCTGACAGCTTTCGACAACGACGGTGACGGCGTCGATACCATCGGCCAAATGACTGGCTTTGCCGCCGACTATTACGGCAATGGCCGTCAGGGCATTCTGAGTGGATCGAGCCTCGTCGCTTACAGCTATGCAGGGGGATGGACCTCGGTCTCTACGGGAATCAACTGCAGTTCAGGCTGTGTCTACGGCGATGTGAACGGAGATGGTTCAACCGATGTCGTCCGCTATGTCGCAAGCGGAAGCAACTACTACGCCGATATCTGGCTGTCGGCAGGCCGCTCTTACGTCAATCTGGCCAACGGCCTGCTTTTGACGGGCGCTCCGATCCTGCGCGACATGAACAATGACGGTAAGATGGAACTCGTGACTTCGACGGTGAAGACCACGGAAGCATTCCGCGCTATGCGGGCTTATGGCCTCTGGGCCAGCGCGTCCGGTATCGCGGCGCAGCCCTATGGCACGACGTTCACGGGATCGTCGATCTCAGGCGATTTCAACGGCGACGGTCTTCCTGATTTCGCTGTATCGGAGACATCGACTGGGATTTCAAGCGTCGGATCCGGTAATCCGAATCTTTTGCGCACCGTCGTCCTTGAGAACGGCGGCACGATCGCGGTCGACTATACGCCTTCGACGCGGTTTTCCAACACCTACCTGCCCTTCGTCATGCATCCGGCAACGCGTGTCACCGTCAATGATGGCCGCGGCGGCATAGCGACCACTGACTATTCCTATTCGGGTGGCTATTACGACGTCGGCGACCGTAAATTCCTAGGCTTCCGGACAATCGTTGCCACCAAGCCGTTGGCATCTGGCGACACGGGACGCCCGACAGTCGCTACCACTTACCGCCAGGATCGCGCCAGCTACGGCTTGCCACAGTCGATCGTCTGGAAAGACGGCGCAGGTGCAGCCACGAAGGAGGTTGCCGAGACCTATGAGGTCAATGTCAGCTCCGAGCCGTATTGGGTTAAAAACACGGCGACAGAGACGACGCTCTACAATCCCTATGCGCTGACCCAGCGCACCGAGCGGGTGTTCGATGCCTACCACAATGTCACCGAACTGAAGGAATACGG
>NZ_JBFTNV010000074.1:0-2188 GCF_056397645.1 Rhizobium sp. 05L429 | reverse complement strand
TTCGATGACCACGGACAATGCCCGTTCCAGAACGTCGATCCGTAACGGGCCGCTTAAACACATCGCTGCCGAGATGATATACGCGGAACTGCCAGGCTCCAGTTGATCCAAAAACAGCAATCGCTCTTGTGCATAAGCGATTTGTCCACGTTCTGCAGGATCGATTATCTTAAGCGGCCGGTTTGCGAATTCGGGCGTTTTTTGCGTGGACAAGAGATGATCGATCTGCGCTGCTAGAGTAGCAACAGTCGGCGCCACGAATATGTTACGCAAGGCGACTTCAACATCGAATTCGCGGCGAATACGAGTAATTGCCCGTGCTGCTAAAAGAGAGTGGCCGCCAAGCGCAAAGAAATCGTCATGAACACCGACATTGCTTATACCCAACACATCCGCCCATATTGCAGCCAACGATTCTTGGGTTCCGCCAACGGGAGCGACGTAGGCAAATTCGGGGCGGATATCGGGTCTAGGCAACCCAGCTCTGTCAAGTTTTCCAGTCGGGGTAAGAGGAAAGGCGTCCATCATGACAAAGGCGGATGGAAGCATGTAATCTGGTAGACACTCTGCCAGCTTAGTTCGAAGCGTAGCGCTTTCAAGAATTTGGCCGTTGTCCGCAACTACATAGGCTACAAGGCTTGGGTCTCCCTTGCGATCTTTTAGTGCGATCACGAGCGCCTGTCGGACATCGGGTTCTCGTTCTAGTGCGGCCTCAATCTCGCGAGGTTCGATTCGGAAACCACGGATCTTAACTTGATGGTCGATACGCCCCAGGTATTCAAGAACGCCATCCGCGCGCCAACGCGCAAGATCTCCCGTGCGGTAGAGGCGTTCACCATACGTGAAAGGATTGGGAACAAAGCGGTCAGCTGTAAGGTCTGGACGCCCGATATAGCCCCGGGCTAAGCCTACACCGCCAATATAAAGCTGACCCGGAACACCGATCGGCACAACGCGCATCCAGTCGTCCATAACATAAAGCTGGACGTTATCTACAGGCACGCCGATAGGTATATTGGCTTGATACGCCTCATCATTGGACACCCTGTGGTAACTTGATGCCATCACACATTCTGTCGGGCCGTATTGATTTACGAGGTTGATTTGAGGACCGAAGCTTTCAACGACAGCATCGCGTAAACCAACGTCGAGCGGTTCGCCCGCCGACATAATGGTCTGCAGCTTCAATTTGCTCGTGGAGGTGACAGCGCTCCGGCAAACTTCACGCAGTAACGTTGGAACGATACTGAGGAGCATCGTTACGCCAGTTTTCTCAAGCAGTGAGATGAAGCGGTCGGGGTCTGAAATATCTGTTGCTGGTGCCATGATCAAGCGTGCGCCCGACAGCAAGGTTCCGAAGATGTCGCGAGCTGATGGATCAAAAGAGCATGACGAAACGTTCAGTATGACGTCGTCAGCTCCGATGCCGTAAGTCCTCTTCAGAAATCTAAAGTAGCTGTGCAGACCTTCGTGACGGGTCATTATACCTTTTGGTTTTCCTGTCGAACCTGAGGTGTAAATAACGTAGGCGAGGCTGTTTGGCTGAATTCGATTCAAYAACGGACTGTCTGGTATCGATTCGATGTCGGCGAGGTCCGCATCGCACACAACCACCTCCCCCTCGTAATCGCACAAAAGTTCAGTCAAGCTGCGTTGGGTAACCAATATCGACGCTTTTGCGTCGGTGAGCATGAAGACAAGACGATCTGCTGGATAGGTGGGATCCAGTGCTAGATAGGCGCCCCCCGCCTTTAGAACAGCGAGCAAAACGACTATCATTTCGGGGGAGCGTTCCATACAGAGCCCCACGACAGTTTCTGGTCCGACGCCCAACGCTATCAAATGGCGTGCCATCCGATTTGACCGGCGATCAAGGTCCTCATATGTCAGGTTACGATCCTCGAAAACAACGGCTACTGCGTTCGGGGTCTTAAGTGCTTGTTCGATAAAAAGTGACGAGATATCGCCGTGAGGGAGGGGCAACGAAGTGTCGTTCCAGTTCCGCACGAGCTGCTCGCGCTCGGTCCGGCCGATGAGTTCTATGTTTGATAGTGGATCATCCGGATTTGCGGTTGCCTTTTCCAAAGCAGTGATCAAATGGCTTGCCATGCGGGCAACTGTTTCTTCGTCGTAAAGATCGGTTGCATATTCCATCGAAGCAAAGATCGGTTGCATATTCCATCGAAGC
>NZ_JBFTNV010000073.1:0-3029 GCF_056397645.1 Rhizobium sp. 05L429 | reverse complement strand
GGCGGCTACAGGTCGCAGGACTATGTCGCCCCGCGCACGCCGACCGAACAGGCGCTTGCCCGCATCTGGTGCGACGTGCTCGGCCTCGAACAGGTCGGCATCCACGACAACTTCTTCGAACTCGGCGGACACTCGCTCCTGGCAACGCGTCTACGCACCAAAATTCAAACCTCTTTTCAAGTGAATCTACCCTTAACCAGCATTTTCATCCAACCAGTTATGAAGGATCTTGCCCAATGCATAACTGACAGCAGTACTGAGGCATTATTGCCCATTTTACCCGTCCCACGTCAGGGAATTTTACCGTTGTCATTCGCACAACAACGGCTTTGGTTCCTATCTCAATTGGATGGCGTCAGTAAGAGTTATCACCTTCCGGTTGCATTACGCATTCAAGGTCTCTTCGACGTGGAGGCATGGCGATCAAGCCTTAACCACATCTTCTCTCGTCACGAAGCGTTGCGCTCAACTTTTATCAACGTCGATGGCGAACCCCAGTTGCATCTTCTCGATGCAGATACACCCCTTCCAATGGAGGAGATTGATTTACGAGATGATGGGGACATCGAGCAGAAACTCGCGCATTTATGTGCCATGGAAGCGCAGGCTCCGTTCGACTTAACGAAGGGGCCGTTAATTCGCGCCAGTCTGATCCGGCTGAATGAACAGGAATACGTCTTTCTGCTCACTCAACATCATATCATCTCGGATGGCTGGTCCTTCGATATATTAGCACGAGAACTTAAGCTTCTTTATACTGCCTTTGCTAGCGGGCGGCCCAATCCACTTCCAGCTTTGGCTATCCAATATCTCGACTACGCCGCTTGGCAACGCGAGTGGCTGGACGACGAGCGTCTTACACGTCAGGCCGATTATTGGCGCCAGAATCTGGCGGACGCACCCGTCTTGTTGAATCTACCCACGACCTTGCCACGCCCCGAGCACCAATCCTATGTGGGAGCCTCGCGGAACTTCACTCTTGATCCTGAGCTTTCTGCTGGCCTTCGCCGCTTGAGCCGGGACCAGAATACCACCATGTTCACGACTTTGGTTACGGCTTGGGCTATCGTCTTGGCCCGACTTTCCGGTCAGACTGACTTAGTCATCGGAACTCCGACGGCAAATCGAGGGAGATCTGAGATCGAGCCGCTGATCGGCTTCTTTGTCAATACCCTTGCACTTCGCGTTGCCCTTAATGATAATCCGAGCCTGGCCCAATTGATGGCTCGGATCCGTTCCACGACGCTTGCGGCACAGGATCATCAAGACATTCCTTTCGAGCAGGTGGTGGATTTGATCAAGCCGCCGCGCTGCTTAAGCCACACCCCACTCTTCCAAGTTATGTTTACCTGGCAGAATGCGAACGAGGCATTTAAATTACCTCGTCTGGATATCGCGATGAATCCAGTTAGCTATCCTTATGTGAAATTCGACCTTGAATTGTCCATGGGGGAAGCTGACGATGGAGTTATTGGGGGCGCTCTGTCATATTCAACGGCGCTCTTCGACGCTGACTCCATCGCGCGACATCTAGGTTATCTTCGAAATGTCCTTCAAGCCATGGTCGCCGAGGCGGACCAGCGCGTTCTAACTCTACCCATAATGGAGGCCGCCGAGCGACGGCTCCTCTTGGAGGAATGGAACCGAACCTCTGCGCAATATCCCGAAGACAAATGTATTCACGAACTATTTGAGGATCAAGCAAACCTAACCCCCGATGCCATTGCGGTTGTGCAGGGCGATCAGGCGTTAAGTTACAGAGAGGTTAACACCAGAGCTAATCGCCTAGCGCATCAGTTATTATCGTTTGGCGTTAAGCCGGATGATCCGGTTGCCGTTTGCATTGAAAGGTCGCCTAGTATGGTGATCGCTATACTTTCTGTACTCAAGGCCGGCGCCGCGTATCTTCCACTTGATCCTGCATATCCTTCTGAGCGATTGGGCTTGATACTGCAAGACGCAAAACCGAAGCTCTTGCTAGCTGATAGAGTGGGCCGGGAGGTTTTGGGCACGGAGGCATTGGGCACACTGCCGGTGCTTGATGTCGATGACCCGTTGGCGGGAGACTTGAGATTTCCCGATACTGACCTGAGCCGTCTCTTCATCAATCAGAATTCACGACACCTTGCCTATGTAATATACACTTCGGGTTCTACTGGCGCTCCAAAGGGCGTCATGATCGAGCATCGCGGACTGGTCAATCTAGTGAGGGATCTTCAGGAAACCTATAACCTATCTGCTCGCGATCGGATGCTACAATTCTCGTCCTCCTCCTTCGATATGTCGGTCGAGGAGATATTCCCAACCTTGACAATAGGCGCGACCCTTGTTCTGCGAACCGACACTTGGTTGACATCGGCCGGTGGCTTTTGCGATTTATGCGGAAGCTTCGGGATCACGGTGGTAAACTTACCCGCTCAATTTTGGAGCCAAATGGTACTTGAGCAGCCGGAGATCACCTTCCCCACAACATTGCGCCAGGTTGTAATTACTGGAGAAACAGCTAATCCCGTTGCGATCGGACTCTGGTTCAAGCGCCAAAAATTTACCCCGGCATTGTTTAATACCTATGGCCCGACGGAAACGACTGTCAATGCGACGTTATTAGAAGTCCATTCTGATAGTCATAAGTCTTCAATTGGACGTCCGATCTCGAATACCGAAGTGTATATTCTTGATGAATATTATTCTGCTGTTCCGGTTGGGGTTGTCGGAGAGCTCTACATTGGCGGTACAGGGGTTGCGCGCGGTTATCTGAACAAGCCGGAACTGACGGCCGAGAAGTTCGTGGCCGATCCGTTCAGCGCCCGTGCCGACGCGCGGCTTTACCGGACAGGCGATCTTGCGCGCTATCTGCCTTATGGCGAAATCGAGTTCTTGGGACGCAATGACCATCAGGTCAAGCTGCGCGGGTTCCGTATCGAACTCGGCGAGATCGAGAGCGTGCTGCAGGGGCATGACGGCGTCAGCCAGGCGGTGGTGATTGCGCGCCAGGACAATGGCGGCGACAAGCGGCTTGTTGCCTATGT
>NZ_JBFTNV010000072.1:0-3091 GCF_056397645.1 Rhizobium sp. 05L429 | reverse complement strand
GCCAAGGATTAATGCAGAATTCCCCTAACGGACCGAAAAACGATAAAGATCTCTATTCATTCTTGCCATAAATCGCCAGACAGGATAACAACTTTACATCATTGACGGTCGGTTTCCGTCGCACATCGGAGAGGACCGCATATGGTCAGTTTGGATTCACCTATAACCGTTGTCCGGCCACACCTGATCGAATTCGGTCTCGGAACCGCGGGAAAGCTGGGCGCCTGGGCGGCCGGCAAGGGCTATTCCCGAACGCTGGTCATTTCCGATGCCTTCAATGCAGCGCGCATCGAGGCGCTGCAGCTGAAGGGTGATGTTTCGGTCTTCTCGGACGTCACGCCCGAGCCGGATATTGCCAATCTCGACAAGGTGCTCGCCGCAGCAGAGACCGCACAGGCTGATCTCATCGTCGGCTTCGGCGGTGGCAGCGCTATGGATTTAGCGAAGCTCGCTGCCGTACTCGCCGGCTCGGTGCAGACGCTTCGCGAAGTCGTCGGTCCGAACAAGGTTCAGGGACCGCGGAAAGTAGCGCTCGCCCAGGTGCCGACCACATCGGGCACGGGCAGCGAAGCCGGCATTCGCGCGCTGGTCACCGATCCCGACACCAAGGCGAAACTAGCGGTCGAGAGCCTTCACATGCTCGCCGATATCGCCGTCATCGACCCGTCGCTGACCTTCTCCGTTCCAGCCCGCACCACCGCCGCAACCGGTGTCGATGCCATGGCGCATTGCGTCGAGGCCTTCACCAATCGCAAGGCGCACCCGATGATCGACATTTATGCGATCGAGGGAACGCGGCTCGTCGGCAAATATCTCGCGCGTGCCGTGCGCGACGGTTCGGATGCCGAAGCGCGTGCCGGTCTTTCGCTGGCCTCGCTCTATGGCGGCTTCTGCCTCGGCCCGGTCAATACTGCGGGTGGCCATGCATTGGCCTACCCACTTGGCACCCGCTGGCACGTCGCCCATGGCGCAGCCAACGCACTGATCTTCCCGCATGTTCTTGCCTTCAATACGCCGGCCGTGCCGGAAAAGACGAAAGCGGTGATGGAAGCGCTCGGCTATAGCACATCCGATACCGTCAAGTCGGTCTTTGATGCCGCCTACGCTTTCTGCGCTGAGCTCGGCATCGAGATGACTCTTTCGGGCCTGGGCGTACCCGAAAACGATCTCGACGCCATGGCTGACGACGCTTTCGCCATCCGCAGGCTCCTGGACAACAACCCACGCGACTTGACGCGCACTGACATACGTTCGATCTACGAAGCGGCCTATTGAGGCAGGGCTTTCAAGAGGAATTTGACTGATGGACAGAAATGCAAAAGTCGCAGTGACCCTCGGTGATCCTGCCGGTGTTGGTCCCGAAGTGATCGTCAAGGCGCTGGCTGCACTGCCGGCGGCCGAACGCCGGGATTTCGTCATCGTTGGCAACACGGAAGCGCTGGAACGGGCCGCACGTGCGACCGACGTCAGCCTCGCTTTCGGTCCCTCCACCTCCGAGGATGGGAATACCATCGCCGTGGATGAGGTTTCGCTCGACGCCCCCCTCCCCGAGATCGGCAAGGTCAGCCCGGTCGCCGGCGACGCGTCCGTTCGCTATATCGCTCGAGCCGTCGATCTCGCAATGTCGAAGGAGGCCGACGTCATTGTCACGGCGCCGATCAACAAGGAAGCCATGAACCTTGCCGGTCACCATTATGACGGCCATACCGGCCTCCTCGCGCACCTGACCGGTTCCAAGAGCTCCTTCATGCTGCTCGCCTCCGAGCGGCTGAACACTATCCACGTCTCGACCCATATCTCGCTGAAGGGCGCGATCGAGCGGGCCAAGACCKAGCGCGTGCTGGCAACGATCGAAGCCGGCCACAATCACTTCATGCGCCTCGGCAAGAAAGCCCGCATCGCCGTCGCCGGCCTCAACCCACATTGCGGCGAAAACGGCCTCTTCGGAACCGAGGACACGGAATTCCTGGTACCTGCGGTCGAGCTCGCACAGGCCAAGGGCATCGACGTGGTCGGCCCGATCTCCGCCGACACGGTCTTCGCCCGCGCCTATAACGGCGCCTTTGACCTGGTGATCGCCCAATATCACGACCAGGGCCATATCCCGATCAAGCTGGTCGCCTTCGAGACTGCGGTCAACGTCTCCTTGGGCTTGCCGATCGACCGCGTCTCGGTCGACCATGGCACCGCGTTCGACATCGCCGGAACCGGCAGAGCCAACCACGTCAACATGCTCTCGGCCATCGCCTATGCGCGACTGATGGCAAGATCGCCGCGGAAGGCTGCAGTGCTGGCGTCTTGAGTAAATCGCCTCAGACCGAAACTTCAACTTTGTATCCACAAACAAAAAGCCCGCTTTCGAAGCGGGCTTTTTGTTTGTGGAGTGAAGGCTGGCCGCTGTTTATCGATAATAGGGAATCTCCGCTCATCCGTGCCGAGCGGTATCGCCACGGTCGCGCGCGACGCAAGCGTTGCTATCAACAACGGCTTCCCGATCACGCTCTTATCCAAGAAATAGTAGGTGCGACGTATTTTCATATCGAGAGACATCAGAACCTTAAACCGGACAGCCTCGCACATTTCGGCGGCATTTACTTCTCGCCAGCTTTCGCTCGCAAATGTCGAAACCTCTGAGATCTCATAGCGATATGCCATGATATGATCAGTGTAATCGACACAGTAGAAATATTTCGAGTGCATAACAAAAGAAATACAATGAGCGTTTCATCCTAAATGGATGTCTTATCAACGATACGCCAAGTCCGGGTGATATCACTGAAATGGTCCAAGAAATAAGAAACGAAACGAATGCGTTAGCTGTCAATAATTGATACGAAGTGCTTCCATTCCACCAATCATCTACCTATGATTGCAATGCAGCCGATACAGCGTCGGGAGCAAGGGGACATGATAGATAAAAGTCATAATCACACTCATCCACAGGCGACTGATATCCCTTGCCTTTTTACCGGCCGCTGACGATGCGTTTTGCCCTGCGCTAGAACGTCGAAAGGCCCGCAGGTTTTACCATGCGGGCTTTTTGATTGTTAGGTCGATATGGAAGATTGGTTGCGGGGGCAGGATTTGAACC
>NZ_JBFTNV010000071.1:0-3093 GCF_056397645.1 Rhizobium sp. 05L429 | reverse complement strand
GAGACCGAGGTCGTCGGCGAGCAGGGAATCAGCGATTCGCCGTTGAGCAGATAAAAATCACTGCCGTCGAAGGCCGGGATGCCGCGCCCGATGCTGCCGCGCTCGATGACCTCGAGACCGTCGAGTGCCCAGCCATAGCCGAGCCAGCCCTGGTAGCTGCCGCCGATACGGCTCTTGCGGGCGGAATCGTAGCCGAGCGCGAGCTTCGGCTCGATGCCATGGAAGTCGGGAAGATCGATCGCGATCGATTGGGTAAACGAACCCRATCCACCGATCATCGGGACCGAGGCCTTCTCCGGCGCACTGACGGCCGCCTCGGCGGGGATCGAGGCAACGGCCGCAACGGCTGCAGCACTTAGGCTCTTGGCCTTGACCTTGCTGCCCGTCTTGTCGTCGGCGCTGATCGTCTCGTCGGTTGTCTCGCTACCGACCTCGTCTTCTGTCGGATCCGCCGCGGTCGCGTCGCCGTCCTTGCCAACGGATGCTGCCGGCTCCGCGCCATTGCCAAGGCCGGTGGTGCGGTCGACCGCCATGTCGAGTGTTGAGGAGGCAGCGCCATCGCCTGCAGGCTGCGTCTGGCTGGCTCCCTTCGACTGGCTGCCAGCCGCAAGCGTGCCGATCGTCGAGCCGTTGCCGAGGACCGAACCGGACCTAGCCGGCTCCTGCGCATTCAACGTACCTGTCAGAAGGCAAAGACCAAGCGTGGCGGCAAAAGCCGCCGCACCAAACCGAAACTGAAACATGAAGTCCCCACAACCCCGAATCGAAATATATTTTCAGGTTAAGCGGGTAATTTCGTCATTTGCAATCCCTCAATCGAAACCACGCGAGGACTTTTTCAGGCTGATGCAAAACGTCGCAGTTCAGGACAGGTCATCAAGGGTTGCGCGGCGGTTAACCCCGTCCATTTGGCCCGGTTGCTGAGATGGAAAGTACCGCGGCGGCACCCAAGCTTTGGCGTGATCTGACCATCGTCCCTACACAGGAATCAAGATGTTTGGATTGCTTGCGCTCGGCGTCTCTGGCGGCTTCGTTCCGGCGCCGCACAGTGACTCAAGCCATACATTAGGTTTGCCATCGAAATAATCACGAAGGAAGTCGATAACGTGGTTTCGCTCCATATGCCGCGGGATCCATAGACACGGGCTCGTTCATCGTGATTGGCGTCTCAATCCCGTTCCGCTATCTTTTTTCGCTCCAAAACCCACATCTCTCTTTAAAGAAGATATGTCTTCGAGCTCGCTTCAAAGCGCCGCAGCGCTCCATTCCCAATAGTAAAACCCAAGCCATCATTTGAACACTGGATTCATCGGTTATTAAACCTAACCGTCTTGCGGACGCCAACCCAAGGCCTCGGCCTGTGCCAATGCTTGCATGTTCCCCTGGTACCATTGATCGGCCTTGACCTTGAGCTCGGCCGGAATGTCTTCCATTCGCATGTATTTTCTGGCCACTTCCTGCCGCAGAGGGCCATTGTAGGCGTTTCCCTTTTTCACCAGTCCATAGGCAAAGTTTGGATAGTGCCTCAACAACACGTTTGAGACAGAAACGGCAGATTCGAATGCGCCCGTCGCAATCATCGTGTGAAACGAGGCGATCAACGCGACAGATTCGTCGTGGGATTGACCCGCGATCTAGCCGAGATTCGTGCAGCCAAACCGGATTTTTGCGGCGTCGATGATCTTCCGTGTATCTGCTGCCGCATTGTCGAGATCTGTCTCAAATGGCGCCGTCAATTTACTTCTTAAGTTTAGAACATCAATCAGAATGAACCGTGCAGTATCTCGCTCGCTATCGTCCTTGCTGGTCATTATGTCCAATAGCCGGCAACCTACTGCATCGTCGTCGAACTCCTTGAAGTAGACGTCAGCCAAGTTAATGGCGGTCATGCGACTATTGCGCCAGCCGATATTTTCGTCGGACATGATGAGCGTTCGGAGAAGATCCTTATACGTTTCCACAAGGCCCAAATATCTACACAAAGCCTTCAATGCGAGTTCGCCATAGACATTGCGTTCCGCGCCAAATAGATAAGGCTCGATTAACCGTGTATCATTGGTATTTCCGCATAACCCTACGACATAGAGGGCTGAACTAATGTCGCCTCGTCCGGTCGCCAGGATGGTCCGGGCATATTCGACCTCGCCTTCTGTAACGGTCCCTGGTACGGCGCCCTGAGCACGATTTCGGATGTCCTTGATGTTCATTCTTGGCTCCGCTACTTGCTGCCCMGTGGCTCGGTTGATCGCTGGCCCCAACCATCAGCATCGTTTGTTTTATCGTGAGTTCGGGCCGTTGTACGGCCGCCTAGCGCATCCCGAGCCGAATCGATGCTTTTGCTGGCACGGCTGATAGCATCCTCAACTGTTTTTCGACCTCTTGGATCGAAACTCGGACTTCCGAGAGCTGTTTTGAGGTTCGCGATGTCGTTAATCTGGCCTTTGAGGCCCTCTCGAACCTCTCGGACGTGATCATACGGCTGGCCATCTCTAGGATTTACCTTGACAACTTGACCACTAAGTTCTCGTCGAACAGCGTCATAATGCCATTCGTTGAGGGTATTTTCTATTCTATTGTTGATCGATGCGATGACGTCACGCTGTGTCTGTATCAGACCATCATCGTGTTGAGATTGCAGATACTGGGATAATGCCAAAGCAGCGGCAAGCCCCATGGCCCCTGGCGATCCGGGATCTTGCATTACGTCAACGTGTAGGATCGTGCGATCGTCAAAAAAAGGATGCGGATCCTGGAAGTCGGGAGTCCCGTCGTTGTCTCTATCTCCATCGAAGTCTTGGAGTGGGTCCATGAGTGGGCCGCCATTGTGGCCTATGCCCKCATGCCCGTTTGGATCTGATTTATTGACGGGATCGTTTTCGGCATAGCCGTAGCGGTTGGTGCCGACGCCGTCCTTGATGGGGTCCCAGTCGTCGGGTGAGATGAACCGTCCGAAGGCTGGGTCATAGTATCTGGCATTGAGATACATGAGGCCGGTCTCGGGGTCGAAGCGCTCGCCGATATAGCCCTTCCCTGTCTGCATCGCCGTGTTGGTACGCTCGCCGAAGGCGGCATAGCCGGTCTGCTCGACGATAT
>NZ_JBFTNV010000070.1:0-3179 GCF_056397645.1 Rhizobium sp. 05L429 | reverse complement strand
GGGCAAAGACGACGAGCGAGGCACCGCCGGCGAGGATCAGCAGCACCGGCGCACCCCAAAGCAGCAGCGTGCGCACACTGACGCGCGGCTTCAGCAGCACGAACTCGCCATAACGCGAGACGATGTARTTCAGCACCTGTTCGTCACTATCGCCATCGGTGATGCGCTCGCGCACGAGAAGACGCAGGTCCTTGGCGAGATCGGCATTGGAATCGTCGATCGACTGGTTCTGGCAGACCATGCAGCGCAGTTCGGAAGACAGTGTTCGCGCCCGGGCTTCGAGGGCGGGATCGGAGAGCACTTCGTCCGGATTGACGGCGAAGGCCGGGGCGGCCGCCGTCATCAGCGCCAGGACGAGGAGGAAACGCCTGATCATTCCGCCGGCTCCATGGCCGGGGCTGCCGGCTTGGCCGGTTTCGCCTTGCGGCTCGGCGCTCCGACACGCAGGCGCCGGTCGGTCAGCGAGACGAAACCGCCGAGCGCCATGATCAGCGTCCCGCCCCAGATGCAGAGAATGAACGGCTTCCACCAGATGCGCACGACAATGCCGCCGTCCTTCGTCGCATCGCCCAGCGAGACATAGAGTTGACTGAGGCCGAAGGTCAGGATGCCGGCTTCCGTCGTCGGCATCTGCCTTGCGGTATAGAGCCGCTTGGCCGACCAGACATCGGCAACCTGCGCACCGCCGCGGCGGATCGAGAAGTGGCCGCGGTCCTCGGTATAGTTGGGACCGACGGCCGGCTGCATGCCGTCGAAGACAATGCTGTAACCGCCGGCATCCGTCGACTGGCCCTGCTTCATCTCGACCACATGCTCGGTCTGGAAGGTGGTGACAGCGACGATGCCGAGCACGGTGACACCAAGCCCGGCATGGGCCAATGCCGTACCGAAGGCCGAGCGCGGCAGGCCCGACAGCCTTCGCCAGGCGATATCGGCCTTCACCTTGCCGATGCCGGCCCGATGCCAGAGATCGGCCACGGCCCCCAGGATCAGGAACAGGCCGGCGGCAAGGCCGAGCACGGCCATGACCGGGCCGCCATGCTGGAGATAGAAGAAGACGAGGGCTGCGACGAGCGCGAGACCGGCCACGACGTAAAGCCGTTGCAAGGCGCCAAGCAGATCGCCGCGCTTCCAGGCCAGCAGCGGTCCGAAGGGCACGACGATCAAGAGCGGCGCCATCAGCAGGCCGAAGGTCAGGTTGAAGAAGGGCGGGCCGACGGAGATCTTGTCGCCGGTCAGTGTTTCCAGGACCAGCGGATAGAGCGTGCCTGTTAGTACCGTGCCGCAGGCAACCGTCAGGATCAGGTTGTTGACGACGAGTGCACCTTCACGCGAGATCGGCGCAAACAGCCCGCCGGCCGACAGAAGCGGGGCGCGGAAGGCAAACAGCGCCAGCGCGCCGCCGATGAAGATCAAGAGGATGCAGAGGATGAAGACGCCGCGGCTCGGGTCGCTCGCAAAGGCATGCACCGAGGTCAGCACACCGGAGCGCACCAGGAAGGTGCCCATCAGCGACAGCGAGAAGGTGAGGATGGCGAGCAGCACCGTCCAGATCTTCAAGGCCTCGCGTTTTTCCATGACGAGGGCGGAGTGCAGAAGTGCGGTGCCGGCAAGCCAGGGCATGAAGGAGGCATTCTCCACCGGATCCCAGAACCACCAGCCGCCCCAGCCGAGTTCGTAATAGGCCCAGTAGGAGCCCATGGCGATGCCGAGCGTCAGAAAGGTCCAGGCGGCCAGCGTCCAGGGCCGCACCCAGCGCGCCCAGGCGGCATCGATGCGGCCATCGAGGAGGGCGGCAACCGCAAAGGAGAAACAGACCGAGAAGCCGACATAACCGAGGTAGAGCAGCGGCGGATGGATGGCGAGGCCGATATCCTGCAGCACCGGGTTCAGGTCCTTGCCCTCGGCAGGGGCCGGATCGAGGCGGGTGAAGGGATTGGAGGTCAACAGGATGAAGAGGATGAAGGCGACCGAGATCCACGCCTGGACGGAGAGAACATTGGCCTTCAGCGTATCCGGCAGATTGCGGCCGAAGATCGCGACCAGGGCGCTGAACAGCGCCAGGATCAACAGCCAGAGCATCATCGATCCCTCGTGATTGCCCCAGACGCCGGAATATTTGTAGATCAGCGGCACCAGCGAATGCGAGTTCTCCCAGACGTTCTGCACCGAGAAGTCGGAGACGACATGGGCATAGGTGAGCACACCGAAGGAGAAGGTCACGAGGGCAAAGAGCAGGAGGGAGCCCAAGGGCGCCACATCCATCATCGCCTGATCGCTACGCCTTGCACCGATGACGGGCACCACCGACAGGACGATCGCGGTTGCGAGCGCCAGAACCAGCGCATAATGGCCGATCTCGATGATCATGGTGTCGCCCTTGTCTCTTGCCCCTGGGCTTCCTGGCTCTTTGCGGCCTCACCCTTGGCTTCCTGCCCCTGTGCTACGGCTCCCTTGCCCTCTTCCCAGAGGCCCTGAGCCTTCAGCCTGTCGGCCACTTCCTTGGGCATATAGGTCTCGTCATGCTTGGCAAGCACGGTATCGGCGGTGAAGACAAGGCTGCCCGTCTCGAACGTGCCTTCGGTGACGACGCCCTGTCCTTCGCGAAACAGGTCCGGCAGGATGCCCTGGTAGCGGACATTGACGATCTCGCCGCTCGGATCGGTCACCGCAAAGCGCACGACAGAACCCTCGCCGCGCATGACGCTGCCGCTTCCCACAAGCCCGCCGAGGCGGATGCGGGTGCCCGGTGCCACCGGCGTCTTGGCGAGATCGCCCGGCATGTAGAAATAGGCGACCGACTGGCTGAAGGCGAACATGACGAGCAGCACGGCGACGAGGATGAAGCTCATGCCGCCGGCAATCACAGCCAGGCGTTTCTGCTTGCGCGTCATTCCACCGATCCTTCCGTCGCGATGCCGAGTTCCTTGCCGAGCGCCAGGAGCTGTTTGCCCTGATCGCCCGATGCCGGGAAGGCGGCAAGCCCGCGCTTCAGGGCAGTCGCGGCGCGATCCTTGTCGTTCAATACGGCGTAAGAGCGGACAAGGCGCATCCAGCCCTCGAAATTATCAGGATCGGCAGACAGTTTGGCATCCAGGCTCTCCACCATGCCGCGGATCATCTGCTGCCGGTCGCCGCTGTTCATCGTCTCGGCCGCTGCGACATCTTCCGACATCTTC
>NZ_JBFTNV010000069.1:0-3383 GCF_056397645.1 Rhizobium sp. 05L429 | reverse complement strand
ATTCATGCCGCCGCGTCAGCTCCTCAAAAACCGCCCCTATCCGTGCAGCGCTGATCCCCTCGCCCTTCAGACGCAGCGCCAGCGGCATGTTGTAGGCTGTGCTGTCCTGGTCGTATTGATCCAAAAACCAGAGACGCTGCTGCGCATGCGATAATTGCAGATGACCGTCGCGCGGCGAGATTAAAATTAAAAAATCATCTTTACGAGAAACTGACTTAGAGTGCCGCTCTTCCAGCCGCTTGAGTAACAGTGCTTTGAAAAGGTTTGAGTCCTCTGGGGCATCCATATTCTCTCCAAAGATAATTGAAGTTGGAATAGCTCGGTTACGAAATCAGTCCGCAAATCAGTTCACAAACAGCCTTTCGCTGCTGTTCAATAAAAAAATGATCTCCCGGAAACGTAAACTGACTGAATATCCCTCTTGTATACTTGCGCCAGGCCGCAGTCTCGGAAACTGATACCTCTGGGTCATCGGTACCGCCTATAGCGACAACTGGAATAGATATGGATGGAGACAGCGCCTCTCTCAATTCGTCTGCAAGTMGAATATCGGCGCGGAAGGTGGGAAGTAATAGTTCAAGCATTTCAGGATTGTTCAGAACATCTTGATCTGTTCCGTTCAACTGACGTATTTGGGAAATCAGATCATCGTCGGACAGCTGCCAATGAAGACCACGCTCCGCGCGAACGGCATCAGGTGCCCTGCATCCTGAGAGTACCAATCCACGAATTTGGTACGCGGATCGAGCAAACTCCATTTGCTGAGCGACGCCATATGCAAGGAGACTCCCAAGGCTATGCCCAAACATAATCGTTGGAATATTATCCGCACAAATTGACCGCACTGCGTCCGATATACGCGGAAGCACCTCGAGCGGCATCGACAATGGCGCTTCTCTCAGCCTTCTTTCGCGCCCAGGCAATTGCACACCGAGTACTTCTACTTGGGGCGGGAAATGTTCTACATAAAGACGGAACGCGGAAGGGCCGGCCCCAGCGTGAGGAAACAAAACAACACGAAATTCCACTTGCGGAACGCGTCGAAGAGGGACGAGCCAAGGATTCCCAAGATTTGAGCTTAGGGTCATAGAAAATCAAATGTTAATGACAAGTTCGCACGCCAACTGAATATCTCCCTTTCTTCAGCTACCAACTTTCCGGGACCAAGTTACAACCGGCCGTCGCGCGAAAACCACACGCCACCGCCTTCTATCCCCGGAGAACGCGTCTTTTGCGAAGAGTACAACCAACTTTGAGCAAACGTCAACACAAGAAACACTCGTTCAAGCTGAACTTTTTAGAGGTCCCCGATCACGCATGAATTGCAGTACGTTTAGAACCCGTTAGGCATAATCCGCCCCTTGGACGCGCGTCAAAACGCTACACGATGGTGCCCTCCGGCGGATGCGGCTTACGCCGACAACCTCCAACGCAAATCTCCCCGCGCCGTTTCTCAACCTCCTCCATCAGATAAACCTGTTCACAGGACTGCAAAAATCTGATTAGCATGTGGAGGTTCTAAAGGTTTCACTGACTGGTTCGCGTCAGGAAAATTAATCTGCAAGCTTGAGCGGACTTTGAACGTCACTGGCATAATCGTGCTCGCAAACTCGACAATATTCTTCCTGTTCGAGCTCAACTGAATTGAGTGGGACTCAACGTCAACCCAAGCCAGGCTGAGCAAACCTACAAAAACGAACGTTCAGTTTGATCCCTTATCCTACACCAAAAATGGGGCCTTAGAGGTACGCAGATGGATGCCGTGACCGCAAATATTTATTCACGCAGGGAGTCAAATGCTAGATCCTACTGCCGTTCGTTCCCGCCGGTGTTCCAGAGCTCTATGGGCGCCGAGGTGTGGGATGTTGATGGCCGCAGATATATAGATTTCCTTGCTGGTGCTGGAGCTCTTAACTACGGTCACAATCCACTATCGTTGCGAAAACCTCTTATCGAATACATAGAGGGGGGAGGAATAACCCAAGGCCTCGATCTCCATACCACTGCAAAAAGTGATTTCCTGACAAAGTTCGATAATATCATTCTTGCGCCCCGATCGATGAAGCATCGAGTGATGTTTACGGGACCGACTGGGACAAATGCCGTAGAGGCGGCAATTAAATTAGCGCGCAAAGCGACCGATCGCGGCCGCATCGCTGCCTTTACAAATGCGTTCCACGGTATGTCGGCAGGCGCGCTAGCTTTAACAGGAAGCCGTTATCATCGCATGGCGGGCGATGTATCGCACGCCGCAGTGGATCGGTACCCATATGATGGATATTTGGGCCCAAATGTCGATACTATTGCGCTGATCGAACATTACATCAACGATCCTAGTAGCGGTTTTGAACCACCGGCTGCCTTCCTAGTTGAGTGTGTTCAAGGTGAAGGCGGCCTGAACGTAGCTACTGATGGATGGCTGCAACGGCTGGAGGCTMTGGCCCGGCAGCTGGGTAGTTTGTTGATCGTAGATGATATACAGGCGGGTTGCGGCCGGACTGGTCATTTTTTCAGTTTCGAAAGTTCGGGCATACAGCCAGACCTAATCTGCCTTTCAAAGTCATTGAGTGGATATGGACTACCAATGGCGGTTGTTTTGGTCTCTCCAGAATATGATGTTTTAGGTCCCGGTCAGCATAACGGCACATTTCGAGGAAACAATTTAGCCTTCGTTACTGCTTCTGCTGCCCTCGATTATTGGTGTGACAACGACTTTGCCGAGGCTGTTCAAAGCAATATTCTGCGTTTTCATTCCAGTTTATCTCATTTAACAGCGAGATTAGGTGATGGTTTCTCTGTAAAGGGAAAGGGGCTTATGGTCGGGATCTCTTGCCGGGACGATAAATTGGCGAATGCCATTAGTAAAAACGCATTCGCAAGGAATCTTATTGTAGAGCTTTGTGGCCCCAAAGACGAGGTCGTCAAATGCTTGCCGCCACTAAATATTGATAGTGACGTTGCGGAAGAAGGGTTGTCTATTCTCGAGGCCGCGGTGTTGGACGTTTGTGGACTTTGACAAGAAAAGGTCAGTATCCGTCTTGTGCAAGCGAGATTGAAAATAGCCAACTAGGATAATGTGCCCGATAAAATAAGTCGCTTGGGGCATGGCAGCGCTCATTTGTTTCTGATGCAGCGTTTTGTCGTAGGTCGAGCGATTACCGATCGCCAGGTACGACGGCCGGCAGCGAGAAATCACCTGATTAAATAAACGTTATTATCCATTCATCTTGTAATTGCTCGCGCTCGGTCCGGCCGATGAGTTCTATGTTTGATAGTGGATCATCCGGATTTGCGGTTGCCTTTTCCAAAGCAGTGATCAAATGGCTTGCCATGCGGGCAACTGTTTCTTCGTCGTAAAGATCGGTTGCATATTCCATCGAAGC
>NZ_JBFTNV010000068.1:0-3526 GCF_056397645.1 Rhizobium sp. 05L429 | reverse complement strand
AGGATATTCGATCGTACGTTTCACATTGTGAGCGGCACCAGCCGTGATCGTTCCGTCAGCATTGAGGTAGACGTTAAAGTCGACGCAGCGAATGTTGGTGATCGTTCCGGCGATCGGTGCGAAATGCCAACGCTCAGACGTATATGGAGAAGCATATACGTTCGTCCCCGTTGGGATCTCGAACCTGTTGCCAGCAAAAACCCGGCTGACCACCCCACCGCCCTGTGAATGGGCGGCGGGGTTTGCCCGCGGCAACTCAGGCAGCGACAGCTGCCTTGCGGCGGTCGCGGACGGCTTTGGCGAGATCCTCGAGCACGTCGACCGACATGTCCCAACCGATGCAGCCGTCGGTGATCGACTGGCCGTAGACGAGCGGCTTGCCGGGGACGAGATCCTGGCGGCCGGCGACGAGGTTGCTCTCGATCATCATGCCCTTGATATGGTCATTGCCGGCGACGATCTGGCCGGCGACGGCGCGGACGACCTTCGGTTGGTTCATCGGATCCTTGCCGCTGTTGGCGTGGCTGGCATCGATCAGCATGCGCGGGTCGACACCGAGCTTGACGGCTTCGGTGATAACGGCCTGGACGTCTGCCGCCTCATAATTCGGGCGCTTGCCGCCGCGCAGGATGATGTGGCAGTCCTCGTTGCCGCGCGTCGAGGCGATCGCTGCCTGTCCGTCCTTGGTGACGGCCGGGAAATGGTGCGGCTGGGAAGCCGCCATGATCGCATCGAGCGCGATGCGCGCGCCGCCATCCGTGCCGTTCTTGAAGCCGATCGGGCAGGAGAGACCCGAGGCGAGCTGGCGGTGGATCTGGCTTTCGGTCGTGCGCGCGCCGATGGCGCCGTAGCTGACGAGGTCGGCGATATATTGCGGCGTGATCGTATCGAGGAATTCGCAGCCGGCCGGCAGGCCCATGGCGTTGATGTCGAGCAGCAGGCGGCGCGCGAGGCGCAGGCCCTCCTCGATACGGTAGCTGCCGTCGAGATGCGGATCGTTCATCAGGCCCTTCCAGCCGACAGTGGTGCGGGGCTTTTCGAAATAGACGCGCATGACGATTTCGAGATCGCCGGAGAGGCGTCGTCGCTGCTCGACCAGGCGGGAGGCGTATTCGCGAGCGGCTGCCGGATCATGGATCGAGCAGGGGCCGATGATGACGAGCTGGCGGTCGTCCTTGCCCGTGAGGATGTTGTGGATCGTGTCGCGCGTACCGGTCACGGTCTCGGTGACGGCGGCGTCACGCGGGATTTCCGAGATGATATCGGCAGGTTTGGTCAGCGGGGTGATCTCGACGATGCGAAGATCATCAATAGTGTCAGTCACGGTATGCTCTCCTGTTTGGTCATACCGTGCGGAACAAAAAAGCCGCCAGGTTGACTAGCGGCTGTTCGGGTTTGTCGTTGCGTTAGTTTCGTCTACGCACAGACCCGCATCCGCTGGAAGCAGCGGTACGAATAAAATCGCGATGCATAAACGGACGAAATCGACATGCAGCCTATGTAGCTATGCCGATGGGAGTTGTCACGCGGAATCTGTGAGAGAAAATGACCGATCCGTGAGGTTTTCAGCGGCTTTCCGCCATTGCCTCTCCTTGTGCCTCTTCCGGCTCTGCATGTCGGTTCTTGCGGCGGCGCGTCGTCAGTTCCTCTCCGGCATTGGCGGGCAGGCGCAGGAAGGTGATGCAGGCAAGGGCGGAGATCGCCGCGACGATGAAGAAGGCGATATGGAAATCGGAAACCAGCAGCTTGCCGCCGTGGAAGCTCGATGAGATTTCCAGGATCGTGCCGGCGACGGCAACGCCCATGGCCATGGAGATGCGCTGCGCCACCGCATTGATGGCGGTTGCCTGGCTGCTGTCGGCCTCGTCCACATCGCCGAAGGCCATGGCGTTGACGCCTGAGAAGGCCATGGAACGCAGCAGGCCGCCGACGAGAAGACAGCCCATGATGACATAGAGCGGCGTTTCGACGGTGAAGAGGCCGTTCACACCGAGGAAGATCGCGGCGAGGAAGGTGGTCAGCGCAATGACGTTACGGAAGCCGAAGGCATTGTAGGTGCGGGTGGCGGCGAATTTCGAGCCCATCGAACCGAGCGCGCTGACGAAGGTGATCGAGCCTGATTGCAGCGGGGTCATGCCGAAGCCGAGCTGCAGCATCAGCGGCATGAGGAAGGGTAACGCGCCGAGCCCCATGCGGAAATTCGAGGCGCCGAGGATCGATGCCCGGAACATCGGATAGCGGAACATTTTCGGGTCGAGCAGCGGATGCGGCGTGCGCCTGGCATGGATGAAATAGAGGATGCCGGAAAGGATGCCGACAGCGACGGTAACATAACCGTAGATGACGGGAACCGCCGGCAGGCTGATGACCGAAAGGCCGAAGACGAAACCGGAAAAGCCGATGCCCGACAGGAAGAAACCCGGAAAATCCATCGGCTTCGGGCTGCGCGGTTCGACAGCCGGCAGGAAGCGGGTGACGAGGATGATGCCGATAATGCCGATCGGCACATTGATCCAGAAGATCCAGTGCCAGCTGAGATAGGTCGTCAGGAAGCCGCCGATCGGCGGTCCCATGATCGGGCCGATCAGCGCCGGAATGGTGAGCCAGGCCATGGCATTCACCAGCTGGTGACGTGGCGTACCGCGTACCAGCAGCAATCGCCCGACCGGCGTCATCATCGAGCCGCCGGCACCCTGAATGAGACGGGAGATGACGAAGGCGGCGATGGAATTGGAGAAAGCGCAGGCGACGGAGCCGACCATGAAGACAAAGATCGCCAGGCGGAAAATATTGCGGGCACCGAAGCGATCCGACATCCAGCCGCTGATCGGAATGAAGATCGCCAAGGCCACGAGGTAGCTCGTTACCGCAAGCTTCAATGCGATCGGCGAAGTGCCTATATCGGCAGCAATCGCAGGCAGGCTGGTGGCAATCACGGTCGAATCCATCTGTTCCATGAACAGGGCGACCGCGAGGATCATCGGCGTTAGACGGGACACGGGCAACCGGAATGCAATGAGAATGAAGGGGCGCTTTCGGCGCCAGTCGGATTCGGGTTTCGTTCTAGGCCAGCATTTCCGGACTGTCCACGAAATGAATGTCGCATGCAGCTTGCCGCCATGCCGTTTCCACGCCATAGATCAGCCGTCAGGTGCCCGTTTTCACAGGCGGGAGAATCGGGAATCCGGTGCGAGACCGGAACGTGCCCAACGCTGTAAGGCTGACGCTTGCCGCTTATCACGCCACTGGCCGCAAGGCCGGGAAGGCTGCGGCGAAGCGAATGAAGCCAAGTCAGAAGACCGGCCTGGCAAGATAGACCCAACCCGCGCGGACGGCGGGCGGTTGCGTTGTTGGGGATTTGACGATGCGACCCATTGATGATGCCGCTTGCCCGGCATCCGGTTTTTCTGCGGCCGAACGCGAGGCCGTCTATCATGCGATCATGACGCGGCGCGATGTGCGTAGCCAGTTCCTGCCCGATCCCTTGCCGGATGATCTCGTCACAAGGCTGCTGACGGCGGCGCAT
>NZ_JBFTNV010000067.1:0-3720 GCF_056397645.1 Rhizobium sp. 05L429 | reverse complement strand
CTGCCGGCATCTGCGAAGCGTTTGGCCGGGCGATTGAGGCCGAAATTCTCGCGCAGCGTCGCGCCTTCGTATTCCGTTCGGAAGAGGCCACGGCGGCGCAGCTCCGGAACGACGAGCTCGATGAAGTCGGCAAGCCCGCCCGGCATCAGCGGCGCCATGATATTGAAGCCGTCGGCCCCATAGTTTTCGAAACGCTCTTCGAGCACATCGGCGATCTGGACCGGCGTGCCGACCACCTGCCAGTGGCCGCGGGCGCCGGCGATACGCAGATAGAGCTGGCGGATGGTCAGATTTTCGCGTCGGGCAAGATCGAGCACGAGAGCCTGGCGGCTCTTGCCCGCATTGGTCGCCGGTGGATTGTCGGGCACCGGCCCATCGAGCGGATAGGCCGAAAGGTCGACGCCGGAAAGCTGGGAGATCAGGTTCAGTCCGACTTCGGGCTGAATGAGCGCCTGCAGGGATGCGAACTTTTCCTTCGCTTCGGATTCAGTCCTGCCGACGACAGGGAAAATGCCGGGCAAGATCTTCAGATCGTCATGCGAACGGCCGAATTTGGCAAGCCGGCCTTTGACATCAGCGTAGAAAGCCACCGCTTCCTCGAGGGTGATCTGGGCGGCGAATATGGCTTCTKCGGTACGCGCAGCAAGCTCCTTGCCGGGCTCGGAGGCGCCCGCCTGAATCAGGACTGGCCGCCCTTGCGGCGAGCGCGGGATGTTGAGGGGGCCGCGCACCTTGAAGTGCTTGCCGCTATGATCGAGCCGGTGCAGCTTTTGAGGATCGAAATAGCGTCCCGACTGCCTGTCGCGGATGAAGGTGTCGTCTTCAAAACTGTCCCAGAGGCCGAGCACGACATCGGCGAATTCCTCGGCGCGCTCGTAACGGTCGCCATGCAGGATCTGCGCATCATGCCCGAAATTATAGGCGGCGTCCGGATCGGAGGAGGTGACGAGGTTCCAGCCGGCCCGCCCGCCGCTCAACCGGTCAAGGGACGCAAACTGCCGTGCGAGATTGAACGGATCGGAAAAGCTCGTCGAGGCGGTGGCAATCAGGCCGATATTGCGGGTGACAGAGGAAAGAGCCGAAAGAAGCGTGATCGGTTCGAAGGGATAAATGCCGCTATGAGCCTTGCGGCTTGCCGCTTCCACGTCCTTCAACCGTGCCGCCACGCCATCGGCAAAGAAGATCGCATCGAACTTCGCGGCCTCGGCAAGACGAGCCAGTTCGAGATAGTTTTCAAATTCCGTGCCGACCGAGGCCTGCGGATGGCGCCAGGCAGCGACATGGTGGCCGGTGAAGAGCAGGAAGGCGCCGAGCTTGATCTGGTCCTTGCGTCTCGCCATGGAATATCCTTTCAGCGGTAGATGGCCGGCACGGGGAACTCGCCGGTCAGCAGAAAAGTGCCGACCGTGCGCTTCTTGTATTCGGCGGGATTGTGCAGTGTGTGAGTGCGGACATTTCGCCAGAAACGGTCGAAGCCGTTAGCCTGCGTGGCGGATCGCGCGCCAATCACCTCGAAGACCTCGCTCGAAACGGCGAGGCCGACCTCGCCCGCATAAAGGTTGGCCGTGGCGATATCGATGGCGGCGGCACCACGATCGTTATGGCTCAAGGATGGTCCTTGGGCATAAGCCGCATCAAGGCTGCGCGCAGCCTTGTCGGCAAGTTCAGCGGCCGCAAGGGTGCGAATATAGAGCTCGCCATACTGGCGTTTGATCCAGGGATCGTCGATATGCCGTTCCACGCCGGAATAGATCCACGGTCGGGATGACGTTACCGTGTAGTCCCGGCCCTCCTCCAGAATGCCCTGGGCGCTGCCGACGAACACGTTGAGAAGGACGCTCTGCTGAAGAAGCGAGGTGAGGGACGCGTAAGGCGTCAGTGGCACGGAAGGGGCGCTGATGACCTCATCGTCGCCGATGTGGAGGCCGCGGAAATGGACGGTGCCGCTGCCGGTCTGCCGTTGCCCGATACCGTCCCAGTCATCCGCAATTACGATGCCTTCGCGATCGGCGGGGACCGCTGCTGTGAGGCGTTCGCCCGACGAATTTTCCCAGGATATCTGGATATAGTCCGCAATGTGCGAGCCCGAGGAAAAGGGCCGGCTGCCGTTGATCGTCCAGCCGCCTTCCGTCTTCTCACCTGTCGAAGTCTTCGACATAGCATTGCCGGAATTGCTCCAGATCCAGTTGCCCGCGGCTGATCCGCCCAGCCACCTGTCCTTTTGAGCATCCGAACCGCGAAAGAGGATGAGGTTCAGCGGCAGATGATGGTAACCGAAGAGATGCGCGAGCGACCCGTCGGTTTTGGCAAATTCCCTGACGATGCGAAGGGTTGTCATCCAGGAAGCCCCCTGTCCGCCATATGCCTTTGCGATTTGAGCGGAAGCCAGGCCACTTTCCTTCAGGAGCCTGATCTGATCGAGGGGGCTGCCGCCTTGCTTGTCCCGCTCGACCGCATCCTGATGGAACGCCTTTCGCAACTCGGCAGCCCTTGCCAGGAGCGGATCTTCAACGTCAAATTCGAACGACATATCACCTCCGCGCTTACCGGCGCCGGGAATTCCGGCAGCGTCGTGGCACGGACGGTCGACCGATGCGCAAAGCAAGTCCAGGCATATGAATTTGATGTGGAGGAAAGAAATTCTTCGTGCGCTCGGGCAGGGCATCACTTTTTGATGCTTACCGAGGGCGTGGCATCTACCGATGCGGCGGGCGTCGCATTTTAACAATCTGGTGGTTTCCCAGGTAATTTGGCTCGAATCCAATCAAGGCGACGAGGCCTGAACGGAGACGGTATCGTCCTCGCTATCGTACTCTGCGGGCGCGGGCGGCTCATCAGGGCAGAAGCACCGAGGCCGAGATCGGTGACATTATTGAGGCCGCTGTTCGTCCCCCTGACCGTGTGAAGCTCGGCTGTTTACTGGCGGCTATTGGTCGCGACGCTGAGCTTTCCGACAGCGACGTTGAAGCCCTGCAGAAAAGTCGTGATAAGACACCTGCGGGACCGATGACCTTAGAATGATCTTGCTGGACACCAACATTATATCCGTCCGCATATCCGTCCGGGGAAATCAGTTCCCGATGAGGTAGTGGTCGCTTGGTTGGACGCCCAGGTCATCGAAACGCTGTTTATTTCCGCAATAACGATTGCTGAACTTCGTTTCGGGATCAGTTCTTGCCCACTGGGAAACGGCAAACAATCCTCCGCGACCGCCTCGAGGGCGAAGTGCTGCCTCATTTTTCCGGGCGCATCCTGTCCTTTAATCTGGCGACTTCGCAGTTTTACTGGGAACTGATGGCACGTGGAGCTTGCCGGGAATGCCCCTTTCATCGTGTTCGATGACGCCGATCTCGACCGCGCCGTCGAAGGGGCCCTTCTTTCCAAGTTCAGTAATGCCCATCGTGTCGCCGAACGTTTGGAATACGGCATGGTGGGGATCACGACCAGGGCGGCGGGATACGACATTGCGGAACGCCGGATGAACGGCCCGCGACGGACGGGCAGTTCGAAGGCTGTCAGCTGGCCGGGCTCGGCATCCTGCGACGCTGCACGACCAGAATGCCAGATTGCGCCGAGCTCAAAAAACAGGCTCTTTCCGTCGAAAAGCGATGACCAATGCATTCCTTGCATAGGTGGACTGACGGATTGTCGCTGTTTTTAACCGATTGAAACGCCTATATTCCAATCATCGAAACGACGCCGGAGCCAAGCAAGGCTGCT
>NZ_JBFTNV010000066.1:0-4566 GCF_056397645.1 Rhizobium sp. 05L429 | reverse complement strand
GTCCATGGCGGTGTAGGCAGTGTCAACCTTTGCAGCACCGAGGCCGAGCGCGTCGGAAACGGCCGAGAGGGCCTTGTTGTCCGAACGCATGGTCGTTGCGATCGACCAGTAGGCAGCGTTGTCGGAAGCCTTGCCGACGCGGTAACCCGAGGAAACGTGATCCTGGGTCTTGTTGAGGCCCTGGTTGACGTTACGCAGCGTCTGGAGAGCTGCCATTGCAGAGTTATTGGTGTTGATGCTCGTCATTATTTGCCTGTCCCTTTTGGCAGGAGTTTGGAGGGGACATTCCGGATTTGAGCCGGCCCACGGCGTGCAGCGTCATGCCTGTTAATCAAATTACCCCCGATTAACTCGCCGTTTCGAMCGCCCAAAGAACAAGATTTCAATTAAGGAAGGCTGAATATGAAGGTAAGTTCGCCAAAAAATGAGATTTATAAAAAGCTTAGAATATATATATACGTTAACTATTTATAAACACTGCGGGGTCATAGCGCTTTTTGGACCTTATGAATTTACAATACTTGGATAAATTTGAAGTGTATTTCTTTGTATATTCAAGAGACCGGGTTATTTKGAGAAAAAATTCGTGAAGAAGACGCCGTCTTGCCTCTCTGAGAACATAGCCTATCGCTGCGATTTTTAGCTTGTCGCTTGCTCGTCTCGGCGGGCGTGGCATTGGCTTTGTGCCGGAATGGACGCAGGATCTGCCAAGCCGCGGCGTCGACTTCATGATTGGGCTCGGTATCCAATGGCCTCGCGCGGCCGCGCAAGTGAACGGGGTCGGTCACGAGAGTGACGACCTGTCGCGGACACGGCCCGAAGACAGAACATGAGCATGGATAGTCGTCGCTCCTGCCGACCATGATGCTGAAGCTCCTGTGGCTGTCTCCCTCACGATTCTCGCGCAGCGCAAATTCGGCTTTCCCCCAGGGCACTCAKCCGTCCGTTATGCGAAGCGGATCCTGCGATTGTGCCACTTGTCGCCATGCGAAACGCAAGTCGCACTTCCACGAAAAAATCCGTTTCCCAGAAAGGATGCCGCCTGTAGGTCGAAATGGGTAGGCCATACTCGCCTGTTTTTCGATTATAATTGGAGGTCCGCGTATCGAACGATCCTCATAGATTTGATCCTGGTAAATTTCGGGAGAGGGCACGCCATGTATCGCAACGCTTGCCGGTGGGCTTCGCGCTCGCTCTTGGTGGATTCGTGGGTTCCCCGTTGGCTGACCGTCGGTGGAAAGGCAAGGCCGCGCCAGACTGCCGATCGGCGCGAGGATGATGCTCAGCTTGCAACATCCGTGCAGACTTCGGATGGAAACAAGCATAGTGCCCTTGTCGACAGTCCCGACAACAACTCTGCGCTCAAAAGACGTGACGTTGAAGAGACGGTGGGAGCGTTCGGCGCTGTGGACGGTCGGGTCAATATCAACCACGCACCGCCGTCCTTGCCCGACACTTTCGCAAGGCTTCATGAAGCGGGAGTGAGCGGGAATTCTGTCGCGTCTCCGCCGTCTGCCCATAGGCCGGGTTTTGCACCTTTCGAGCGGAACGTAGTTGGAGCTACTTCGTCCCTTTATCGCACCTATGCTGGAACCAGCCTCATAGGCGACGATCCCTTGGCTTCCTATCTGCCGCAAAGCCCTGCACCGACAGCTTCGGGGCAAGGTTCTTCCACCGTGGCGGGTGAACGTGCCCACACGGGCAAAGTCGTCATTCTCGAATCGAGCCCGTCAGCGCAGGCGGCTGCGCAGCATGCGGGATTGAATTCCGTGGCGTTTGGCATGCCCTTTGGTGTCTGCGGGTGCGGATATTTTACCTCCCCCACGCGGATTCTCGATTGGGCCCATGGCGGCGCCATGCTTCAGCAGGACGGTCAATTGCCGGGGACCAGACTGACAGATGGGCCGGACTATGTGGCGACGCTCAAGCGGGCCATCGGCGCCTCGGTCAGCGACCCGCTTCTCGATCGAAACCTGTCCCCGCTCTCGAGCTGGCCCGGAACCGCAAGGTGGACGGATTCGACGAACTTGAACGGATCATTGCCCGGTGGCGGAGAAATGGGAACGGCAAGCGCCACCGCCAAGGGCAAAGGCATCCTTTCCGGCTCGGTTACCACACCGCCGACCACGCAGCGCTCATTGACGACGCAAAATCTGGCGGCCACAGCGGCAGCGACGCCCGACAACAAGGTCGTGGCGGAAAACCTGCTGCAGGGCAATCCGGAGAGCGAGTGGGGCATCGATGGCGCCGGCAGCTCCAACATCGAAGGGTTCGCGACCGACATCAGCGTCGACAATGGCAAGACGATCAGCTTCAAGATCGATACGGATTCCACCAATTACCGGATCGATATATACCGGCTCGGCTATTATGGTGGCATGGGGGCGCGCAAGGTCGCCACCATGCAGCACACCGGATTGCAGGATCAACCCAATCCGTTGCGCAATGCCACGACCGGGACGGTGGATGCGGGCAACTGGGCAGTCTCGGCGTCATGGACCGTACCAGATGACGCCGTCTCAGGGGTCTATATCGCCAAGCTCGTGAGGCAGGATGGCACCTTCGGCGAGAATCATATTCCCTTCATCGTACGCGACGACGACAGTCACAGCGACATCGTTTTCCAGACGGCCGACGAGACCTGGCAAGCCTATAACGGCTGGGGTGGCGCAAACTTCTACGGCGGCAACGGTCCGGCGACGGGGCAGGGTGCCGGCCGCGCCTATGCGGTCAGCTACAACAGGCCGATTGCGACCCGGGGCGGGGTCGGCACCTATGCCGGTCCCCAGGACTATCTGTTCGGCGCCGAGTATGCAGGCATCTACTGGCTGGAACAGAATGGCTATGATGTTTCCTACATGTCGGGTGTCGACGTCGACCGCTACGGCAGCCTGTTGCTCAATCACAAGACTTATGTTGATGCGGGGCATGACGAGTACTGGTCGGGGCAGCAGAGGACCAACGTCGAAGCCGCACGCGATGCGGGCGTCAACCTCATGTTCTGGAGCGGTAACGAGGTCTATTGGCGTACCCGTTGGGGCAATGCCTACAGCGCCGACGGCACGCCCTATCGCACCCTTATCTCCTACAAGGAAACCTGGGCGCCCGGCAGCAGCATTGACCCTTCCAATGAATGGACAGGCACCTTCCGCGATCCGCGCCTCAGCCCACCGGCTATCGGCGGCGGAAACCCGGAAAACTCGCTGACCGGGCAGTTGTTCAAGGTCGACGATGTCGGTGGCAATCTGGGCGCGATCAAGGTTGGATATGACGACGCCAACCTGCGCTTCTGGCGCAATACCAGCGTTGCCAATCTTCAGCCGGGCCAGACGGCAACGCTCACCAAGAACTATCTCGGTTATGAGTGGGACGAAGCGCCTGACAATGGCTTCGATCCGGCGGGCCTCGTGAAGCTGTCGTCGACGACACTTCCGGTCAGCACCTACCTGCTCGACTACGGAAACACGACTGGCAACGCGACCGCCACCCACAATCTGACACTTTATCGTGCGCCCAGCGGCGCGCTGGTGTTCGGCGCCGGTACGGTCTACTGGACATGGGGCCTGAGCGACAATCACGATAATGAGGCGACGCCGACCGATCCCCGCGTGCAGCAGGCAATGGTCAATTTGCTTGCCGACATGGGCATCCAGCCTGGGACGCTGCAATCCGGGCTCGTCGCCACAACTGGTTCCACTGACAATGTTGCGCCGACATCTATCATCACGGTACCCGCCACGGTGGTCGCTGGATCCACGGTGACGATTACGGGCACCGCCGCCGATACGGGTGGCGGGGTGATCGCCAGCGTCGAGGTTTCGACCGACAATGGCGCGAGCTGGCATCCGGCCACAGGCGATGAGAACTGGACTTATACGTGGTCGCCGCAGACCGCGGGCACCTACACGATCCTGTCTCGCGCCGTGGACGACAGCATCAACCTCGAAACACCCTCGGCCGGACGCACGGTCACCGTCAGCGGGCCGAGCTATGTGTCTCTCTTTTCCGGCGCGGCGACGCCGGCGGTCGTCAACACCGACGATACGTCAGCCATTGAGCTCGGCGTGCGCTTCCAGACCTCAGTGGCAGGCACCCTCGGCGGTATTCGTTTTTATAAAGGCAGCCAGGACACAGGGACGCATACCGGCTCGCTCTGGTCGAGCACGGGTACGCGGATCGCGACCCTCACTTTCACGAACGAGACCGCCAGCGGCTGGCAGACCGCCTATTTCTCCAGTCCGGTGACCTTGACGCCCGGGCAGACCTACACGGCGTCTTACCACACCAATACCGGTCATTATTCGACAACCGCCAACTACTTTACCTCCAATGTGACGAGTGGCCCGTTGACGGCGTCAGCGAGCGGCAACGGCGTATATCGATACGGCAGTAGCAGCCTATACCCCACCAGCACCGTGGACGAGACGAACTACTGGGTCGATGTGATGTTCAATCCCTCGACCTCGAGCAACGCGACGCCGACGGCGGTTGCCGATGCGGGGGATGCGACCGAGAAGGGCGGTGCGGCCAATGGTTCGGGTGGCGTGGTTGCCAGCGGCAATGTGC
>NZ_JBFTNV010000065.1:0-4644 GCF_056397645.1 Rhizobium sp. 05L429 | reverse complement strand
CTGATGACCTGTACTGGCGCGCCATCGTCGAGCTCAAAAACCGTGCGAAGCGATTCATGCCGCCGCGTCAGCTCCTCAAAAACCGCCCCTATCCGTGCAGCGCTGATCCCCTCGCCCTTCAGACGCAGCGCCAGCGGTATGTTGTAGGCGGTGCTGTCCTGGTCGTATTGATCCAAAAACCAGAGACGCTGCTGCGCATGCGAGCAGACACTGCGTATCAGACCCTTGCGCGATACATCGTCTCTTACGGCAGCATTCAATAATAGTGGAATTATCTCGTGCTTTTTCGCCTGTAGCTTGCTTGCAAGTTCAGGGGTCATTACTCCAGGCGGAGCCCAGTATCTCAGTCTACTGTCAAACCTATTGGCACTGAGCCAAATACCCCTCGATCTGCAAAGGTCTAATAATTCTTGGCCACTCACAGCTCCCCCGTCTCCAATGCCACAACGTCATCGGTTACCCAAAGACCTTCACCTGAAGCTGGATTTTCGCCATGTTCAGCAAGTCCTCCTACCAGAGAATGTACGACTTGATGGCTGTCATTCAGCTGAAAGAGTGATGTCAAAGTTGCATCCATCGCATCCCCTATACCGCATAGTCCCAACCCGGTTGGCGCGGCATACAGCGACAAAGCTTGCGCCATGGMACCGGCTTCAATTTGACAAAAATCGATCGATTTTTCCCCATAAATAGGAGCGATAGCTGTCATTTCTGCAATAAAAAATAACGCGAATGCAGAACTATCAAAGATCGGCCGGTTTATAAAATAATGGTACAGATCGGGAGAAACTGCGCCATCGGATATTTTTACTAAACTAAATTGCCGAGGGTTAAAATAATAACACCCCTCCGAAAGGCCGGAGATGCGATTATTCTTCACATATATGTAGGTTTGTACCGGATATAGACCGCCGGCAGAAGGATATAGTAGCTTTGGCTTGCCGTCCAAAGTACCTTCGGCAAGTGCAGACAGAAGATAGGTAAATGAGGATCGATCTATCGGCTGTTTCGAGAAATGCCTGGTGGAACGGAACAGATATGAATGACGGAGCCATTGCTCATTCTCCGGCAGCGCACCTAGATCAATTTGGGGCTTGTTATCAAAGCTCCTGAGGCCCCGGCGAGCCTCTTTGAATTTCAAACGATCGGGCATGTCCTGAACAAGATCCATGCGATATTCCTTCCTAAAGATCTTAGATTTTTCAGGTTGTCTGCAGAGACGAACCAAATTCGAAACTGTAGGTTCTGCCATGAATTCTTTTAAGCTGGGCTGAAAACCAATGCGGGAATGGAGCGCATTGAAAAGGCGGATTATATCGATTGAATTAAGACCGGCAGAAACAAGATCGATGCTTGATGAAGAAATATTAATTCCCGTACTCTCAGTAATTAAGTGAGCCAGCTTTAGTTCATCCCCCTGTAAACTTTGCGTTTCAGAAGAGGATGACGAGGGCGCCGGCAGGGCCTTGCGGTCAACCTTGCCATTGGGCGTGAGCGGCAGGGCGTCGAGCRCCACGAAGGCCGACGGCACCATATAGCTGGGTATTTTTGCTGCCAGGAAAGTCGCAAGCTGTTCCTTTGTTACAGATGCGGCCCCTGCCTTCGGCACGATATAGGCTACCAGCCGTTTGTCTCCGGCCCGCTCTCCCAGTGCGGTGACTGCGCAGGCCTGCAGATCGTCATGGGCCTCCAGTGCCGCCTCGATTTCCCCAAGCTCGATACGATAGCCCTGAACCTTGACCTGGCTATCTTCGCGGCCAAGGAATTCGATGTTGCCATCAGGCAGATACCGGCCCAGATCACCCGTCTTATAAAGGCGTTGACCCGTATGGGGATTGGTCAGGAAGCTTTGCGCAGTCTTCTGCGGGTCGTTCCAGTAGCCCTGGGCCAATCCGATGCCACCAATATAAAGATGGCCTGTGGCCCATGTCGGCCTTGGCTTCAGTGCATCATCAAGAACGTAGAACTCCTGATTGCTGAGCGCTTTGCCATAAGGGATGCTGCGCCAATCATCGTCTATTTCCTTAATCGGATAATGAATAGACCAAATGGAGGCTTCCGTTGCTCCGCCAAGGCTAATGATGYTCGCCTGCGGTAGGTGGGCTCGGATGCGTGACGGCAGGGCGACAGGGATCCAATCTCCCGACAATAGAACCAGCCTCAACGGATCTGGCCTTCTGGCCGCGGGGCCGTCGATATACTCGATGAGCATTGTCATCAATGCCGGCACTGAGTTCCAGACGGTAACACGGTGCTCCTCGATCAGGCTAAGCCAATGCTGGGGATCTCGTGCATGTTCAGCTGTCGGAACAACGACAGCGCCACCCGAAGCAAGGGTGCCAAAGATATCGAAGACGGAAAGGTCGAAGCTGAGAGAAGACAGCGCCAGTATGCGATCGGTTGAACCTACACTGTATTGCCTGTTTATATCCAATACCGTGTTGACCGCCCCACGATGGTCGATCATGACCCCTTTGGGCACACCTGTGGAGCCAGATGTATAGATGATGTAGGCCAGGTCWCCGGCATCGCCAAAGACGCCACCAAATTCTCTCTCATTGTCAGCGATGTCTTCTTGCGTGACACAGATACGGCGCAGCGGAGACGGCCACTCGATGGCTTCGTTGACCTTTGGCTGTGTCAGGCTGAAGCGACAACGGGTTTGCTCGAGGATGTGATGCAGGCGCTGGACAGGTAATTCTGGATCCAGCGGTACATAAGCGGCTCCTGCATAGAGGATCGCCAGCGTGGCAACAACCTGCTCCCACCCTTTATGCATGACAACCGCAACAGGTTCGCCGCGCCCCACGCCGCTGCTTTCAAGCTCTTCGGCAAGCCCCAGTGCGCGCGCGCGCAATTGACCGTAAGTCAGCTGGTAGCTCTGCGTAATCACCGCGGTTGCTTCAGGGGTGGCCTGTGCCTGGCGATCAAACAGTTCGTGCAACAGCCCATCTTCGGCCGCAAATGGCTCCGGTACGCTTTCCAGGGGCGCTTCTATCGGGAGCAGATGCGCTCGTGGCTGCTGCCATTCTCCTTCGTCCCTGGCCAGTTTCTGCAATAAACCGCAGTATGCGGAGAACATCTCATCAATCATGTTTGCAGGGAATAGTTCTTCCACTGCATCCCATTCAAAGCCCAGTCCAGCCGCACTCTCGGCGACTTGATGGYYAAGCCATACCTGGGACGTTTGCGTGATCCCGTAGACATATTCGCTTTGCMAAACCTGTCCGCCGGTTTCGGCATCCGGCATATGCGCATTCGTCAATGTACTTGTAAAGACGATGGGCATGCTCGCCGCCCGGCCAAGCCGCAACCGGCTTAGATCACGAAGAACCTGCACGCCACTGACCGCGGAATGATCAAGATCGTTCCACAACTGCATCTGTGTTGCTTTGGCTTTTTGCGCAAAACTAAGGGAGGGATCGGCGTCGATCTCCGAAAGCGTAACAGACGTAAAATCGCCAACGATCTGCCCGACCTGAGGATGCAGGGGAAGGCGATTAAAGAGTGTCAGATTGATCGTCATGCGCGCCTGCTTGCTCCAGGTCGCAAGCGCTTCACCAAAGGCGGTCAGCAGCAAAGCCGATGGCGTTACATTGTGCTTTCTTCCGATAGCCTTAAGCTGGTTCCACTGGACTATATCCAGTCCGGAGCTGCGCCTTTTAAATCTCGGCTGCTGGATCTGTTCGGGACTGATCGCCAGTGGCAACTCGGGAGCCGGAGCAAAATCAGATAGGCGCGACTGCCAGTATGCCAGCGATTGCGCGTACCATTTGCTCTCGCGTACTTTATGTTCAGCCAGGACATAATCACGGAACGTTAATTCCAGCGGGGGCAGCCTGTGCTCGCTGTCGCGATACAATAATCCCAGCTCATACGCCAGGATCCGAAGGCTCTCCYCATCCGTGATCAACATGTCCACACTGATGCATAGACGCGTAATCCCGTCATCAAGATAGGCAGCACAAAACCCAAACAACGGCCATCGGGTCGAATCAAAAACCTCATGCGACAACTCGTTCCGTATCTGATCGAGCGCATGACTTGCCGTTGCCTCATCCTTGCCGCGCAGGTCGACAAGGCGTGTATGGAAGTCGGGCACGTCCTGCAGGATCTGTTGTGTCCCGTCCGCATTGAAGACGGCCCGCAGCATCCCATGACGATCGACAAGCTGCCTTATGACAGCGTCAAAACGGTCCAGATCGAAGCCGGATATGTTCAGTTCAWAATAAMCATGCGTGCTGGTTCCACCCAGCGTGAACGCATTGCTGCGCCCCAGCCAGTATGCCTGCTGGATATCCGTCAGCGGGAACGGCTCGCCCATGCGAGCTCTATCGGGGATTATCTGCGCAATATCTCCCAGCCTGCCCTCATCTCCCGCGCTTCCTTCTCCACCGGCATCGACTGCAACGGCCAATTCACCGAGCGCGGCCGACTTGAACAGCGTCACGAGCGGGATCGTCCGGTGCATTTGCTGACTGATTGCCTGCACGACCCTGACAGCCAGGAGCGAATGTCCGCCGAGTTCGAAGAAGTTGTCGTGGATGCCGACCTGTTCGAGGCCGAGCACGTCGCACCAGATGCGGGCAAGCGCCTGTTCGGTCGGCGTGCGCGGGGCGACATAGTCCTGCGACCTGTAGCCGC
>NZ_JBFTNV010000064.1:0-8437 GCF_056397645.1 Rhizobium sp. 05L429 | reverse complement strand
CGGCTACAGGTCGCAGGACTATGTCGCCCCGCGCACGCCGACCGAACAGGCGCTTGCCCGCATCTGGTGCGACGTGCTCGGCCTCGARCAGGTCGGCATCCACGACAACTTCTTCGAACTCGGCGGACAYTCGCTCCTGGCTGTCAGGATTGTGCAGGGCATGCGCRAGATGGGCATGAACGCAAGTATACGCAGCCTGTTCACCACCGACAATCTGGCCGAACTGGCGCAGTCGATAACAGCGCCAGCCGAACCCTAACATTGATTGCTGCGGATTTGAGATATTCTAACTGAGCCAGCTTGAAGCGACGTCGCTGCTCCACTGATGAGGTGATACGGAGAACGCGACCAAGCATGACGTCGTGTTGGTCCTAAGACTCGTGCGGTCTTCACTACGAATCAACCAGCCCAGAAACAAATCCACGGCGCGGACCATGGGACACGAAATCTGCCACTATCCATAAGACTTTAACGGAAGGCTCATGAAGTCATCACCGAGACGGTCAGCATTCGAGAGCTAGCAGGATCAAACCCACGTTGAGCCGCGGCAAAAAAGGCAAAGCTCTCTCAACGCCTCTCCTGATGACCTGATGAAGGAAAGGATGCGAAATTCAATTCGCAGTGAAATTTCACTTGCCCCACCAATAACTCCATGCCTCAAGTTCGAGACAAGCTGCAAACAAACAACTGCGATTTATGAGCAGATGCGAGCAGGAAACGAAAACAGGCCCGACCGCATGATTCCACACTAGAACCCGAAGCTATACCGCTCTGATGGAGCGAACCGTGGTTGTTTCTTCAATACGTCGACACGACTATTGAAACTGCTGATTTTGGAACAAGCGGACTTTTAATGACAGTCTTTGTTGATGCACGACCATTCATCCATTCAGTTCATAGTAGACCAACCGTCGCGTCCAACATTCCGGAAATGGCGCATGAATAGATTCTTTTCCAATGCCAAACAGTTATTTTGGTTGGATGATTCTGCATTTTCGATCTTTCAAACCAACTTCGATGCCTCCTCCTATTCAGAAGAGCTAACCTTAACGATAAACCCAGGCTACGAACAATATCTACACAAGGCTACCGTCAAGCGAAAGTCCGAGTTTCTCGCTGGTCGCTATTGTGCCCAGGAGTCACTAAAGCGATGGCAAGTGCAGGATGAGATCATCGGCATTGGTGAAGGACGTCACCCCATTTGGCCGGCTGGGATCGTTGGCTCGATAAGTCATTGTCACGCCTACGCCGTAGCGGTAACGGCCAAAGTTGATAATGTCCTTGCTGTTGGGCTAGACGCCGAAGATGTCGCCAAGGAAGAGACAATCAACGAAATAATGGAAATGGTCGTAAATCAAAACGAGATAGTCTTGATTAAAGAACCGTCTCGACGAGACGTTGTCTTCACCGTGATATTCTCCATGAAGGAAAGCTTTTTTAAAGCGGTTTATCCGATTGTAGGGTTCTATTTCGATTTCCAAGCCATCTCAATCATTGACATCGACTGGAAGCGGGGTAGCGTTTTGGTCGAGCTAAACCAACAACTACATATGCGTTTCAGGAAAGGTTCGGTTTTCTCCGGACAGTTCCAAATGCTTACGGACGACAAGGTAATTACGCTCTTTCAGATCAAAGCTTAGAGTGCCCGCACGTTTCCTCGAATCCACTTGGTGTTGCATCCCTTGTACTCAGCCCTCCTCTCTCGCGGGGAACCGACCCACCGCACGTCATGTTTCTTGCCTGTTGCCGGATTTCCATTGGTGAACTGCCCCCATTTTCGACCGGACACTCAGCATAAGCAGGAAGGCTCAAGCACAGGCTTGAGGATAAGCTTATGTCTAACGAGTTTCGACAGGTTGACTTGATGATCGGTGACGTCCGGCGGCGACGCTGGACAACGGAACGCAAACTGCAGATCATCGAGGAAAGCTATGCCGCCGGGGAGACCGTCTCCTCTGCGGCTCGGCGGCATGGAGTTGCGCCAAATCTCCTGTATCGCTGGCGTAGGCTTCTGAGCGAGGGAGGTGCGGTGGCCGTGGATTCTGACGAGCCAGTGATCGGCAATTCGGAGGTGAAGAAGCTGGAAGATCGAGTGCGCGAGCTTGAGCGCATCCTCGGGCGTAAGACGTTGGAGAACGAGATTCTCCGCGAAGCTCTTTCCAAAGCCCACTCAAAAAAACCGATATCGCGGCCGATCTTGTTGCCGAAGGACAGTTCCCGATGAAGACCGTGGCTGACGTCCTGGGCGTATCGCGGTCCAATCTCGCCGCGCGACGCAAAGGCAAGTCCAAGCCGCGTGGGCGGTATCTGAAGGCAGACGATGCCGAGCTGCTGCCTGCTATTCGCAAGCTCGTGGATGCTCGGCCGACCTACGGCTATCGGCGGATTGCTGCCCTTCTCAACAGGCAGCGGCGAGCTGCCGATCTGCCCGTCATCAATCGCAAACGGGTTCATCGCATTATGGCCAATCACGCTATGATCCTTGAGAAACACACGGCGGTGCGAGTAGGCCGTGTGCACGACGGCAAGGTCATGGTGATGCGGTCTAACCTCCGCTGGTGCTCGGACGGCCTTGAGTTCACCTGCTGGAATGGMGAGGTGGTCCGTCTCGCGTTCATCATCGATGCGTTTGACCGGGAAATTATCTCATGGGCAGCCGTCGCCAATGCCGGGATATCGGGCTCCGACATTCGAGACATGATGTTGGAGGCCGTCGAAAAGCGCTTCGGCGCAACCAGCGCCCCGCATGCGATAGAACATCTATCTGATAACGGCAGTGCATACACCGCGCGGGAGACTAGGCTGTTTGCCCAAGTCCTCAACCTGATCCCATGCTTCACACCCGTGGCCAGCCCTCAGTCCAACGGCATGTCGGAGGCTTTCGTCAAAACCCTGAAGCGGGACTACATACGCATCTCACCCATTCCGGACGCCGCAACAGCCCTCCGGAAGATCGACGGATGGATCGAAGACTATAATGAAATCCACCCACACTCAGCGCTGAAAATGGCCTCCCCAAGGGAGTTCATCAAAGCATTGTCTCAATAGCTGATCTGTCCGGCGAAATGGGGGCACTCCACCGGATTTCCATTGGTCTTTGTGATTTGTCGTTATGAGCAGAACTGCGCTTCAAGCAAAAGCTGTCTTGCTTCGCAGCTAGAACCTGGCGACTGATCGAAAAGTCAGTTGTCCGGCTAGYCGCCACCTCGTTCACCGAGAACCCCAGCCCACTCACGCGCGCTCGGTCGATGGCGGTGGTGATGCGTTGTGAAACGAGTTGAGCCGCGCAAAACGTTCTGTCCTAAAGAATGCCGATACGCTGGCAAACGATGAACGCTCTCACACTTTGCGACATCAAATCGCGCGCCATTCCAACGAACTTCCCACAAGTCCGCCCGTCCACGATCACGCTGGGAGGCAGGCCTCTGCCTGACCGAGCAAGAAACGCTGATATTGCGGATGGTTTTGCGATGGGCGCCGTGACCATCACGGCATAGCACCCGTTCAAAACATGCGAAAGCCCGTCCAAATCTGTCAATCCTAGATTCACGCCTCGGTTCCGGGTMAGCCCAAACGTGCCGGTGATGCGCGATCTTATTTCCGTGCGCGCATGAGGCACAAACGCTATTCTGTCGGTCGGACACTCATTCCATTGACGTGTTTTCGCTGGACAAATACGCGCATTTGTGGTGATTTTGTCGGAGCGAGCACCTTTTTCGCTTTTAACGAGCTCCCCTTATAGTTGTAGCTTACTACAGGACTGTCGGATGGATTCAATAAAACCAACTGTTTATCGGGTTACGCCCGGACGTCTTTTTGGTGCATGCGTCAACGTATTCTACACGAGCTTTTGTTTCCTTGTTATAAACTTGTTTTATATTCCATTCATCTTGTCGTACCCTCTTTTCAGGTGGAAAAAAACCGGCGAGATTGTGGACAGATTCCCTGTTCCTGTATTTTTTGCCGGTCTAGTAGGCGTCGTCGGGAGTGGCATTTTGGCCAATCGCGATAATAACAACCTGCAATGGCATGAAGCGATACTCACCGTTATACTGTGGAGCTGGTCGTTAGTTCTTTTTGTACGCGCCTTCTATGCTCTGAACTATTTTCCGCAGAAGAAAAACGAAGTTTATGTCTTGATTCAAAAACGATGGCCGGAGCGATGGTATTCCTCCCGTCTGCGGCATCCTGAAAGCGCTATCTTTATTCGGTTTGTCTTGCTTGAAGGCATAACACTTTCAGTGGCATTTATAGCAATGGCATATCCTGAAGCGCCAAATGTTTTGAACGCCGCCTTCTATATTTATGCTGTACTAATATTAACGTCTGCACTTCATGAGGAAGTTGATCACTCGGATATACACAACGATCATTTCCGCCCTGCGAAGGAGACGAAAGGAATCGCTCGCTTAATACTGACATGCACGTCCAAATTTCTCCGGTGGATTTTGAACCCTCTCGCAGGCCGCCAACCTAGCTTCTATCGGGTCCAGCACGTGTATATTCATCACGTTGAGGACAATGGGCCGGACGATATTCAGACAACCCTCCGTAGTGAAAGAACGAGCTTTATTGATTTCTGCAGCTATCACATGCGAACAACGCTGAGCGTAGTATTTGGTGTCGATGTAATATTATATCTGTGGAAGCATAGAAGACGAAAGTTGCCGCAATTTCTGCGGGGCATGGTGATCTGGTATGGCCTATTGCTTCTTCTTTCAATACACAGTCCTGTGGGTGCATTGATTCTTTTCTGCACTCGCGCTGTAGGACGTGGGCTTTGGGGTGCTCTTGGTTCGTACGCTTGGCACGCGATTGCAGATCCAGTAGATAGCGACAACATATCATCGACTACAAACGACCTCCTCTACAAACAAGAGCCGGGAAATATAGCCGGACTTCATGTCCGTCATCATGAGAAAAGTGGAGAATATTGGATAAATCAGGCATATTTGCCCGATGGAAACTTTGAAACTCCGCCTGGATCTGCTTTCCGCAGCCTAGCCTTCATCGGCATGACGGAATTCCAATTTCTTAAGGCGTTATTGACCCGACGGTTTGACTATTTGTCACAATCTGTGATTGTGAATGAGACTATTGGTCCTGTCCCAGAATCCAGGATCGAAGAATTGACGAAACCCATATCGCCTCGCCAGGTTACGCCTGCATATGCACTGCTCGATGCGAAACTTGGTTGGATTTTCTCCAAGTTTTTTTTGAGCCATATCCCGCTCCCAAGTACAACCGTTGAGCGTTGAACGGTGATCCCCGAAATGAGCCGTGAAAGTGCATCCCAGTGGAGAGTGAAAAATTATAATGGGTATTTTTAGCGCCGTAACTTGGTTAGAGACCACGAGCGGTTGATAAAACACGTGGGTGACCGGTCAAAACAACGATCCGGAGACCTTGACTGCGAATAAACCTAACACCTCAAGATAGTGCCAAATAAGGAGCCGGAATGTTTCAGAAATCATCAGTTTTTATCCCGTCAACTGAACACGGTGTCCGATTACAAGTTGTCGTGGCACGTCCACGCACAAATGGCCCTTACCCAACACTAATATTTAACCATGGCTCTACTGGCCGCGGCGTGAATCCGGCGGTGTACAAACGAGTTATATCTCCATCCGTCATCCAAAATTTCTTCAACGAACGCGGATGGCTGGTCCTCTTTCTTCAGCGTCGTGGACGGGGAAAGTCTGAAGGGCGGTATGGAGAGGGACTTGCTTCAGATGGTAGCGGCTACTCGTGCGAACCTGAGATCGCATTGAAGGGTTTCGACAGAGCGGTTGAAGATATGAACGCGGTGGCTTCTTTTGTTCAAAGCCGAGATGACATCGATTTGAATCGAGTTGTTGTCGGCGGTGTTTCGAGGGGCGGAATTTTGTCAATCGCATACGCGGGTATGAGTTCGATGAAGCTCTCTGGGGCCATTAACTTCAATGGCGGTTGGCTCGGCAGAGCATGCCCGGCGCACGAGACAGTGAACCCCCTCATATTTCAGAAGGGTGCAACCTCTGGCCTGCCCACCCTTTGGCTTCACGGAAGCAATGATCAGTATTACAGCATAAGTCACTGCAGACGGAATTTCGAGAGTTTTACCTCAGCCGGAGGGAAGGGCACATTTATTTCGGCCCGGGCTGGTCACGGTCTCCTTTTCAAACCACAATTATGGGCTCATGCAGTGGACAGTTACCTTTCCAAAATAACATCGAAGATATGATGTCAGAGGTCACATCTCGAGGATGGAGGTAATACTGTGGYGGCTCACACGAGGAACGAAAGTACCCGCACAAAATTGCCGGTTCCACGAAAAAACAGAAGCTTTGCGATAGTCTCCGTTGCAGCATACCGCAATCTTCGCGGCCGCTTGCTGCAGCCCGGATTGACCCCACCATGAACGAGACGCCGACCAATCGATTTTCTCTGCCGCTGGTGATCTAATCCTGCGAAATAGCCCTGGCGCTGCATTGGCCAGGGCTTCTGCCACCTGCAGGAAATCCGACGGCTGGCTGTGTGGGGTCGCGATGATGCCGAACAAAGAAAGTCTTAGTGCAAAATCTTCGGAGTAGCCTCATGAGGAACCCATTGGAGTTGTCGGGCCCATCGTTGGCCGCCGGCTCTGATGTCGCGAGGAGAAGGAGGGGCTAGTGCAGCCACCGTCTCCCTTGACGCAATGATCTCCTGCCCGCGCGGCCGTCCATATCAGTCAGCTCTTCCGCGACGAAATACGCCCGGATAGGTTTATGAAGAAGCTCGCCTCATGCTTGCGGAGAAAGCGAGGCACTATATAAATCGTAGCTTTTTCACCAACTGATCCTTGTTGGATCATATAAACGCAACAATCAGTTGTTGACTTTGCGGCGCATTTTAATAGCTTTGGCTATCGCTGAATTTTGATTAATTTTGAAGTGTGGTCATGTCATTAGCTGCAGCTGCAAAGTTTCTCGAGAAAATACATCGCGTTGGAATTGCATTGCGTGTTCTGCCGGATGGAAAGATTCAGGTATCAGGTAAGCGCGCCATAGATGAGGAGCTACGCCAAGAGCTAATAGCTTATAAACCTTGGCTTCGTTCATTGTTGGAAAGCGAAGAAGGTAGATCTTTTCGAAGGGCTTCTCTGGCGCAAGAGCGCATTTTATACATTGAGGCTCTAACTGACCCAKACCACCTCAATAACGTTGCTTTCCAGGTACGGGGCACTGGCCCCTTAGATGTTGATTGTCTGCGTGATGCTTTGCTGCAGATTCATTCGATGCACGACGTTCTTCATTCAGCCCTGGTGCTCGAAGATTCAATTCTAACGTCGACCGTTACCGCAACTGACCTCGATTTTCAGGTTAATGATCTTTCAGCAGATGGAAACGTAAACCGTTCTGTGCAGTACTTTCTTTCGTTGGATGCCAAATATCGTTTTGATATTGCTAGCGGTACCGTGCGCAGCTTGAAGGGCGGCCGTCGGGATTGGCTGAACTGCCGGTGCAGTATGCCGACTATGCGCATTGGCAGCGCGAGCGGCTGCAGGGCGATTACCTTGCACGCCAGCTGGGGTATTGGAAAGACCAGCTGCATGGGACGCCGGCGCTTCTGGAGCTTCCCACGGATCGGTCGCGGCCGGCGATCCAGACGCAGCGCGGCGCCACCATTGGCTTCAGCCTGCCGGCTGATCTGACGGGCGATTTGAAAGCGTTGGGCCAGAAGCATGGCGCAACGCTGTTCATGGCGCTGGAGGCGGGATTTGCAGCGCTGCTGCATCGCTATAGCGGGCAGGACGACATTTGTATCGGAACGCCGATAGCCGGGCGCAACCGCGTCGAGTTTGAGGGGCTGATCGGCTTCTTTGTCAACACGCTGGTGATGCGCAGCCGATTTGGCGATGGCGACAGTTTTGAGCGTCTGCTGTTACAGACGAAGGAAACGGCGCTGCAGGCCTATGCGCATCAGGAGATACCGTTTGAGCAGCTTGTCGAGGAAGTCAGGCCGCAGCGCAGCCTGAGCTATTCTCCGCTGTTCCAGGTCATGTTCATCCTGCAGAATGCGCCGCAGGAACGTCTGGAGCTACCCGGGCTGACTTTCGAGCTGCTTTCCAGCCAGACCGGCACGTCGAAGTTCGACCTGACCTGCAGCCTAACGGAGACGCCGCAGGGGCTTTACGGGGAGTTTGAATATAATACGGACCTGTTTGACGAAGCGACGATGCGGCAGCTGGCAGGTCACTATGAGAAGCTGCTGGAGGAGRTCTGCCGTGATCCTGCCATGGCGGTGGATGCGTTGCCGCTGCTCGGTGCTTCAGACGAGCGTCGCATGCTGGTGGAGTGGAACGACACCCAGGCAGCATATCCGGATGATCAGACGATCCATGGTCTTTTTGAGGAGCAGGTAGCGCGCGACCGGGACGCCATTGCGGTCGTCTACGGCGAAACGGCGCTCAGCTATT
>NZ_JBFTNV010000063.1:0-7829 GCF_056397645.1 Rhizobium sp. 05L429 | reverse complement strand
GATCGGCACCTTGCGTGCGACGAGGTGGTGAAGCCGCCGTCGATCGGCGAGGGATAGTTGCTGATAGCATCGGGACATGCCAAAATCTCCAAAGTGAAGCCATTGAAATCATTGGCATGTCGCACTTGGAAATAGAATGTACCCCCTTACAGATGAAAATCGCATAATCTATCTTATGGAACCTAAAACTCAGTGGCCCGATGTGACCGTTAAAAACAGCCTCAAATTTCCAGCAGCAAAAAACTGCAGCCATTACCGCTATTCTGCGGCGATGGACGCTGACGCTTCGCCTCCCACCAAACCGTAAACCCTTGCCCGAGATAAGATACGCTGCGCCCAGCTGCGGTGTGTCGCCGGCTCGCACATCGAACCTCCAAATTTGAACACGGCAGCAGCGTCTATCGCCAGGATCTTCGATGCCGCCTCATAGTCGGCCAGAGGGACCTTAAAGGCGTTCTGGACGATGTCCACCTGGCTTGGGTGGATAACAGTCTTGCCTACAAACCCAAAGCTGACATCTCGTGTCACCTCCCGTAACAAAGTAGCTTCAGCACCATTGTCGTCGATGTTTTCGAATACCGGAGCCGTGAGGTCGAACCCCTTGGACTTCATCACCGACGTCAGCATGGATACCGCATAGATTAGTGGCCCTTCGTAGAGGGAAGTGTTGCCCACCCGCCTAAGGCCAAGACAAGACATGAGGTCGTTGCCACCGACACGCAATGCAAGGATCCGCTCGGGGGAGTCCGCAAGAAACTCGTCGCGCAAATCCTTCATCGCGGACTGGTCAAACACCTCCTCTGTTTCGAGAGTCGGCATGATATAGAGATCGGTGTGGCGGACCGCTTCAACCCACTTCGCATAGTCGCCGGCGACCACTTTGGGAGCAACGAAGCCGTCGATATTGTGAATTCCCGCCATCTGGGCGATGCGTTTTGCCATATCGAGATGCCGCGGCCTGACAAATACCAGCGGGAAATGTGTTTCGGTGCTATCGCCTTTAGCTTGACCGATACGCATCAGTGTCTTCTCGAGAATATCCATGCCCTCGAGCACGTCCTTTTCGAGCAGTGCGTCTTCCAGGCAAAGCACCATGGAGCGCAACTTCGGCACTTTTGTCCCTGCGATATACTCGAGCGCGTCCGGTTTGAGGATCGGCATGTAAAGAGTCGCCCCCAATTCATAGGGCGATGTATTCTTAAGAGCCATCATAATACCTGCTGAATTAGCGTCACTGCGCGGTAGGGGTGAATTGCCTCGGGGGCGACGGTATAGGGAATGCTCTTCTCACGAATGAGATGCATTAACGCCGAAAGGTCCTTGTCGTCCTCGGAAGACACAAACACCATCTCCGGGACCCGGCGCAGAATTGCCCGTGTCGCCTCTGCGATGCCCGGCTTAATGCGGTTCATGTTCGTGACGTTGTTCCGCGCACGAACGAATTCCACAGCCTCTTTCGCTTTCGCGCTGTGAGAGCTGCGGTCAGCGTCAGTCCAAAGCGATGGAGGATGGTATAACGAACCGGCTGCTTGGGCTTCGAGAGCGACTTCGCTGTGTCTCCAAACGGTGTCCACAAACCTCTTTGAGATATCGTGCGGCTCCAGGTGAGCCCACTGCATGCAGGCATGGAAGTCTTCCGGCCCAACGACATCCGCGCTCAAGATCGAACGACTAATAAGTCCCGACACTGTACTTCCAAGTATTCCTGAAGGGATGAGCCAGTCCTCTCCCGAAGCTGCGAGCCAGGATCGGCCGGCCGGATCGGCGRGCACGACGAGTCGCGGCTTCTCATCGGAATAGGCCTTAAAGCTCCGCTCGAGTTCGTTGGTTATCGCTCCCTTTCCCGTCCATCCATCGACGAAGACCAACCCTTCGATGGGGCGGCGTTCGAGGATATAGCGCATGGCATTTCCGTCGATGCCCTTGTCTCGGATGATCGATACGCCAAAGTGGACGACATCGCGACCAAGCGCCTTGAGAGCCCTGTTGAGGAGCACGCCAAGCGGAACCCCTGCACGCACGAGACTAGCAAGCGTGATAGGACCCTCCACCGCTGCACTGATTGCGCGCGCTAGCGATACGACCTCAATCCCCATCCTCTCCGCGCCAGCGGCCATCGCCTCGTCGAAGAGACGCATATAGCCCTCGTCGGGGAAGCGTTCGATTGAAATCATCTCAGAATAGTGGCGGAGGCCCGACTGTATGCACGCCTCCTTCTCGGAGACATCGGTCAGGGGCATAACCACCTTCTTGAGAAGGAATAGGACATCCGCGGCGGCGTAACTGCCTGGGAACGGCTTGTTGTAGGCGGGTGGCATGACAGGGAGTGTCCTTGGTGCGGTTTCAGATCGACGTCAGCTGCCTATCCGACTACGACATACGGCTTCTTGAGGGCATCGAGGAGAATTGGACTTATGTGCTGTTCTTCAGTCTCGGAACAAAGGTAGATACGCGAGTATTCCGCAGGATCGACGTTATAGAGGTAGTTCGGCACATGACCGCCGTAGTTGTCCTCGAATGCGAACTTCCGCCGGATCGCATGCCCGATCGAGATTGGCGAACGCGTCACCGAAGAATATCGGACATCAGCACCCAGCTTCTCAAGATGCTCGGCGAGAAGAAAGGGCTGCCAAACATTTTCGCCCGTACCGAGGACAAGAGTTCTACCTTCTGGTTCGAAAGGTGCTTGGATACGGATCGAGTGACGGTCCACACCCATCCGTCCCCAGTCGAAGTCTGGATTCGGAGAGATGACAGGCCCATCACGCAGAGGCAGGCTCGGCACTTCCGGAGCAGGCGCGACATTGTCGTTGGGCGTCCACCAATAACTCCCGGTAAGGATCGACACATTCTGCACATCGTTGTCGATCAAGCGTTCCGCTGCCCCAGCCGACCAGTCCGTAAGCGTAACGAGAACAATTCGAGTGATGTTCTTCTTGAGGGCCTCAGGCAGCGCCGAATAGAGGTTGCCGAAAGTCTTGCCAGTCGAAGCCTCGTCATCAACAAGTACGAGCGTCTTCGCGTTGTCCAGAAGACGACGGACATTTGGACTGCTTGGAACGTGGATTAAATGGCGCGTGGCGTGACTGTGTTCCTCCCGAAACTCGCAGACAAGCGGAAGCCCGAGCGAATGGCGAGTCGTGGAGATATAGATGCCATCATCCCGACCGTTATCATTCGCCCATTGCTGGTGGACGCCGGCGCCGAGGCCGACCGCCGTTTCTGCCATGCCGATGAAAATTACTGGCCCTGCGACGTCGCCCGGTATCTGTGATGCAAGAAGCTTGTAGGTCCTGCGCATCGTGGACGGCTTGACGGGAATATGTCGGCCGAGGACTTTGGAAACGAATAGGAACGAGCGCTTTGGGTTGATGCGCTGCGCGAACCCGAACATTTCGTGCGCCGGAATGAGATAGCTTTCTACCTTGGCGGAAATAGTTCCACGATCAAGTTCGGCAGTCAAAGTTTCAGTGGTTGCGGCAAGCATCGGAAATCCATTTGTTTGCGTGTCTCGTTGGCTGCTTCCGGACCGCGACTTCTCAGGCGCATTCGCCCATCTGTGGCACTGCGCAGCGGTTCTTTATGTTTGCCAAAATGATTAGGCGGGGACGTACTGAATCATCCGACCCTCGCCGTCGAGCCGTATTCTTGCCCTGACGCTACGGCGGCCCTTCACCTTAAATACGATGACGTCCGTCCTGAAATCCTCCAGAACCAGTTCATTGCCTTCAGGATCGAGCATGGTCTGCTCACGGCCGCCTACGTCGCGGAAGCCATTCCGCAGCAGGAAGTTCTCGTTGTCGGCATCGACCTTGATCGCTTTGAGCCTTTTTGGTCGCTGCGATAGGCCGAACAACAATCCGCCGCCGGCCAGCATACCCTGCACACCGAGTGCGACCAGCACCGCGGTGGCCGAAGGCCCCTGGGAGTTTTCCCCTCCGCCCGCTATGCCGAGGAAGGCGAACATAAACAGCCCAAAGCTGGCGGCGATGATCACTGCGTTCATGAGGAAGGTGATGAAGACGGTCCCGACCGGACCCCGGTTGTGACCGCGGGACATGTTCCAGATGCCGAATGCCGTACCTGCAAGCGCGACCGCTGCAAGTACAATGAAGACGAAGTTGTTACGCGTCTTGCGGTAGACGTCACGCCCCATACTGAGCCCCGCGCCAGCGACGGCTGAATGGACGAGCAGGTTGATGAGCGACCCGCTTGCGTAACTGCTTCTCGACATGCATTCCCCCGGGATCGAAACGTCGGGAGACGCCCCATGCGTCCCGACAGCAGAAGGGGGGCACGTGGCCCCCCTCCTATTGGCAGCCAACCCCGGATCAGGCGAGGTTGACGCCGAAATCCTTGGCGAGGGAGGCTAGACCGCCAGCGTAGCCTTGGCCCACGGCCTTCATCTTCCAGTCGTCAGCAGTGCTGCCGCGGTATACTTCACCAAACACCAGAGCGGTTTCGGTCGAGTAGTCTTCCGACAGGTCGTAGCGGGCGATCTCGGCGGCGCCTGTGTTGTTGACGCTGCGGATATAGGCTTCGCCAACCTGACCGAAGTTCTGGCCGCGGCTCTCGGCTTCATGGATGGTGACAGCAAAGATCAKGCGCTTGGCGTCGACCGAAACTTTGGAGAGGTCAATCACTACGGCTTCGTCGTCGCCCTCGCCTTCGCCGGTACGGTTGTCGCCCTTGTGCTCGACCGCACCGTTGTCGCCGATCTTGTTGTTGTAGAACACGAAGTCGGAGTCGCTTCGGACTTTGCCGTTTTCGCCGACGATGAAGACCGATACGTCGAGGTCGAAGGCAGCGCCGTCGGTCGTGCGCGGCTTCCAGCCGAGGCCAACGAGAAGGCTCTTGAGGCCCGGTGCTTCCTTGGAGAGAGAGACGTTACCGCCCTTGGAGAGAGATACTGGCACGTGTGTTTCCTTCTGGTTATAGGGTTGGTGCTAAGTTATCCGCTAGGATGCTCAGGAAGCGCTGATGCCGTACTGGGCGCAGACTGCGGCGAGACCGCCGGCATAGCCCTGACCTACAGCACGGAACTTCCATTCCGAACCGTTGCGGTACAGTTCGCCGAAGAGCATCGCGGTCTCCGTGGAAGCGTCTTCCGACAGGTCGTAGCGGGCGATTTCCGAACCCGTCTCGTCGTTGACGACGCGGATGAATGCGCCGGCTACCTGGCCAAAGTTCTGGCGGCGGTTTTGTGCGTCGTGGATGGTCACCACGAAGACGATCTTGTCCACGTCGGCATGAACCAGGGAAAGATTGACCTTGACGGCCTCGTCGTCGCCATCGCCCTGCCCCGAGCGGTTGTCCCCGGTGTGTTCGACCGAGCCGTCGGGGGCCTTGAGGTTGTTGTAGAAGATGAAATCGGAATCGCCTCGAACCTTGCCTGCCTTGGTCAGGAGGAAGATGGACGCGTCGAGGTCAAACTCCGCTCCGTCCGTATTGCGCGGATCCCAGCCGAGGCCGACGAGGACCTTCTTGAGGTTCGGATCGAGTTTCGAAAGAGAGACGTTGCCCCCCTTGGACAAGCTTACCATTGCTTTACCTGACCTTTCGGTTGGTTGCGTTTGACTACCGGTATTCCGCACAGTGGTGCCATCGCCCTGTTCGGGCGCATTTCATACGGCGAGATTGAAGTCGGCCGGATCGAGACGGAGTTCTTTGCAGATGTCGATGGCTGCGTGGATTTCGTTCTTATCGAAGTTGCCGTCCGAGTTGGCAACGATGATCGCCACCCGAACCAGCGTCCGCGCTGCGTTCTCGTCATCGCGGTTTTTGCCAACCGCGGAAAGCGCCTCCATGTCAGCGAAATCCTTGTCGTTATCGTATTTCGCCGCCCACTTCTTCCACATCGCGATGACGTCCTCGACCTTGAAGACGGATAGGACGTCCGAGTTCTGAACGATACCCATCATTTTCTGCTTTTCCTTAGGATCGACCATCCCGTCGGCGTATGCCATCTTCGCAGACGCCGCGATAACGCCTTCGAGGAATTTTGCGTTCTTGAATTTGCCCACCTCCGTCATGATGGCGGATTTTGCGGCGGCTGTGTTAGCTTTCAACCAGTCGAGTACCATTGTTCCTGATCCTTTACTTCGAGCCGGCCTGCCAGCGCAGACCCCAGCCGTATGTTTTGTCCACATCCTGCGTGTCGCGGAAGTATTGGACCTCTCGCTTCACGCTGATTTCCCCGCCCACGTTCTCGAGCAGAACAATCGCGCATGTTCTCCTGTCATTCGCGCCTTCGTCGAGTTTAATCTCGATCGGCGCGTTGTCCGGTACGTATACAGTGACGGTGCCATCCGTCTCCGTCCAGTTTGCCACACCATCGTAGATCATTGTGTAGATCATAATGCGGTGGATATCATTCCACTGCGATCCGTTGATGCGCATCCACTCGCCGTCAGTGCTCGCCCCCGTGCGGTCATCGGCCATCAGTTTGATGAACGGTGCCTGATCCAGGCTCCCGAAATTCTTGCCAAGCGCCTGAACGGCCCCTTTGAAACCATTTTTCAACTCAAAGAGGCACCCGAGGTCGAGGTCAATGCCTTTGTTGCCGCCGCCCAAAAGCCCGCTGAGGACGCCTCCACCGCCTTTGGTGCGCTTGTTCCAGTTCAGGTTGATCTTGATCTCGCCGAAGGACGCGCCTTTCTTGGCAAGGCTGACCTTGGGAGAAGCCTTGGTCAACGTTACCTTGGACAGGCTGATGGGAGCCGCGGTCGGCTTTGGTGGGACCGCGGGAACAGACGGCGGCGCGGGTGTCGAGGTCCTCGAAGGCGCGGGATCGTCGTCGATTTTCACCCCCATGCTCTCGGCCAGCGGCTTGAGGCCGCCATTGTATCCCTGCCCGACCGCACGGAATTTCCACTGGCCATTACGCTTGTACAATTCGCCGAGGACAAGGGCGGCTTCCGACATTCCCGTTACGGGAACCTCGAAGGTAAGCGCCTTGACGCCGCCGCGTATGACCGACACGACGAGCGTAGCGACGTCGGAGAAGGAGACGCGCTTTTTCTGCGCGTCGCCAATGGTCCCCGTGACGGCGAGTTTCTCAGCGCTCTGCGGCATCTTCCGCAGATCTATTTCGAAGCTTGCCCCGTTGGTGCCGCCTGGTGCGGTCCGGTTGGTCTCCGTCATCCTCACAGCACCCGCCTTGTCAGCGCGCTGACCATAGAAGATCATGTCGTCATCACTGGCGACCTTCCCCGTGGCGGTGAGAATGAAGGCCGACACGTCGATCTCGTCGATCGCCGCTGTCTTCAGCTTCCAGTTCACCGAAATCTCGAAATCCTCGCCCGGAAGGGGGGCGTTACCCCCCATTGTCAGTGCTGTCATTTTCCCCCGCCCCGTTTCGCCCAGTTCAGTTCATTGCCGGCCTCAGATGAGGCCTAGCGCCGGGGTGACGAGATCCTGTACCGTGCGGCCATTCGCTGGAGCGCCGAGTGCCTTGACGTTCCAGCCGTTGCCATCGCGGCTGACAACCGCCATCACAAAGCCGGAGTTGCGGCCCTTTTCGCGAAGTTCGAACTTGCAGATTTCTTTCTTCGTGGATTCGTCCACCAGGCGGCAGAAAGCGTTGTCGACCTCGTCGAAGGTCTGGCCACGATAAGAATTGACCGTTACGACCAGATGGGCGACCTCGGCAGGAACTTTCGCAAGATCCACACGGACGACTTCGTCATCGCCGTCTCCATCGCCGGTCAGGTTGTCGCCGCTGTGGATGATCGAACCGTCCTTCGACTTCAATTGCTGAAACCAGACGTTGTCGAGGACGCGCTTTCCCGAATCCACTAGGATGACCGAGGCGTCGAGATCGATACTAC
>NZ_JBFTNV010000062.1:0-9729 GCF_056397645.1 Rhizobium sp. 05L429 | reverse complement strand
TTGGTTCGTCGGAAGCAGAGGAGCGATCACCGCCCACTGTCGGTCATCAAGCCAGAATTCTCCTGCCATGATTCAAACTCCCATTATTACCGAAGTGAATCATACAGAGATAATTTAATCAATAGTTTGATTGGGTTTTAACCCTAGAGGTGGCCTGTCAATCAGCTTGCGTCAGTCGCCAGGCTGGGGGGAGTTGTGGATTTCCGGTGGCGTCCAGTCCGGGGCGGGGCCGCCGAGCGCTTCCTGCACGCCGTTGCCTTCAGGCTCGGGGGACATGGGAAGCTTGGCTGCCTTTGCGGCCGGCTTTTTCTCTGCCGGTTCGGCTTCAGCCTTGCCGGTGGATTTGTCGCCGGATCGGGCAAGCCGCACCCATTTCGGACGGCGCTTTTCGTCCTTCCAGAGCGCGTCCGGCAAGCTGAAGCGCTCGCCGGGGTCGCGTCTGGCGCCGCCGAAATAGCCTGAGACGTTGGCTATGACATCAACCATGCGAGGGAACGCCCGCGGTGAAGCCGGCAGTGATCTTGCCCGTGGTCGGGGCCGTGCCGGTCACGGTGTAGAGCAGGCGCAGGTAGAGCTCGTCCGTGCCGCGCGGGATGTGGCTCGGCGGGATGATCTTGCCGGCCTTGAGATCGGCGAGGACAAGCGTCGTCGTGATCACGGCCTTCGGCGTKGCGAAGGCCTCGTTGTCGTCCGTCTGGATGGTGACGGCGAGCGAGGTCAGATTGTTGAAGCTTTCCACCACCTGAATAAGGAAGGGGATCGGTTCGCCCTTGCCGATATCGCGGGTCAGCCCCTGCTTGATCGGGCCGAGATTGATGACATTGGTGCTGGGGCCGGTCGCGGTGATAACCTGCGCGTCCGAAAGCAGCGTCTGCCGGTCGAAAATCATTGTGATGCCTTTCGTTGAGGGGAGTGCCCGCCGCTCATCACGGCGGGACTTGATAGAGACGATCAGACGAGTGCCGGAACGGCCGCTTCGGTGTTGAGGATGGCGTCCGTTTCGCGGATCGGGATGCCGCGATAGAACTTCACTTCCTGGCCCTCGACGAACTGCGTGGTCAGGTGCACCGTGTTCTGCCGGTCGGAGGTCAGCGCCCGGTCGGTGGACTGCACGTCGAGCACTTCGAGCACATCCTTGTTCATGTAGATGGCGATGCGGCTCGCCTTGGCGTTCAGCCGGCGCGACTGCAGGCGGTAGTAGCCCTTGCGCAAGAGCGACCAGAGATCGACGGTTCCGGCCATCATGTCGGAGACATCGATATTGGCGACGCGGGCGTTGTAGCGCCAGTCCTTCACGGCTGCGCCCAGATGCCAGGTGTAGAGAGTTTCCTTGGCATAGTAGGGGTCGCCATTGGCGTCCAGCACGCGCTGCTCGCCCTTGTCGTCGATCTTCACGCCCGCCTTTGTGCCCTTCGGGTAGAGAAGGTGGGTGGCATGGTCGCCCCAGGTGACGAACCAGATCGAGGTATTGTCCGCACCCGTGCCGCCGCCGTGGACCACCTGGCTGGCGATATTCGGCTGCGCCGGGTTCGGCAGGTTGGGGTTATAGGCGGAGTAGCGGGCAGACAGGCCCTTGAACTTCTCCGGGGCCGTTGCCGTGTCGTGGTAGAAGAGGCCGGAAGCCATTTCCTGGCTCAGCGACTCGATGAAGGGCATGGTGTCGACGAGGCGGGCCTTCGCCTTGTCGGGTGCCAGATCGAGCAGGCGCATGTCGATTTCGGAGCGGGCATGCACGAAGCCCGTCGTGTCGTCCACCTGCTGCATGGTGGCCTTGGACTGCTTGATGCCCTGATAGAGCCGACCCCAGGAAACGGAGGGCAGGCCGGTGCGCACCATATGGCGGTGCACGGCATCCATGTTGCACTCGACGGCCATCGCGTCGTCGAGGATCGGGTTCTGCTGCGAGAGAAGCTCGATGACGGCGCCTTCGGCAGAGCCTTTGAATGCGTCAACGAGATTGGGGTAGTAGCTGCCAATGGTAGCCATGTCTTATCAGCCCTTCGGTGCGTCTTTGGGAAACATCAGGTGCGCGGTTTCGGCTTTCCTGCCGTGTCCGCCCGCGCCGCCATTCGGTGGGTTGTCCTCCTGGATCATCGATCCGACCTTTGCGAAAATTCTGATCAATTCGGGGTGGTTGCCGCCGCCGCTGGTATTCAGGTACTCGCGCAGCGCCGGCGTGCCCAAGCGCGAGAGCGCGCGCTGGGCCGAGCCCACGGTGCCGCCCCATTTCGCCCCGCCGATGTCACGGTCCTTGCGGGCTTCGTCCGCCCAGCCCTGAACGCGGCCGGCCCACGCTTCGCCCGCCGCCTTGCCGYGCCGGCCCTGGATCTCGATGAAGCGGTCGGCAAGTTGCTGCGCCTGCCGGTTGGTCAGGCCCATCTCGTGGAAGTCAGGGCCGAGCGCCTCGACCAGCTCCTGATCCACCTCGATGCCTTCGGGCATGGTGAGCGAATAGCGGCCATCGTCGGGCACGCGGTCAGCAGGGTCGCTATCGGCGTTTCCCTCGGGCTTGGCGGCCTCATGATTTTCGGCAGAGGCATGATCCTGATCGCCAGCGCCGAGGTCACTTTCCGGTGACGTCTCCTCGTTGGGGAAGAGAATGTTTTCGGGCGCGGGCGTCTCGCCGCCACCGGAGCCGCTGCCTTCGGCATTGCGCAGGATGGCCGGAAACGGGCTCCTGCTAAGCATCGATGTCATGGTCTTGCCCTTCCTCGCTTTTCGCGCGGCTAACCGCCGCTGCCTTGTCGTTTGCCTTGAGATCCGCGATGGCGAGCAGCAGGCGCGGATAGAGCGTCGGGTCGATGCGGTCGAGCTCGGCGATCAGCCGCCGGCCCACACCCTGCCGTCCGAGCGTGTAATGCGTCGCGTTGCCAAGCTCTCCCGCATAGGCCTCCTGGTAGACGGCGCATTGTTCCAGCATCCAGAACAGCACGCGCTTGCCGGATGCGGTCGCGAAGACCTCGCGAAACGCCGTCGTGATTTCGTCTCGCCCGATGGTGTGGGGGGCAGATGGTTGATCCTTAAAATGGTCCATCAGGCGAGCCCCAGCTGGCGCAGAAGTGCCGCGCCATTCGGGTTGTCATTGGCGTCCGCCAGCACCTGTGCGGCCTGGGCGCCCTGATTGAGGGCAGGTGCGACCTGCGAGGCCATCTGCGCGGTCTGCGCCGCCTGCATCTGCTGCGCCCTCTGGGCCCTGATATCCTCGACCTTGTCATCGGCGAGGATCATCGAGGGCGGGGCGCCGATCGCGTCGAAATAGAGGTCGATCGCCTCATCGACATCGAGCTTGTCGAGCGCTTCCGGCTTGACGGCGGAGACCTGGCCCATGAAGGCGACGCCGCGTTCGATGGCGCCCGTTGCTACCGCCTGCTGTGCCTGCGCGAGGGTGGAAATGTACTCCACCTTCAGCTCGGTGCCCTGCAGCTCCGGCGGGGGCGGGGGCAGTTCGTCGCGGGCCGCCAGAATATCGAAGGTGCGGTCGATGGTCGGCCCCAGCTGATCGCCGAAGACGTTTTCCAGCACAGGGCCGAGCTGTAAGAGCTGCTCTTCCTTGCGCTGCGTCAGCTCGAACTGGTTGCGCGGCTGCAYGCCTTCCATATTGGTGATGGCGAAGAAGAGATCGGCAAAGAAGGTCTTCTCGATGCGGTTCTGCACTTCCTGAATATCTTCGCGCAGTTCCGCGAGGCTGAGGTTCACCTCCATCGCAGGCCTGAAACCCTTGCCGGTCGGATCATCCACGTAATTCACCGCACCCGGCAGCAGCGAGGCCGGGCTGTTCTGCATCGAGGTCGGCGCGTTCATCGGCGGGCGCACCTTCTTGTCGATGCCTTCGAGCTTCCGCGTCTGTTCCAGCTGCAGCATCCTGATATCGCCGAGCGCCTTCTGGCCGGGCGAGAGTGCGTAGTGATCGTCCTCGGAAAGCTCCCAGGCGGGTGCGATGATCGGATTGCTGTCGAAGCCGCTTTCTTCCAGCAGATCGCCGCCTGTTTCGTCGATCCAGTAATTGGAGAGGAAGGCCTTGTTGCGCTTGTCGATCAGTTTGGGGTCGCGGTCGTAGCGGGGTTCGATCGCGTGATAGACATCGAAGCATTCGCCATATTTCGAGCTGTCATAGAGGCTGCGCAGCCGCTCCGGCACATTGTCGTAACCGAAGCGCTCGATGATGCGCTGCACGGACCAGCGGAACACCCGGTAAAGCGTCGTGGCTTTCCCCTTGTGATCCCTTGATATCCAGAAGCGGCCATGCACCAGCTGCTGCACGCGGATGACCGTCTCCTCATCCTCGACGAGGATCGCGACGGACTGGCCGAACTGGCCGAGATCGCCATAGCCGATGTGGAAGGCGCGGTAGAGATTGGAGGCCGCAAAGACCTCGCGCATCTTGTCCTGCACGGCGGCGAGATAGACCTTGACGGAATCCTGCTTCTTCAGATCGGGATCGAAGGTCGTCAGCCGGAACCAGGGCCGCGCCGGCGAGGTCAGCCCCGAATGCATGCCTGACTTCAGCGTMTCATAGGCATGGCTGCCGGTGCTGTCGATGATCTTGTCGCGCGAGCGCGGGCCTTCCCGATCGGAATAGAGGCGAAGCCGCGTCGGCTCGATATGCTCGGCAAGTGCGCGCCATTCCGCCTCCCAGGGCTGGCGAACCTCCTTCAGCTCGGCGAGCCGCCGGCGGTGATAGGCAATCTGTGTCTCGTTGTCGCGACGGAGGTTTTCCATGCTGATGTCCAATGGCTTGTGTCTGGGCCCYTACTGTCCGAGCAACGTCTTCTTGGCGGTATTGCCCGAGAGCGCCGGCGACTGCGTATCTGCAAGCGGCGGCGCGCCTGACGGAKAGGTGAGGATGGTGGAGGGAGCGCCCTTCACCTTGTCGGAGGCACGGCGCGCGGCCGTGGACTGGGCGGCGGCGTAGTCAGGCGTCTTCTGCTGGGCGTATTCGGGTGGCGCCTGCGGTGGCTCGGCTTTCGGCGGCGAGGAGAACATGCACATGGGGGGCATCCGATCGTGGTGGCGATGTGGGCCGGAGCGGATGGGTGCGGTGGTCATGACTGCCCTCCATCCGGCCGGTTTGGCTTCGATGGTGGGAGCGTGCGGATGAAAGGTTGAGGGGGTGACATGGGGGATCAGTCAGGTATGGGCTTTTCGTAAAGACCCCGCCCCAACCCCTCCCCACAAGGGGGAGGGGCTTAACTCGCCGCTTCCGGTTCAGACGATTTCAACGCTTGGGAGTAGCGAAATTGGCGCCGCAGTTTAGTCCCTCCCCCTTGTGGGGAGGGGTTGGGGAGGGGTTTTTGACCGGCTACAGCCTGGATGTTTCTTAAAAGAATGAAACGGGCCGAAGGTCGACAAGTCATACCAGGTCCGTGGCGCCCCCTATTGCGGGGTGGTTATTTCGCCGGTGGGGTCCGGCGGTGCAGGCCTGAGCTTCCTACGGCCCCAGCTTCATGCGCATTTCCATCGCCAGTTCAAAGCCCATGCCGGCGTATAGGGGTTTTCCGGCTTCCGAGGCGTGAAGCACCGCGGTGGTGCAGCCGGCTTCGCGCAGATGCTCCACGGCCATCGACACGAGTTTCTTCGCGACGCCGCGCCCGCGATAAAGCGGATCGCTATAGACTGACCAGATGTATCCCTGCAGCATGTGCTGCGGCTTGAGGACAACGGGATATGGCATCGTGTGAAGCTGGCAGGAAACGGATCCGGCCGGCATATTTCCGTCGAATGCGATGAAGCTTGCAAGCTTTCGGTGCTGACGGCCATCCCTAAGGAAGGTCCGGATGATGTCCTGTGCATCCTCCCGCAGGTGATCTTGCGGCGTGTCGTAACTTTCCCAGATCGCGAGGTAGTGCGCGACCATGATATCGTCGTGCTCCGGGCGTGCGCGGATGAAGTCGATAGCCGTTACCACGCGGCAGCCTCCTGGCACTCTGCCGTCACAGCGGAGACGCAGACGAAATCTCGGTTCCGGCCGGGGTTGCAAATCTCCGCAATTTCAGAAGGGACATGCAGGCGCAAGCGCATGGTAATCGGGTCTGAATGTTCGCGGCTTGCCATCATTCTCAGCTCCATTTGCGATCAACATGGGCCGTGGACGGCTTTGCGTCAAACGAGGCGCGGACGACCGGCATTTCCCATCGCCCGCGACTGCATCAGGTGGCACTCCCTACTGCCCCACCTCGATCCGCCCCTTCATATTCGGATGATACCGGCAGGTATAATCCACCGCCCCATCACCCTTCACCACAGTCGATCCCGACTTGCCCGCCGGGATCACCACGTCGAATTTCCCCTTTGATGTCGCCGTATGATCCATCACATCCCGGTTCCGCCAGAGGATCGTGTCGCCCGGCCGTGCTGTCACCACCGCCGGCTTGAACTCCAGCTTTTCGATGGTCACCTCGATCGTGGCGGCACTTGCGGCCGTTGCGCAAAGCGAAAGGGCGGCCGCAAGGCAGAGTTTCGGCAGGATTGCCATGACCGTCATGACACCCATGACCCTCATTTCAGCATGGAGGCAACATGCTCGGCATGCTGCTCATGGCCTTCGAAGAGCTTCAGGCCGGTTTCGAGCAGGGACTTCAGCTCGGGGTTCTGGGCTGCCGGGATCAAACCCGTCTTCAAGGCGTTGTTGACCGTCTTGTGATAGGCGACTTCGTTGTCGACATAGGCCTTGTCGAAGGCGGCGCCCTTCAGCTTGGAGAGCTTTTCCCGTTCCTTCTTGGCATCCGATGCCAGCGACTTGCTGGTGGCATTGTCTTCGGGCGTCACCTTGAGCTTCTTGACGAGATCGAGCGCCTGCTTGTTGACGGCCTCGTGGTCGCGGATCATATCCTTGGCGAAGGCGACGACCTCTTTGTCCTTCGATTTCTCGACCGCCTGCTTGGCCGCCTCGATGTCGATGACGCCGGCCGTATAGGCGATATGGGCGATCTGCGGATCGGTCGGTGCTGCGCCGGCGGCAAAAGCCGCGGGGGCTGACAGCGCGAAAGCCGAGAGAGCGGCGATAAGGTGTTTCTGCATCTGGTCCTCCATCCGGCTGATACCGCCGGTCGATGTTTCCTACGCAGAATTGGATGCCGGCATCGCGCAGACGTTCCCGAAAAGATTTTTCCGGCCCGAAAAGATTTTTCCAGATGTCGGGAACATTCGTCTTGCCCAGGCATCCAATGCGGAAAAAGGATGAGCCATGGCCCAATACGCAGAGATATCGGCAGCAGAGAAAAGCGACCCGGAGCTGGTGGCGCTGGCGCTGGCGCGCGATCCCGCCGCTTTCCGCGCCATCATGCGGCGCTATAACCGCCGGCTGTTCCGCATTGCCCGCGGCATCCTGCGCGATGATGCCTTGGCCGAAGACGCCCTGCAGGATGCCTATCTCAAGGCCTTCCGCCACCTTGCCGATTTCCAGGGCACCAGCGCCTTTTCCACCTGGCTGACGCGCATCGTCATGAACGAGGCGCTCGGCAGGCTCCGCAAGGCGAGCCGCACGCCCGAAGTCTCCGTCGATACGGTCCAGATGCAAAGCCGCATTCTCGATTTCCCCACCKGTTCGCCCATCGACAATCCCGAGATCACCATGGCGCAGCGACAGATCCTGAAACTCGTGGAAACGGCAACCGACAACCTGCCGGAAGAATTCCGCCTCGTCTTCATCGCCCGGGTCATCGAGGAGATGAGCGTCGAGGAAACCGCCGAACTTCTCTCCCTCAAACCCGAAACCGTGCGCAGCCGCCTGCACCGCGCCCGCGCGCTCCTGCGCCGCGAGCTCGACCAGATGATCGGGCCGATTGCGATGGATGCTTTCCCCTTCGCCGGCTGGAAATGCGACCGGTTGACGGAGCGGGTGATGGGCGAGCTGATGGGGCGGTGAGGGCGCCTATTTCGGCTCGGACTGCTGGATGACGGCCGGCGGCGTCTTGCTGCTGCCGCCATCGAACATCTGTACGCCCAATATGCCGATGACAGATGTGACCATCAGCGCAAGGATTAACATCATCAGTAGTCGCATGGGGCAATCCGATCCGGTGTTTGGCGTCCGGATAACATCTGGAGGTGGATATCGTTCCTGTAGGGTTAGGAGTGGCGGTGAGGAAGAAGGGGCACAAAAGATAGCTTTGTGCGAGAGAAGGTCCTCAAGACAAGAACCGGAAGTATCTGCCTCGCCAACAACATTCCCCCGCTGTTTCAGCGCTCCCTGACTTATGCTATCAATACTTGCATCATTCCTATTTCTACCGGGCTTTACCTGTAACGCGATCTCCGGTGAACGTTCGGCTACTCGGGGGAAGTGCCATGAACAAGCAGGATGTCGCAGCGCTCTTTGCGCATCTCGAACACGGAGACGGCGCAGGCTTCTTCACCCATGTCGCCGATGACGTGGACTGGACGGTCATGGGCACCCATCCGCTCGCCGGCCACTACCATTCGAAACAGGAATTCCTCGCCGGCACCTTCGCCAAGCTGCACAAGGTTCTGCCTGACGGCACCCAGCTCTCCACCCGGAATATCCTCCTCGACGGCGACTGGGCGATCGTCGAGTTGCGCTCGATGGCGACGGCCCGCGACGGCATGCGCTTCGACAACCACTATTGCTGGCTCTGCCGCTTTGAGGGTGAGACGATCGTGGAAGTGCGCGCCTATCTGGACAGCTGGCTGGTCGGCGAACTTTTCCGGCGCAACCCGCTGGGCGCGAGGGGATCGGCGACTGTCTGAAATCGTTGATTGCCATCGAGGGCTCGATATCATCGCTCCCTTTCCGCAAGCGAAGCGCCGGCGCTTCAGGCGGAACTCGACACCATCGAGGAAATCGACCATGCGGCCTGAAGATTGCTCCTCCGCTCACCCGCCGCCCCCGGCGCGGATCAGCTCGATCAGCGCCCGCAATGCCGCTGATGTGTTGCGGTTGCGCGGGTAGTAGAGGCAGAGCGGGGATTGGCGGGGCAGCCAGTCTTCCAGCACGGTGGCGAGCTTGCCGGCCGCGATCGCTTCCGCCGCGATGGCGCGGGAGATATAGGCAAGGCCCATGCCGGCGATGGCCGCCTTCAGCATCAGCGATTGCTCGTCCAGCGTCAGGCCGCCTGATACATCGACCTCCAGCGCCTCGCCATGGCTTTCGAATTCCCAGCGATAGATGCTGCCACCCGCCGCCTTCGACCTGATGCAGCGATGGTTCGCGAGGTCGAGGGGCGTGTTCGGCGGCGGATGATCGGCGAGATATCGGGGTGCGCCGACAACGCAGAAATCAAGGCCGAACGGCAGGGGCACGGCCACCATGTCCGCCGGGACGGATTCGGCAAGCCGGATGCCGGCGTCGCAGCCGTCGAGCACCACATCGACGAGCCGGCTTTCGGTCGTCACTTCCACCTGCACCGCCGGATAGCGCTGCAGATAGGTCAGGATCAGGGGCGTCAGGATTTCGTGGGCGCCGGTGACCGAGCTGTTGATCCGCAAGGTGCCCGAGGGTCGCGTGCCGTGGCTGCCGGCGGCTTCCATCGCCCGTTCTATCGAGGCGAGCGAGGGCGCCACGCTGGCGATGAATTCCTCGCCGGCCGAGGTCAGCGAGACACTGCGGGTGGTGCGGTTGAAAAGCCTGATACCGAGCCGGTCTTCGAGCGCGCGCACATTGCTGCTGAGCGCCGTCGGCGACATGCGGAGCGCATCGGCGGCAGCGCGGAAGCTGCGGTGCTCCGCGACCGAAATCGCCGCCCTGATTTCGGTAAATCCGCTGCTCTGTAT
>NZ_JBFTNV010000061.1:0-15527 GCF_056397645.1 Rhizobium sp. 05L429 | reverse complement strand
AAATTATGCTGGGCGCGGTGAATGGTATGGCTGCAGGCAATGCACATAAGGTGTCTCCCTCGATTTTATAGAGCCTTCCCGGCCGAACCGGGAAGGCATTGTTTATTCGGGGTCTATTGCTTCACGTAGATCGCGTCGTAGTTGATGACTCGGGTCGGGTCGATGTAGATGTTGTCGGCACCGCCCATGCGCAGCGACTTGGCAACGACACGGCGCTCGTTGATGACGGGGACCCACGGCGCATCGGCCATGATGTCGGTGAAGATCTTGCCCCAGGCGGCAGTGCGCTCGGCGGACTTGGACGGATCGGACATCGAGTCGGCTGCAACCGCGCGCTTGTCGAGATCGGCATTGCAGTACCAGGACCAGTTCCAGCCGCCCTGAACAGCACCCGCGCAACCGAGGATCGGGCCGTAGAAGTTGGACGGATCCGGGAAGTCGGCAATCCAGGCCATGCCACCAGACCAGATCATCGGCGCTTCGCCCTCCGTACCGCCTGCGGCGATCACGTTTGCCTGCGCGAGGGCGCGGACCTCAGCCTTGACGCCGATAGCTGCGAGATCCTGCTGGATGGCCTGGGCGATACGCGGTTGCGGATCGGTGTTGGTCGAGTAGAGCACTGTTTCGAAGCCATCCGGGAGGCCGGCTTCGGCAAGCAGCGCCTTGGCCTTGGCGACATCATAGGTATAGCCGGGGAAAGACTTGTCATAGCCAGGCATCAGCGGTGGCAACGGCTGGTTGGCAGGCGTGGCGCGACCGTTCAGGATGCGGGTGACGCGCTCCTTGTTAATGGCCATGTTAACGGCCTGGCGCACCTTCACATTGTCGAAAGGCTTCACCTTGGTGTTCAGCGTGACGTAGCCGGTGTGAAGCTGCTCGCCGTCGACGATCATCTGCGGGCCGTCGGCGGAGTTCTTGATTTCGAGGAACTTGGCCGGCGGAATGCCGTCACCGGCGATATCCACTTCGCCCTTCTGCAGGCGCAGTAGTGCCACCAACKGCTCCTGTCCGACTTCAACCTTGAAGCTGTCGATATGCGGCATGTCCTTGACGAAATAGTCCTTGTTGCGCTCAAAAACGAGCTGCTGGCCGATCGTCCAGTCCTTCAGGATGAAGGTGCCGGAACCGACCGGTTTCTTGCCGAAGTCGCCGCCAGCGCCTTCGACTGCCTCCTTCGGCACGACTGAGGCAAAGTTGATGGCCAGCACATGCAGGAAGGTCGCGTCGGGGCGCGAAAGATGGAAGACGACGGTGTCTTTGTCAGGCGTTTCGATGCCAGAGAGCGTCTCGGTCTTACCGCCCGTCTCGTCGTCAAAGCCCTGGATCGCTCCGAAGAAGCCTGCACCCGGACCCTGCGTCTTGGGGTTGACCGCGCGCTCGATAGAGTATTTGACGTCGGCGGCGACGATTTCGCGACCATTTGTGAATTTCACGCCCTTGCGTAGCTTGAACGTATAGGTGAGGCCATCAGGCGAAACGCTAAAGCTCTCGGCGAGTGACGGAACGAGGTTTGGCGTGCCCGGCTCGTAATCCATCAGTCGGGAATAGAGGCTCTTGATCATCGACCAGTTGACCCAGTCGTAACCGATGGCGGGGTCAAGCGTGGTAATGTCGTCCTTGTAGGTCACGACGATATCGCCGCCCTGTTTTGGTGTTTCCTGCGCCTTTGCGGCGAAGGGAGCGATCGCCACCATCGTTGCCGTGGTTGTGTGTCGAAGCCAGCGTTTGAACATTTGGGTTCCCCTTCTTTGGTTGCTGTCAACGTGTGCGGATGCGTGGATCAATGAGCGGTGTCACCAGATCGGCGAGCAGATTGCCGATGACGATGGCGAGTGCTGATGTCAGCGTGACGCCCATAATAATCGGTATGTCGACCTGCTGGATGGCCTGCCAGGCGAGCTGGCCGATGCCCGGCCAACCATAGACCGCCTCGACGACGACCACGCCGCCCATGAACTGGCCGATATCGATACCGATCATGGCGATGATCGGCAGGATGGCGTTCGGCAGGGCATGGCGAAAGATGACGCGGCGCGAGGAAAGCCCCTTGGCGCGGGCCGTGCGAACATAATCCTGATTGAGAACGTCTATCATCGCCGATCGAACCATGCGTGCATACCAGCCGGCCCCGAGGACGCCGAGGGTGGAAGCCGGCAGCACGACATGGGCAAAGGTGCCGTAGCCACTCATTGGCAGCCAGCCAAGCGTTACCGCAAACACATAAAGCAGCAGCAGGGCGACGACGAATTGCGGCGCGGAAACACCGACGAAGGAAGCGGTCATGACAAGTCGATCKACAAATCCGCCGCGGCGCACGGCAGCGATCGTACCGAGTGTCAGCCCGAGCACCACCTCCACCAGGATGCCGGCCAGCATGAGGACGAGTGTTGCCGGCAGGCGGGCGGCGATCAGCGTCCAGACCTCGGTCTTCTGTGCATAGGATCGACCGAGATTGCCGTGCAGCAGATTACTCAGATAGGTGCTGAACTGGATGAGCAGCGGCTGGTCGAGGCCGAGTTCGTGGCGGATACTGGCGACCGTCTGCGTCGTGGCGCTTCGACCGGCAATCATGCGCGCCGGGTCGGCCGGCAACGCATAAAGCAGAACGAAGGTGATGGCGGMAACGCCGAGAAGAATGAGGGCGGCCTGCACCAGCCGGCGAAGGATGAGGAAGAACATCAGCCTCTCCCGCGCTGGGTGGGATCGAGAATGTCGCGCAGTGCATCCCCGACGAGATTGAAGGAGAGGGCGGTCAGCAGGATGACGGCGCCGGGGAAGAAGACCAGCCAGGGGGCAGCCTGGAAGTAGCTCTGGCTTTCGAAGATGATGTTGCCCCAGGAGGGCTGCGGCGGCTGCACGCCGATACCGAGGAAGGAAAGCGTCGCTTCGAGCAGTACCGTCGTTGCGATGCCGAGTGTTCCCCAGACGATCGCCGTCGGTACCAGATGCGGCAGGATATGCAGGAAGAGGATACGCACGTGGCCGGCACCAAGCGAGCGCTCGGCCATGATGAAATCACGCTCCACCAGGCCGCGCGTCTCCGTATAGACGATGCGGGCGACCTGCACCCAGTTGACGAGGGCAATCACCATGGCGACGATCCAGAGGCTCGGCCGCAGCAGCGCAGCGAGCACGATTGCCAGCAGCAAGGCCGGGAAAGCCATCATCAGGTCGGTGAAACGCATCAGGATATTGCCGACGATGCCGCGCATGTAGCCGGCAAGAATGCCGATGAACAGGCCGATCGCCACAGCGATGCCGTTGGCGACAAGGCCGATAACGAGAGAAGTGCGGGCGCCAAAGAGCATGCGGGAGAAGAGGTCGCGGCCGAGCGTATCCGTGCCGAGCAGATATGGACCGCCGGGCGCCAGCGGAGCGCCTTCCAGCGACAGGCCGTCGAACATCTGCTCATCGGGATTGAAGGGAGCGATCCAGGGTGCGGCAATCGCAAACGCGATCACGATGAGGACGACGATAAGGCCGAAGAGAGCAGTCGGGTGGCGCAGCATGGCTTTGATCACACGCATCAACCGGCCTCCGGCAGGGGTTCTATGCCGCCGAGAATGAAGGCGGCGATCTGTTCCGTCGGCAGGCGGCGGCGCATGGCGCAGTTGCGCAGGATCGAATAGGCGCGTTCCTCATCGACCCCATGCGCCTGCATCAGCTTTTCGACAGCGGCATGGACGAGCGGGCGCATGCGTACGCGCTCTTCGAGATATTGGAGCCGCTCCGCAACATTCTTGCGCTCCTGATGAATTGAGACGGCCATGACGAGGGCTGGATAGACGGCGGAGGCGGCGATCGGCTTGGCGATGATTGCACCGGCGCCCTGGCCGAGTGCCCAGGCTATGCGACCGGGTGCTTCCGAGCCGAGCAGAGCAACGACCGGGCATGTCGGCATCGCGCCAGCCCACGGCAGGAGATCGTCAAAGCCCTGATCGGCATCGACGATAACCATATCTGGCACGCTTGCGGCCGAAAGCGGCGCCCATTGCAGGGTTGCGGACAGGCCGAGCAGACGGAGCTGGCGGATCAGCCTTTCGGTGTTGCCGTCCTCGCGGTGAAGGACGACGGCATGCCAGCCGGTGAAATTGGGCGTTTCCTTCATGACACTACCCGCAGTTTCGGCGAAGCCGATTTGTTGCGGCCGGTCAGATAGGGATCGGCGGCAAGCGGCGGACGGGAGGCGATCACATCGAAACCGTTGTGGATATTGATGCGGCCGAGATGGAAGGGCAGCGCGGCGTGGTTCGTCTCGCGGTTGATGGAAAGCGCGCCGAAGGGTGTTGCCCAACTTCTGTCGTACAGTTCCTGGCGCACGGCCGCCGGCTCGTCGCCGCCGGCAGCCACGATCGCATCGACACAAAGACGCACGGCAGTATAGGCACTGGCAAAGACGCTGGAGATGCGGCGAGGCTCGCCGTAATGGGCAATGATCCGCTGCTTGAAATCGCCATTTTCGGAAGTAGCGACACTGTCGAAATAGGAGGCGGCGCAGAGCTGGCCGATGGCCGCACCCGGCGCAATATCGTCCAGCTCACATTCCATCAGGTCGCAGCTGACGACAGGGCAATTCTCGGGCCGGAAGGCGGGGTCGCGATCGGCAAGCCGGCGGATCGCCTCGTGGAAGGCATAGCTCGACGGGCCGATAAGATTGTTGAGGATGAAGCTCGGGCAGCGCTGCTCGATATCTGCGACGATGCGCTCGACCGCGGTTTCCTCGAGCGGCAGGTAACGCTCGCCCAGAACCTCGCCGCCGGCATTGGTGGTGAGTTCGCGGGCGAGCCGGTTCATCTCCCAGCCCCAGACATAGTTGGCGCCGACAAGATAGGGCCGGTTGCCGTAACGTGGGATCAAATGTTCGAAGAGCGGCAGCAGATGCTGGTTCGGGCAGCCGCCGACATAGATGACGTTTTCGTTCGCCTCGAACCCCTCGTAAGGGCACATGTACCAGAGAAGCCCGTCATGTTTTTCGATAAGCGGAATGACCTCCTTGCGGGCGGCCGAGGTAATGGTGCCGACAATATGGCGGCAGCCGGCACGCAGCAGATGGCGCGCGCCTTCGAGATAGGCGGCAAGATCGGCCTGCGGGTCGAAGAAGACCGGTTCGACCGGCCGGCCGCTTGTTGCCGCAAATTCGGCGATCGCGAATTCCGCGCCGTCACGTGCGTCGCGGCCCATCGAGCCGTAAGGGCCGGTGGTGGAGTAAAGAATGCCGATTTTCAACGCATCATTCATCTGTAAGCCAAAAACCCAAAAACCCCATGAAGGCGTCCCATCCGCTATGGGGCCATCATGGGGCGAAACTGCCCAGCGACTATCGAAGTCAAGTAAGAGTGCGGAGATGCTCTCTGCCTAATCCGCGAGCGTGAATAAAATACAGGCACTCCGGCTTTGTCAAGCGCGCTTCAGGTGATTTATGCGATGTGCGGCAAGATCGTCAGCCGCACACTACACGCCCCGTAAATCAGCCTTTGTATTAGCCAGATGCGGCTTGGCGTGGCGGGAGACGCGCATGCGCTCGATGATATGATGGCCGGACCCGCCGACTTGTTTGGCGATGGCCTGGGCCGCGCCCTCCGCAGTCTGCGCCTTGATGCAGGCGATCAGCTCGCGATGTTCTTCGAGCACGTTCGATTGCCGGCTGAGAGACGTCGGAAAGCGTCGGCTGATTGCCCACAGGATCTGGCGATGGCGTATCCAGAGATCGACGGCATGGCAGTATGGTGCTTGTCAGACATCAGGCGGTGGAATCGCATTTCCAACTGCGAACGGGCCAGCTCCTCGACGCCCGCCTTGGTGACGATATCGACGAACCAGCACGTCAGGGCAGGCTCGATCAGGGCCTCGATTCACAGATGTCACAAACGAACTCCTCTGTGTGTCGTTTCCCCAAACCGCGCTACATTTTCCGGTGGCATACGGTATCAGGCCTGCCGTTTCCTCAGCCGTAGCCGCTCGATGATACTCCGGCCGGAGCCCTCGACATGCTGGCCGATGACGCGCGCTGCGCCTTCGGCGTCCTGCACCTTGATGCAGGCAATCAACTGCCGGTGTTCCCCGATCACATTGGCCTGACGGCTCAGTGATGTGGGAAAGCCACGACCGATTGCACCCAGGATTTGGCGATGTCGAATCCAAAGATCGACGGCATGCCGATTGTAATGCCGGTCGTACATCAGCCGGTGGAACTGCAGGTCGAGATCAGAGTGTTTTTCCTCGTCAGCGTAGTTCAGCGCCTCGATCTCCGCCTGCACGCGCTCGAGATCGTCAATGTCGCCCGTGGTGGCGATGCCAACGAACCAGCGGGTCAGGGCGGGCTCGATCAAAACCTCGATCTCGCAGATGTCGCGGACGAACTCCTCGTCGATCGGGCGAACCCGGGCCCCGCGGTTCTGCTCCATGATKACGAAGCCTTCGCCGCGCAGCTGCTGCAGCGCCTCGCGGACCGGATTGGTGGAGGTTCCCATGCGGCTTGCCAGCTCGGCGACCTTTAGGCGCTCGTTGGCCTTCAGGCGGCCGTGGATGATGTCGTCGCGCAACCGCTCGTAGATTGAAGCGCCGCTGTCATCGACCAGGTCGTCACCCTCGGATGCCGGCTGTCTCATGCTCGTTATCGTGCTCATGAGTTTGCTTTTAATGCACTTTCCCCGTGTTTGCCAAGAGCAAAATAAATAAATTCATACACTCAGATTGACAAAGAATGTACGATCTGAAAGGTATCGTTCAACACGAGGCCGCAACGGATGTCGTGAACAAGGGACGGAAACCGGCGGTGAGGGCCGGCTATCAGGAGGAGAAAATATGGGTTACCAGCAAACGCTGCGTGGCCTCGTCGTGTCGACGGGGCTGTTAGGTGCTGCCATCCTGGGATCGATGGTCCCGGCTTGGGCGGTCGATTTCAAACAGGCGCCAATGCTCGACGAGCAGGTCAAGGGCGGCAAGCTGCCAGCCGTCGCCGATCGTCTTCCGGAACATCCCTACGTCGAGACCATGGTCGATGGCGTCGGCAAATATGGTGGTACGCTGCGCACCACGATCCTTGCCAACGGCGACCAGTACAATCTGACCCGCACCATCGCCAACGAGCTGCTGGTTCGCTGGGATCCGGCCTGGCAGAAGGTCGTCCCGTCGCTGGCGGAAGAATTCACCGCGTCTGAAGACGCAACCACCTACACTTTCAAGCTGCGCAAGGGCCTGAAGTGGAGCGACGGCCAGCCGTTTACCGCTGACGACATCATGTTCTGGTACGAAGACGTGTTCATGAACAACGCGCTCTCGCCGGCCAAGAACCCGACATTCACCGTCGCCGGCAAGCCGGTGAAAGTGCGCAAGATCGACGACCTGACGGTCGAGTTCAAATTCGATTCGCCTTACGGCCTCTTCCTGCAGCAGCTCGCCTATGGTCAGGGCCATCTGCCGGTCATCTACCCGAAGCATTACCTGCAGCAGTTCCACGAGAAATATAACAAGGACGGCATCCCGGCGCTCCTGAAGGCCAATCCGGCCGCCGGTGATTGGGTGGCGCTCTTCAATTCGAAGGTTTCGTTGACGTTCCAGCCGCCTTTCTGGCAAAACCTCGAATTGCCGACCATGAACCCCTGGGTTCTGACGGTTCCCTATGCCGATAGCGACCGTGTCGTTGCGACTCGCAATCCCTATTACTGGAAGGTCGATCCTGACGGTAACCAGCTTCCCTATATCGATGGCATCACCTGGGCCAAGCTCGACGATCCGCAGTTGATGGCGCTGAAGATGACGTCAGGCGAGTTCGACTTCTCCTTCCGCCATATCAACAACTCGACCTTCAAGTCGGTGCTGTTCGACGGTCAGGAAACCGGCAATTATCGTTTCGTCGATGTCAAGGATCTGCCGGCCAATGATGCCGTCATCCTCTTGAACCTCAACTCGACCGATGATGTGAAGCGCAAGCTCTTCCAGAACAAGGACTTCCGCATCGCGCTCAGCCACGCCATCAACCGTCAGGAGATCATCGATCTCGTCTATGTCGGCCAGGGCGCGCCGGCACAGGTCGCAACGCAGCCGGAGCACGAGCTCTTCAACGAGCGCGAGGCGAGCCAATACACCGAGTTCGATCCGAAGCTCTCGAACGAGATGCTCGACAAGATCATGCCGAAGAAGGATGCAGAAGGTTTCCGCCTCGATGAGAGCGGCAAGCGCTTCACCATCAACTTCATGGTCGCCGACGTCTTCGGTCTTTCCTACCCCGACGTCATGCAGATGGTGCAGAAATATGCCAAGGAAGTCGGCATCGATATTCAGCTGCGCACCACCGACCGTGCCCGCCTGAACACGATGTGGTCTGCCAACGAGCAGGACGCCTATATCTGGAACTGCGTCGGCGGTCTCTCGGAAGTCTATACCGATCCGCGCTGCTACATGCCTTTCCAGAAGGCTGATATCTTCTTCGCGATGCGCTGGAGCGAGTGGTATTCCAACCATGCGACGGGCGAAGAGCCGCCGGAGCAGATCAAGGCGCTGATGGCTGCCTATGACAAGGTCAATGCCGCCGTCACCGATGATGATCGTCGCAACAAGATGAAGGAATTCCTGAATCTCTCGGCCGACAACTTCCTCAACATCGGTATCTCGCGCCCCATGCCGAAATACATGATGGTGTCGAAGAACCTGAAGAATGTCGTCAACGGTATCCCGATCACCGGCAACCTCTGGCACCCGGCTCCGACGCTGACCCAGTGGTATTTCGACAAGGCCAATTAAGGCTCCTCCCAGAGCCGGTGGGGGTATCATGCCTCCGCCGGCCACCCCTTCGATCCTATCGAACGGTCTGAAATCATGCTCCGTTATATTGCCAAGCGGCTTGTGTTCGCGATCCCGACACTATTTGCCGTCTCCATCATCGCCTTCATCATTATCCAGTTGCCGCCGGGGGACTACCTGACGACCCTCATGGCCGACTGGGCAAGCCAGGGTGGCGCCGTGGAAGAGGGAACCGTTGCCGCCATGCGCGAGCGCTACGGTCTCGATCAGCCGATGTATTTCCAGTATTACAAATGGATTGCCGGCATCCTGCTGCATGGCGATTTCGGCATCTCCTTCGAGCTCGGCAAGCCGGTCACGGAGCTCATCTGGGGTCGCCTCGGCTTTTCGCTGCTGCTTTCCTTCCTGACGCTCTGCTTCGTCTGGGCGGTGGCGATCCCGATCGGCATACTCTCTGCGGTTCGCCAATATTCGATCTCCGATTATTCGGCGACCTTCCTTGCCTTCTTCTTTCTCGCCGTGCCCGATTTCCTCATGGCGCTTTCGGCCATGTATTTAATGTCGGCCTATTTCGGCCAAAGCGTGGGCGGCCTGTTCTCGCCCGCCTATGTCGATGCGCCCTGGAGCTTCGGCCGGCTCATCGATTTCGCCCAGCATGTCTGGCTGCCGGTCATCATCATCGGCCTCGGCTCGCTCGCGGCACTGGTGCGCATCATGCGCGCCAACCTGCTCGACGAATTGTCGAAGCCCTATGTGACGACGGCGCGCGCCAAGGGCATGTCCGAATTCGAGCTCTTGATCCGCTATCCGGTGCGCCTGGCGCTCAACCCGCTGATCTCGACGCTTGGCTGGATCCTGCCGGCGGTCATTTCGGGCGAGATTATCGTCTCCGTCGTCATGAGCCTGCCGACCACAGGACCGCTACTGCTGCGCGCCCTGCTGGCTCAGGACATGTATCTCGCCGGCTCGCTCATCCTCTTGATTTCGGTGCTGACGATCATCGGCACGCTGATTTCCGACATCCTGCTCGCCATCACCGACCCGCGGATACGGTTCCAATGACAGATATTACCCATCTCCCGCCGGATGCCGGCCCATCGATCGACCTGCACGGCAAGGATATCGCCGTTGCCGGCCAGTGGCGGCTTTTCTGGCTGAAGTTCAAGAAGCACAAGATTGCCTTGGCGAGCCTTGTCGTCATCGTCTTCATGTATCTGGTTGCGGCCTTTGCGGATTTTATAGCGCCKCTCGATCCGAATGCCACGAATGCGCGCTTCACCTATGCACCGCCGCAGGGCATCTCGCTGCTGGTCGACGGCTCCTTCCGCCCGCACGTCAGCCAGCTCAAGATGACCTTGAACACCGAATCCATGCGGCGCGAGTTCACGGCCGATCCGGCAAAGCCCGTTGATGTCGGCCTTTTTGTCAAGGCGCCGCAACCTTACTACTTGCTCGGCTTCATTCCGATGCAGACCAAGCTCTTCGGCCTGACGAACCCGATGCCGGGCGACAGTCTTTATATCTTCGGCGCCGATCGTCTCGGCCGCGATATCTTCTCGCGTGTTGTGCATGGCGCCAAGATCTCGCTGTCGATCGGTCTTGTCGGCGTCTTCATGAGCCTCGTGCTGGGCGTCACAATCGGCGGCATTTCGGGTTTCTTCGGCGGCTGGGTCGACCTTGGCATCCAGCGCATGATTGAACTGCTGCGCTCCATCCCGACCATTCCGCTGTGGATGGGCCTTGCCGCCGCCATTCCCGTCGGTTGGCCGCCGCTTCGCACCTATTTCGTCATCACCCTCATTGTCTCGCTGATCGGCTGGACGAGCCTTGCACGTGAAGTGCGTGGCAAGTTCCTGTCGCTGCGAAACGAGGATTTTGTCATAGCCGCCCGTCTCGACGGCATGAGCGAAATCGGCATCATCTTCAATCACCTCGTTCCGTCCTTCATGAGCCACATCATCGCGACGCTGACATTGGCGATCCCCTCGATGATCCTTGCAGAAACGGCGCTCTCCTTCCTCGGCATCGGCCTGCAGCCGCCGATTATTTCCTGGGGCGTGCTATTGCAGGAGGCGCAGAACATCCGCGCTGTGGCACAGGCCCCATGGCTGCTGTTCACGCCGGCCGCGGCCATCGTTATCTCGGTGCTTTCCCTCAACTTCCTCGGCGACGGTCTTCGCGATGCCGCAGATCCCTACGAGTCCGTTTCATGACCATGATTGAAGACACGATCCTCAAGGTCGACGACCTCAAGACCTACTTCCCGACCCGCACAGGCATCTTCAAGGCTGTCGACGGTGTTTCCTTCGAGCTGAAGCGCGGCAAGACACTTTGCGTCGTTGGCGAATCCGGCTCCGGCAAGTCGGTAACGGCGCGTTCCATCCTGCAGATCGTCGATCGACCCGGCCGGATCGAGGGCGGCTCGATCGTCCTGACGCGGGCGGATGGCACCTCGACCGATCTTGCCAAGCTCGAGCCGCGCGGCAGGGAAATCCGCAACGTGCGCGGCAAGGAGATCGCTATGATCTTCCAGGAGCCGATGAGTTCGCTCTCTCCGGTCCACCGCATCGGCACGCAGATCGGCGAGGCTTTGCGCATCCATTTCGGCATCCGCGGCGCCCAGCAGCGTGAACGCGTGCTGGAACTGTTGCGGCAGGTGGAAATCCCGCGGCCGGAAACGGCGATCGACCGCTACACGTTCGAATTCTCAGGCGGCATGCGCCAGCGTGTCATGATCGCCATGGCGCTTGCCTGCAATCCCTCCGTGCTAATCGCAGACGAGCCGACGACGGCACTCGACGTGACGACGCAGGCCGAAATCCTCGACCTGATCCGCAAGCTGCAGCAGAGCCACGGCATGGCCGTGCTCTTCATCACCCATGACATGGGCGTCGTCGCCGAGATCGCCGACGAAGTGCTCGTGATGTATCGCGGCAAGGTGATGGAGAAGGGGCCGGTCGAGCAGATCTTCCACGCCCCGCAGGACGATTATACCCGTCGGCTGATCGGCTCGGTCGTCAAGCTGGAGCGTAAGGCGGAAGTGCGCCTGTCACGGCCGCCGATCCCGGCCGAAGCGCCGCCGTTGCTGGAGGTGAAAAACCTTTCGCTGACGTTCCCCTCCGGTCTGAAAGCTGTCGATGATGTGTCTCTGATCGTCCGTCCGGGCGAAACGCTTGGGATCGTCGGCGAATCCGGTTCCGGCAAGACGACGATGGGCCGTTGCATGCTGCGCATCTACGATCCGCAATCGGGCGCCATGGATTACCGCCGCAAGGACGGCAGCACCGTGGAACTGCGTACCACCGACAAGGCGACCCTCAAGGATGTGCGGCGCGATATCCGCATGATCTTCCAGGATCCTGTTGGCTCGCTCAGCCCCCGCAAGACCGTCGGCCAGATTATCGCCGAGCCGCTGAAGCTGGCCGGCATGAAGGGCAGGCCGCTCGATGACCGGGTTGCCGAACTCATGCAGCAGGTCGGCCTCGAACCTGCCTGGCGAGAGCGCTATCCGCACGCCTTTTCCGGTGGTCAGCGCCAGCGTATCGGCATTGCCCGGGCGATTGCCGTCAAGCCTCGCMTGATCATCGCCGACGAGGCGACCTCGGCGCTCGACGTTTCCCTGCGCTCGCAGATGCTGGACCTTATGATGAAGCTGCAGGACGAGCTTGGCCTCTCCTATGTCTTYATCTCGCACGACATGTCGGTCATCCGCTACATGTGTGACCGCGTGGCGGTCATGTATCGCGGCAAGATTGTCGAGGCCGGCGAGACCGATCAGGTCGTTAACAATCCGGCGCATGACTACACACGCGCGCTTCTCTCCGCCATTCCCCATCCCGACCCGCGCGACCGGCGCATTCACAACCGGTTCCGCTACGACCCCACACGCACAGTTTCAGCCAACGGATAAGTCATGAAAATTACCGACGTCAAAATCATTGTCTGCTCGCCGGGTCGCAACTTCGTCACCGTCAAGATCTTCACCGATGAGGGTTTGACTGGCGTCGGCGACGCCACGCTGAACGGCCGCGAAAAGGCCGTCGTCGCCTATCTGCAGGATCATCTGGCGCCGCTTTTGATCGGCCGTGATCCCTCGCGAATCGAGGATATCTGGCAATATTTCTACAAGGGGGCCTACTGGCGCCGCGGCCCAGTGACGATGGCGGCAATCGCAGGCATCGATACGGCCCTTTGGGATATCAAGGCCAAGGCCGCCAATATGCCGCTCTACCAGCTGCTTGGCGGCGCGAGCCGCGAGAAGGTGCTATGCTACACGCATGCCCAGGGCACCGATATTGCCGAAGCCGTCGAGGCTGTCGGCAAGCGTATCGAGCAGGGCTACAAGGCGATCCGCGTACAGGTCGGCATTCCCGGCCTGCCTGACGTTTATGGTACGGGCAAGAAATCCGTCACCAACAATGCAGACGATGATGCTGTGCCGCATGAAGAGGTCTGGTCGACCTCGAAATATCTGCGCCACATCCCCAAACTCTTCGAAGCCGTTCGCGAGGCTCATGGTCCCGATATCGAACTGCTGCACGACACCCATCATCGCCTGACACCGATCGAGGCGGCTCGCCTCGGCAAGGATCTGGAATTTGCCCGTCTCTTCTGGCTCGAAGATACGGTCGCGGCAGAACATCAGGAAGGTTTCCGCCTGATCCGCAAGCACACCACGACACCGCTTGCCGTCGGTGAGGTGTTCAACACGATCTGGGATGCGCGCCTGCTGATCGAAGAGCAGCTGATCGACTATATCCGCACCACGACGGTGCATGCCGGCGGCATCACGGCGCTCCGCCGCATCATGGATTACGCCAGCGTCTACAATGTCCGCACCGCCTGCCACGGCGCGATGGACATGTCGCCGATCTGCCTTGGCGCCAACCTGCATCTCGATCTCTGGGTTCCGAACTTCGGCATCCAGGAATATTCCGGCTACCTGCCCGAAATCCTCGAAGTCTTCCCGAGTGCCTGGAGCCTTGATGATGGCTACCTGCATCCGGGTGAGGCAATCGGCCACGGCGTTGATATCGATGAGAAGCTCGCCGAGAAATATCCGTATCAGCGCGCCTACCTGCCGGTAAACCGTCTGGAAGACGGTACGCTGTGGCATTGGTAGGAGGAGGAAGAGATGAAGATTGCAGCGATCAAGACCTATGCCGTCAAGGTCGGCATCCGCAACCAGCTTCTGGTGAAGATCGAGACGGACGAGGGAATTTTTGGCTGGGGCGAGAGCGGTCTCTCCGGCCGCGAGAAGGCCGTGGTCGGCGCTCTCGAGCATTATGCGGAATTCCTGCGTGGCCGCGATCCGTTCAAGATCGGCGCGCTCTGGCAGGAAATGTATCGCAGCCAGTATTTCGAAGGCGGCCGCGTGCTGCAGGCGGCGATCTCCGCCATCGACATCGCGCTGCATGACATCAAGGGCAAGGCGCTCGGCGTGCCGGTCTATGAATTGCTCGGCGGCAAGCAGCGTGACCGCATCCCGACCTTTGCGACGACCTTCGCCGAGCCGGGACCGGCGATGATCGAGCAGGCGCAGATGCTCGTGGAGCACGGCTGGACGGCCATGCGCCTATCGCCCTCTGGCCACGAGAACAAGGATATCTATGAGCCGCGCGAGCATATCGCAAATACCGCCAGATGGTGCGTGAAGGCCCGCGAGACGCTCGGCGAAGACGTCGTTCTCGGCATCGACTACCACCATCGCCTGACCGTGGCTGAGGCCGCGAGCTTCTGCCAGAAGATGCCGAAGGGCACGCTCGATTTCCTCGAAGAACCGATCCGGGACGAGACACCGGGCGCCTATGAGGCGCTCAGGCGGATGACGGATATTCCCTTCGCCATCGGCGAGGAATTCTCCTCCAAGTGGCAGTTCCTGCCCTTTATCGAGCGCGACATCCATCAGTTCAACCGGCTCGACGTCTGCAATGTCGGCGGCCTGACGGAATCGATGAAGGTCGCAGGCTGGAGCGAGACGCATTATGTCGACATGATGCCGCATAATCCGCTGGGGCCGGTCTGCACCGCCGCGACCATCCACTTTTCTGCGGCGGTCGCCAATTTCTCCTGGCTGGAAACCCGCGCAAGCCCGGCCGAAACCCATCTCGGTTTCGACAATTCCGAGTTCTTCCCGGTCCAGCCACGGCTTGAAGGTGCGTTTTATCCGGTCTCGGACGCTCCCGGCCTCGGCATTGAGGTCAACGAGGAACTGATTGCCAGGCAGAGTTTCGAATATTGGGAAGCGCCGCATCTGAAACGCCGCGACGGCTCGGTCACGAACTGGTAATATGGCGTGCGGACAGGTTTCGGGAGGCATGTCCTGACCTGTCCGCACGCAACGAATTTTCCTGAACTACACGCTTAAAGAGAACACTCTTTCTTATAATTCATATTGTCTATGGTTTTTATAGATTATGCGACGCAACCGCGGAGCTGATCTGGATGAAACCATATGTCTTATCTTCTGAGCCTTCTCGACAAGAGCCCGATTGAACAGGGAAAAACTGCCGCCGACGCCTTGCAGGCGAGCGTGCGCCTCGCGATCCGCGCCGAAGAACTCGGCTATAACAGGTTCTGGGTCGCCGAGCACCACAACATGTCCAATCTGGCGAGCTCTGCGCCGGAAACCTTGATCGCCTATCTCTTGGCGCGGACATCGAAGATCCGCATCGGCTCGGGCGGGGTGATGCTGCAGCATTATAGCGCCTACAAGGTGGCCGAGAGCTTCAATCTTCTCGCCTCGCTGGCGCCTGGTCGCGTCGATCTTGGTGTCGGCAAGGCCC
>NZ_JBFTNV010000060.1:0-16837 GCF_056397645.1 Rhizobium sp. 05L429 | reverse complement strand
CAATTACGGTGGCCTTATCGTTCCGCTGATCGCGTCGGCGACGGCGACATTCCTCTTCCGTCAGTTCTTCCTTACCATACCAGACGAATTGATGGAGGCAGCACGCGTCGATGGCGCGGGACCGATGAAATTCTTCTGGGATATCCTCCTGCCGCTGTCGGTCACCAACATCGCCGCCCTCTTCATCATCCTCTTCGTCCTCGGCTGGAACCAATATCTGTGGCCGTTGATCATCACCACCGATCAGAGCCTCTACACCGTGGTGATGGGTATTCAGCGCATGGCGGCCGTCGCTGACGCCGAGCCGCGTTGGAACCTCGTCATGTCGGCCGTCATCCTCGCAGCTCTTCCCCCTGTCCTCGTCATCGTCGCCATGCAGCRCCTTTTCGTTAAGGGCTTGGTCGAAACGGAGAAATAAGAAATGGCAACGATCAATATAATCGACATCAAGAAGGACTATGGTTCGGTCCCCGCGGTCAAAGGCATCAACCTTTCTGTCGCAGACGGCGAGTTCATTGTTCTGGTTGGTCCCTCGGGCTGCGGAAAATCGACCTTGTTGCGAATGATAGCAGGCTTGGAAACAGTCAGCGGAGGCGCGGTCCAGATCGGCGGACGCAACGTCAACAGGGCAGAGCCTGCCGAACGAGACATCGCCATGGTCTTCCAGAACTATGCGCTTTATCCGCATATGAGCGTCCGCAAGAACCTGGAATACGGTCTGAAAAACCGGGGCACGCCCCGGGCCGAGATTGATCGTCGGATCGCCGAAGTCGCCGATATTCTTGAGATCGCTCCGATGCTCGAGCGAAAGCCGCGCCAACTGTCCGGCGGCCAGCGCCAGCGCGTCGCAATGGGACGCGCCATTGTCCGCGAGCCTGCGGCATTCCTCTTCGACGAACCACTGTCCAATCTCGACGCAAAGCTCAGGGTGCAGATGCGTGTGGAAATTCGCCGACTGCAGCGCCGGCTAAAGACGACCAGCATCTATGTCACCCATGACCAGCTCGAGGCAATGACATTGGCAGATCGCCTCGTGGTGATGAACGGTGGTCTTGTCGAGCAGGTCGGAACACCTGTTGATGTTTACGACCGTCCTGCCAGCCTGTTTGTCGCGAGCTTTATCGGTTCGCCGCCGATGAACATCTTGCCGCTTGACCTCCTCACACGAGCGGATGGTGATGGATTGCTCGCGCTGCCGGTCGGTACGGATACGATCGGCGTTCGACCCGACGACATTTTCACCGGGAAGCCGGGCGAGCCTTCGATCCGCCTCGATGCGACGGTGGAGCTCCTGGAGCCGATCGGCGGCGAAAGCCATTTGCACATCCGCCTGGGCGAGAGTAATCAGACGGCCATTCTGACGGTGCCTGGACGACCCGACCTCGGCGAAGCCACCAGGATCCCGGTCTATATTCGCGTCTCAGCCCTTCATCCTTTCAATCGCCAGACAGGCAAGCGAACAGATAATCCCTGATACGGCGCAGCATAAAAACGACGTCAACAATACCGATCTTTTATTTTGAAAAGTGAACATGATGACACAGCACCTATTGGCTTCGGGTCCGGCAAAAAACGAGATCCAGGCCCATCGCGGCGCATCTGCCGTCGCACCCGAAAACACGATCGCCGGATTCAAGGCGGCAGCTGAACAGGGCGCCCGGTGGGTCGAACTGGACGTGGCGCTTCTCGGCGATGGGACCGCCGTCGTCATTCACGACGTGACGGTCGACCGCTGTTCCTCTTCGAAGGGGCACCTCAAGGACATGACGGCTGCCGATCTCTCGGGGATCGACGCAGGCGCGTGGTTCGGCGAGAGGTTCAAGGGCGAAAGGATCCCGCTGCTTGCCGATGTCGTGCCGGAGCTGGGGCGCCTCGGTCTCAACATCAATGTGGAGATCAAGCAGCATCCGCATCAGACCTCGCTCGAGCAGTTGACGAAGACGGTTCACGAGCATCTTCAAAGCCGTGCAGCGCATACGCAGGTGATGATCTCCAGCTTCGATCCGGATGCACTGCGGGCGATGCATGCGCTGGACGCGAACTATGATCTCGCAATGCTCTGGAGCAAGCTGCCCGAAGACTGGGCCGACCGGCTTGCAACCGTGCCGGCACAGACGATCCACCTCTTGTACAAATCGCTGAGCATCGGCTTCCTGGAAGATGCAGCAAGTCGTGGTATCAAAGTGCGTGCGTGGACCTGCAATGATCCCCGTCTGCTGACGTCCTTCTGGCTGGCCGGACTGACGGGCGTGATAACCGACGATCCGAGCCTTTTTCTGAAGTAGGGACAGCCGATGGCGCAGCGTATGATCTCGGMGCGACAGCGTGAAATCCTGGCATTGATCGAAAACGAGGGGACCCAGTTCATCGAGGAGCTCGCTCGCCGTTATGATCTGACGACGCAGACGATACGCCGCGATATCAACACGCTGTGCGATCTGGGTTTCGCCCGGCGATTTCACGGCGGCGTGGACCTCCCCGTCGAAGGCAGCAATATATCCCTCAATGCGCGCGCGCAGTTGAACAAGCGTGCCAAACGGTCGATCGCCAGGTGTCTGGCCAGCGATATCGGTCCGGACTCGACCGTCTTTCTCGGGATCGGCAGCACGGTTCAATTCGTGGCGGAGGCGTTGCGCGACCACAAGGGCCTGACTGTCGTGACCAACAATATCCATGTGGCGCTGACCCTTTGCGATGCGCCGAGCGTGGAAGTGCATTTGACGGGAGGATTGCTGCGCCATGACGACCGCGACGTGGTCGGCGCCGACGTCATCAAGTTCATCGAGAAGTTCTACGCCAATTATGCCGTCTTTGGTGCCGGTGCGTTGAGCGCGACCAACGGGATTATGGATTTCAGCTATGGTGAGGCGCAGATCACCAATGCGTTGATCGAGAATTCGCAGACGCGCTTTCTCGTAGCCGACGTCAGTAAATGGGAGCGAACGGCGGCTGTTCGCGTCGCTCCGTTCAAGCAACTCAACCGCTTCTACACGGATCGCCTTCCGGACGATTCGCAGAGCAGGCAGGCACTTGCCGCAAGCGGCGTCGAAATCGTCACAAGCGGCGAGGAAAATTGATGACTTTTGTTGATCGAGCTCCATCTGCAGACGAGCTTCGCGGCGTCCGCTATCTCTTCACCGACATTGACGACACGCTGACAACCGAAGGGCAGTTGCTGCCTGAGACCTATCAGATGCTTTGGGATCTGAACGATGCCGGCATTGCGGTCATTCCGGTCACTGGCGGCTCCGCGGGCTGGTGCGAGCACATTGTCCGCGCCTGGCCCGTCAAGGCGGCAATCGGCGAAAGCGGCGCCTTTGCCGTCTTCCGCCGGGGGCGCAATGTGATCTTCGACTATTGGGAGGGGCAGGCAGTTCAGAGCGAGCGACAACGGCGTCATCTCGAAACGGTTGCCGACATTATCGCACACGAGGGCTTGCCCTTTCAGATTGCGCATGACCAAGCCTTTCGGCTGGCAGACGTTGCCATCGATATTGTTGGCCATCCGCCGGCCGAGGTTGACCGCTTGGCGACGTGTCTGCGCGCCCGTTCGGCAACCGTTGCCGTTAGCTCGATCCACATCAACACGTGGATAGGCAATTACGACAAGCGCTCGATGAGTGAGCGTGTCCTGGTCCAGGAGTTTGGCGTGAGCCCGGAAGAGGTTCTGCTGGTGACAGCTTTTGTCGGCGATTCCCGCAACGATGCACCGATGTTCGGCTACATMGGCAATTCCTTCGGCGTGAACAATGTTCTGTCGATATTGCCGGAGTTACCCCATGCCCCTCGATGGATTTCGACCCGGCCTGCGGGTCTCGGCTTTGCGGATATCGGGGAGACCATTCTTGCCGCCGCCAAACATACAAAAGCTTAGAGCCAGGCGCAGTCCCCAAGGACGGGTCATGGAACGCAAAAGCCGCTGATTGATCGCGCGGTCCCACGTCCTTTGCGATGGAGAAGCAATGCGATGAGGTGGGCCGGTAGAAGTCGTCGGATGTTGTACCGGCCCTTTAATTACGGTTGGTTGTCAGACATCTGCCTGGTTCTTGCCGGAGCAATAACTTGTGAAGAAGGAAAGGCGCACGAAAGCGCGCCCTTCGGTTAGGCTACTCGCCATAAGGCAGCCAGATCGTCTTGAGCTGAGAGCTGCGGCGCAGGAACTCTGCACCTTGTCCCTGCCTCGGATCGCGCCAGTCGCGAAGCCTGCCGTTGTCGACCCACGTCGATTTGAGATTGCCGACAGACGCGGCCTCGACCATCGCCGACCCCTCGGCGCTGCCGCAGTACCAGACGGCTGACACGTCGTCGTGCTCGGCCAGCGTTTTGGCTAGCACGTCGCGTTCACCAGTCAGAATGTTGATGACGCCGTCCGGCACGTCCGAGGTCTCGATGACCTGATAAAAACGGGCGGCGATCAGGGGATGGCTCTGCGAAGCGATGGCGACCACGCGGTTTCCGAGCGCGATGGCCGGTAGGATCAGCGACAGCAGCGACAGAAGGGGTGCCTCATCGGGGGCGACGATACCGACCGTGCCATACGGCTCGTTCACCGTCATCGTCACGTGCCGGGACTTGGTGGCAGTTACCGCGCCGTCGAACTTGTCGGCCTGCGCGGCATACCAGAAGGCGCGGCGGATGGTCTGCTCGACCTCGTCCGTGGCCTTCGGGCTGGCGCCAGTCGAGGCCAGCGCCGCCACGAACTCGGCGCTGCGCTGGTTGAGGTTCTCGGCCAGGAAATACAGCACCTGCGCCCTGTTGTGCGCCGTCACGCCGCTCCAGGATGTCGCCTTGTTGGCAGCTTCGACGGCATTCCTGATGTCCTTGCGGTTGGCGAGCGCCGCTTGGCCAAGGACCTGGCCGCCCTTGCCCGTGACGGTATAGCTCTGGCCGCCATCCGCGCGAACCTGTTTGCCGCCGACATAGAGCTTGGAGGTGACGTCGATATTGGGATCCGCCTTGCCTGCTGCCGGCGTAACCAGTGGCTTGAGCGACGGCTCGGGACGCGCCTTCGCCTGTTCGTCCGCCGCAAGCGTCAGATATTCGCCCATGCCGGCGCGGCCGCCTTCGCGGCCAAAGCCGCTCTCGCGGTAGCCGCCGAAGGGGGCTGCGGCATCGAACATGTTGGTGGCGTTGATCCAGACCACGCCGGCCTTGACCCTGGCGGCCAGCTCGATGGCGCGATTGATGTTCTCGGACCAGACGGAGGCGGCCAGGCCGTAGCGCGTGTCGTTGGCCAGCGTCACGGCTTCATCGAGGGTGCGGAAGGTGCCGCTGGTGGCGACCGGGCCGAAGATCTCGACCTGCGAGACCAAGTGAGCTGGCGCGGTGCCGGTGAAGAAGCCAGGGACGCAGAAAAACCCCTTGGAGGGCAGGGGGATGGGAGCGAGATTGAGCGTCGCCCCTTCTTTCTCGCCCGTTGCCAGAAGGCCGTTGATGCGGGCGAGCTGCTTGGCCGAGACGACGGCGCCGATATCCATCGTTTTGTCGAGGGGATCGCCGACGCGCAGCGTGGTCATGCGGTTCTTCAGCTTGTTGAAGAATTTCGGCGCAATGCCCTCCTGCACGAGGATGCGGGATCCGGCGCAGCAAACTTCGCCCTGGTTGAACCATATGGCGTCGACGACACCTTCGACGGCTGCATCCAGATCGGCATCTTCAAGCACGATGAAGGGCGACTTGCCGCCCAGTTCGAGGCTGAGCTTCTTGCCCGAGCCGGCAATCTGTCGTCGGATGATGCGGCCGACATCGGTCGAGCCGGTGAAGGCAACCTTGTCGACATCGGGATGGCCGGCGATCGCGGCACCCGTCTCGCCGTCCCCGTGAACGATGTTGACGACGCCAGGCGGCAGACCGATTTCTTCTAGTACCTCGGCAAAGGCGCAGGCTGTCAGGGGCGTAAGATCGGCCGGTTTAATGACGACGGTGTTTCCGGCAGCCAGCGCCGGGGCGATCTTCCACGCCAGCATCAGCAGCGGGAAGTTCCAGGGGATGATCTGACCGCAGACCCCGACGGCGGTGTGGTTGGGAAATTCGTCGGCCAAGAGTTCGGCCCAGCCGGCATGGTGGTAGAAATGCCGGGCGACGAGCGGAATGTCGATGTCGCGGCTCTCGCGGATCGTCTTGCCGTTGTCCATCGTCTCGAGCACTGAGAAGAAGCGCTCGCGCTTCTGGATGTGCCGGGCAATAGCATAGAGATATTTCGCACGTTCATGGCCCGCAAGGGCCGACCACTTCGGGAAGGCGGCGCGAGCGGCCTTGACCGCGGCTGCAACATCGTCCGCCGTACCCTTGGCGATGCGGCCTATGACCTCTTCCGTCGCAGGGTTGACGACATCGATCAGCGTGCCCTCTGCGGCCATGAACTTGCCGTTGATGTAGTGACCGAGACCGGCCGAGCGGGTCCGCAGCCAAGCGTTGACCTCGGAATTGCTTTCGGGGGCGGGACCGTAATCCATGGTTTGCATGATATCCTTGATGGAAGGCATGGTGGTCGTCCTCATGCTTGCGCGTGGCGATTGGCGGCCGAATAGCGGCCTGTCAGATGATGTTCGAGCTGGCGTTCGATGTCGCCGAGCATGGAGGAGGCGCCGATGCGGAAGAGATCAGGCATGGTGAAACGAGTGCCGAGTTCCTCCTTCATCAGGATCAGCCAGTTCATGGCGTCCTTGGCGGTCTTCAGGCCACCGGCCGGTTTGAAGCCGACGATCTGACCCGTGAGGTCGCGGTAGTCGCGGAGCGCGCGGACCATGGTGAGCGAGACCGGCAGGGTGGCGTTGACCTCCTCCTTGCCGGTCGAGGTCTTGATGAAATCCGAACCTGCCTGCATGGCGACCATCGAGGCCTTGTAAACATTGGAGAGCGAGCGCAGATCGCCTGTAGCCAGAATCGCCTTCATGTGTGCTGGACCGCAAGCCTCGCGCATCGCCCTGATCTCGTCGTAGAGCGCCGTCCAGTTCGCCGTCAGCACATGCTCGCGGGTGATGACGATGTCGATTTCGCGGGCGCCCTGCTCGACGGCATAGCGTATCTCGGCAAGGCGGATGGGCAGCGGGGTGAGGCCGGCGGGAAAGCCGGTGGCGACCGAAGCGACGGGGATGCCAGAGTTGCCAAGCGCCTTGACGGCATGCGGCACCATCGTCGGATAGACGCAGACGGCGCMGACGGTGAGGCTGTCGAGCCCGAGGCTTTCCAACAGGTCGGCGCGGATGGGGGCTTTCGCCTTGGCGCAGAGCCTGATGACGCGGCCTTCCGTGTCGTCGCCGGCGAGCGTGGTCAGGTCGATGCAGGTTATGGCGCGCAGCAGCCAGGCTGCCTGCCATTCCTTCTTGACTGTGCGCCGGGTGGGCAACGTGGCGGCGCGGCGCTCAGCGGCGCTGAGGTTGACCACGTTGCCTTCGAACCAGTCGGTTGTCAGCGGCGTGCCCTGCGGACGGGGAATATGTTCTGTCATTGGTGTTATCCAGTTCCTCAGGCGCGCGGGATCAGCCCCGGCCGCGGCGAATGTCGATGAAGCGGTTCAGCAGAATGGCGGCCACGATGATGAGGCCGGTCACGGTCATCTGGTAGAAGGAGCCAAGGCCGAGCAGGTTGAAGATGTTGCGCAGCACCTGCAGCAGCATCACGGCGAAGAAGGTACCGAGCACGCCGCCGCGGCCGCCGAAGAGTGAGGTTCCGCCGAGAACGACGGCGGCAATGGCGTCCAGTTCGAGGCCCTGGGCAGCAGTCGGCTGGCCAATCCGCAGACGCGAGGTGAGAAGGATGCCGGCAAGCGCGCTCATGATACCCGAAACGGTGAAGACGAGTATCAGGATGCGGGTCGTAGGCAGGCCGGAAAGGCGCGCTGCCTCGGCGTTCCCGCCCGTAGCATAGACAGATTCGCCGAAGACGGTTAGGCGCAGGATGCCGCCGGCGACGACGCAGAGGACGACGAAGATCAAACCCATGGTGCTGATGGACGTGCCGGGAAAGATGGAAACCATCGTCGAGGAAATCGATCCGAAGGCCGGGGGAAGGCCGGAGACCGGCACGCCGTCCGTCAGCAGGTAGGTGACGCCGCGGAAGGAAACGAGGCCGGCCAGCGAGACGATGAAGCTCGGTACTTCGGCAATCGCCGTGATCAGGCCGATGACGGCGCCCGCCAAGGCGCCGACAAGGATCGTCAGGAACAGTGCCGGCACAACAGGCATTCCGGCCGCCAGGAGCACGGCAACCAGCATGCCGGAGAGCGCCGTGACCGAGCCKACCGAGAGGTCGATGTTGCCCGTCAGGATGACGAAGGTCATGCCGATGGCGACAACGCCGGTGACGGTCGCCTGCTGGAACAGGTTGGAGATATTCACCGGCGTCAGGAAGTTTGGCGACAGGATCGCCGCGATCGCGACGACTACCAGGAAGATCACGATGAAATTGTATTCGATCGCCAGATCGACGATGCGGCGCGGGGAGCGCAGCATCGGCGACGTACCCGTCACGGTGTCAGTCATGGTAGTCTTCTCCCAGAATCTGGTGTTTCAGGATGGTGTCCTGATCGGTCTTCGCCGGATCGAACCGGGCGATGTTGCGGCCTTCATGGAAGACCCAGATGGTGTCGCAGGCCGCATAGAGCTCCTCCAGCTCGGAGGAAGCGACGATGACAGCCGCGCCCTTGGCGGCCAGCTGTTCTACCAGTCGGTAGAGATCGGCCTTGGCGCCGATGTCGAGGCCGCGGGACGGCTCGTCGAGCAGGAGAAGTTGTGCGCCCTTGATGATCCATTTGGCGAGGACGACCTTCTGCTGGTTTCCGCCCGAGAGCTGGATGATCTTCTGCTCCGGCGCACCGTACTTGGTCGAGAGCTGCTTGAGGACGGGGATCGCCTGTGACTTCATCTGGCCGTGGCGGGCAAGGAACTTGCCCTGCATGCTCGGCAGCATGGCGTTGCGGTAGATCGGTGCGTCGAGGATCAGCCCCTCGGTCTTGCGGTTTTCCGGCACGAGCCCGAGCCCGGCGCGAATGGCATCGCGCGGGGACCGTGGCCGGAAGGGCTTGCCGTGGAGGGACATCTGGGCGTTGCTGCTGTCGGCACCGAACAATGCCTTCAGAAACGAGGTCCGGCCGGACCCGTTGAGACCTGTCAAACCTGCGATCTCGCCGCGGCGCAGCTCGAAATTGCTGATATTGAGACCCTGTGCGCCTGTCAGCCGATCGACCTTCAGCACCACCTCGCCTGTGACGGGCGGCCGGTCCTGCCGTTCCACCAGAGCGCGGTTGCGGCCGAGAATGGCTTCGACTAGCGCGCTGTCGGGCGTGCCCGCTACATCGAAAGTCTCGATTGTCTGTCCGCCGCGCAACACGGTGACGCGGTCGCCGATCTCACGCAGCTCGCCGAGTCGATGGCTGACATACAGAATGGCGACGCCCTGGGCGGTAAGTTCGCGGATAACGCGGAAGACGGCCTTCAGTTCGTTCTCGTTCAGCGCGGCTGAGGGCTCGTCCATGATAATGACCTTGGCATCGCGCGTGAGCGATCGGGCAATCGCCGTCAGCTGCTGGTTGGCGATCGACAGGCTGCCGACGCGGTCATCCGGCGAGAAGCTCGCGCCGACGCGGGCAAGCGCCTCCCCGGCGCGCTGGCGGCGGTTGCCTTTCCTGAGGAAGCAGTAGCGTGCCGGCGGATGGCCGAGGAAGAGGTTCTCGGCAACGGTCAGCTGCGGTACGAGATCGAGTTCCTGGTAGATCATCGAAATGCCCGATGCCGCCGCTTCCGAGGGCGTCCGGAAGGTGACCTTTTTGCCATTAACCTTTATCTCGCCGCCCGAGGGCGACAGGGCGCCGGCGATCAACTTGAGGAATGTCGATTTGCCGGCGCCGTTGGCGCCGAGCAGGCAGTGCACCTCTCCCTTGCGGACCGTCAGATTGGCCTCTGCAAGCGCCACGATCTGTGGCGGAAATCGCTTGGACAAGCCTTCGATATGAAGCACGTCCTCCATTAGGCTGTCTCCTCCAATATGCGCAACGCGGTTCCCTCGTCGGTGACCAGGTMCGTCACGTAGCCGGCCCTAAGACAAGCTGCCGCAATCAGATGCTTGTCCTCGCCGGCGGCGACGCCGATGACGCGAGCCTTGTTGGCAAGCGCTTCGAGCCTGAGGCCGATGGTGCGGTCGTCGAGATTGCGATCGGCGATCTTCCCCTTCCGATCGACGAAGCGTCCCATGATGTCGCCGACGGAGTTGAGTGCACGCAGGCCGGCAATGTCTCCGTCATCAAGATAACCCGAAGCAAGCAGCACGGACTGATGGCTGAGGCCGCCAAGACCGAAACAGACGATTGGAGCTTCTTCCGCAAGCTGTAGCACGCGCTCGATAATCGGATCTCTTTCGAGCGCATCGCGGGTGGTGCGCGAGCCGAGGATCGCCGGTACGGGCAGCAGCGTGGCGCGGCCGCCTGCCGACTGCGCGATTTCTTCAGCAACGGCAGAATTGCGGCTGGTGGTGGTGGTGAGCGCAGTCGAACCATTAACGAGCACGACATGCAGGCCGGGGCACCAGTCCTTCGGCAGGGCGCGGGCAACGGCCGCCATGGTGCGCCCCCAGCTCACGCCCATCAGTGTAGGTTTTGGGCTGAGACTTGCGAGGTGCGTGGCGGCCGCCTGGGCGACGCTATCGATGATCAGCGTCTGGTCGTCGATCTCGCCCGTTGGCACGACGATCGCCTCGCGCACGCCAAACTGCCGATGCAACTCGACTTCCAGCGACGTTCTGCGCCCCGCCCGTGGGGTAATCTCGATGCGGACAATGCCCGCCTCCTTCGATTCCGTCAGCAGCTTACCGACCTGCCAACGGGTCAGGCCAAGTTMATTTGCGATCTCCGACTGCGTGCGGTCGAGGTCGTAATAGAGCTTGGCGACCTGAACCATCAGGTGGTCACGCTGCTCGTTGATCGGCAGGCGCGCAGAATAGGGATTTCTCTCGCTCATGAAAGCGATCCCATCTGCCGCTGGGCGAGTTGATGCAAGACTGGTCGCAGTTGCGCGGTCGCTTCCCGGTAGAGCGCGAGGGTGTCGGCGAACCAGTCGGCGCGGCGCGGGTCGGGAAGCAACTCGATGCCCGGCACGACGCAGGCCTTCGCCGCCGTCTTCAGATCAGGAAAGACGCCGATCGCCGAGGCGGCCGCGACAGCGGTGCCGACGAGCGAAAGATTGTCCTCCCGCACCACCTGCACCGGCAGGCCCATGGCATCGACGGTTGCCTGCAGCCAGGCGGCATTCTTAACGATGCCGCCCGCCATCATCACGCGGTCGATAACGACACCATGCGATTTCAGGACGGAAATGATATTGGCCGACCCGAGCGCGATGGAATCAACGGCCGCCGCATAGATATCTGCCCGGGTATGGCCGAGCGTCAGTCCCATCAAAGCGCCCCGAAGGGCACCATCGCGGTAGGGTGTCCGGTTGCCCATCATGTAGTCCAGTGCCAACAGGCCATGGGAGTGATCAGGTTTGGCGGCGACTTTGGAGATCAGTGCCGCATGGCCGTCACCGTCAAGGCCGAACATCTCGCCAGCGAGCCAATTCAGCATGGAACCCGCGGCAACCTGGCCGCATTCGACGAGCCAGCGGTCGTCGGTCAATGCATTGGGATAGGGACCCCAGAAACCGGAGACGTCACCTTTCTCGGCCAGTTGCACCAATTGGACGATCGAGGTGCCGCCGATGAACAACATACTGCCGGGCTCCACCGTGTCGGCACCGAGAATGCCGATATGGGCGTCGATGCCACCCTGGGCGACGACGGGGCAATTCTCAAGTTCCAGATCGGCCGCCATGTCGGGGCGCATACGGCCGATGATACCGCCGACCGGGACGATGCGCTGCGGCAACCGGTCGATGAGATCCGGAATGCCGAGCGCCTCGTATATCTCCGGCACGAAGCGATGGCTCTCGCTGTCGTAATTCCACTTGCACGCCGCGTTCATGCGCGAGCCGACCCATTCGCCGGTCAGGTCGAAATTCACGTAATCAAGCGCTTCGCAAACGATTTCGGCCTTCGCCCAGACATCCGGCTGATTCCGCTTCAGCCACATCGATTTTGGCACGAGCCACTCGACAGCATCCGAGCCGCCACAGAAGCGCATGACAGGATGTTCCAGGGTCGTAGTCCGGTCACTTTCGGCCTGGGCGCGGCAATCCATCCACAGCAGGGCGGGCGACAGTGGYGTGCCATCGCGCTTGCAGACCGCGACGGTGGAGGCTGTCGTGGCGCAACAGACAGCATCGAGGGTCGTGCGTCCCGTCTTTCGCAGCACGTCACGGCCGGCGGCGCGCAGGGCAGTCCGCCAGTCCTCCGGCGATTGCTCTGCCCATCCCGCACGCGGGTAATGCGTGGCATATGCCGCGTCGGACTGACCGAGCATTCGGCGCTGTTCGGTATCGTAGACGCCGGCCCGAACGCCGCCTGTGCCAAAATCGAAGCTCAGTATATGAGCCATGCGAACTATCCTCCCACCTGCTCCTCCAGGCAGTCCCGGCCGTTGGCCGGAACGACCGATCAGGGACGGAACATGATCTTCGAGAAGAAGAAGCTACGATCCGTCCTGATGCGCTCGAAAATCGCAGGCAGCTCCTCCAGCCCCTGTTCGTGCGTGATCATGAATTCCCATTTCAGCGCGCCACTCGCAAGCTTCTCCAGTGTCACGGTCCACTGTGGACCAGGATAAGGGGCACCAAAAGAGTTCCAGGAGCCGTGCAGCGACACTTCCTGGCGCAGGAAATGCTGGAAGGACGCATTTGCGAGCGGCACTTCACCGACGGGAATGCCGATAAAGACGACGTGGCCAGCGGGGGCTGCGAGCTTGACGGCTGTGTTAATGGAGCTCGGATGACCGGCGGCCTCTACGATGAGGTTGGCAAGCAGCCCTTTGGGGACTTCGTCTGTCGATAGAAGTGTGTGTGTGGCGCCGGCTTCCCGCGCCATTGCGAGCTTTTCTTCCGAAACGTCGATGGCGACGACTTCGGTGGCGCCCATCAGCAGCATCCACTGGATGGCGAAAAGACCGATCGGGCCGCAGCCGATGACTGCGCCGCGATCGCCCATCTTGACGCCACCGGCTTTCCAAATCGCATGAAGCGCGATCGAGGCGGGGTCGACCATTGCGGCAGCGCGTGGATCGCAACCATCGGGAACCTTCAGCAGATTGGCGACTGGAGCGCAGACATATTCGGCATAAGCGCCGTCGCGGCGCGAACCAAAATAGTCATAGTCCCGGCAGCGCGAGAAATTGCCGGTGACGCACTGGTCACATTTGCCGCAGGGCAACATCGGCGGCACCGTGACAAGATCGCCTTCAACGAAACCGCTGACGTCCGTGCCGATAGCTTCGATACGCCCCGAAAACTCATGCCCGCAGATGATCGGCATCTTGTGGGCACCCTTACTCAGCATGCGCGGCAGATCGGAACCGCACACACCGACGGCCGCGACCTTCAGTAAAACCTCGTTTGCATCCGGGACGGGTTTTCTGACGTCCTCCAGCCTGATGTCGCCTGGTGTGTAAAGTACGGCTGCACGCATGAAATAGATCCTTCGAATGCGGATAGGCGATCAGCCGATCGATCGGGATCGGCGGTTCGGTGGCCCGGAGGTATTCATCCCTCCGGGCCACTTGGGAGGTCGTTACTTGTTGAGCACCGTCGGCCGGTATTCCGCGAAAAGGCCAGCGTGGGGGACCTTTGAGACGGTATCTGCAGTCACCAAGACCGAACCTGCATCGACAAACTTCGGAACCGGCTTCTTTGCGGCAGCCTCTCGAGCCACCTGAATGGTGACGTCGCCAAGATACTGAGGATCGTTCAAGGCCGTCGCAATGAACTGCCCGTTCGGCCCGATGGCATTCAGCGCTTCCGACAACCCGTCGACGCCCGCAACGAAGACGTCGTTACGATTATTCTCCTTGAGCACCTGTAGTGCACCGAGCGCCATGTCGTCGTTGTGGGCGTAAACCACCTTGACGTCCGAGTTTGCCTGCAACAGATCTTGCATGGCGGTAACGGCGTTTGCGCGGATATATTCGGCATAGGGGCCTTCGACGATCTTGGCGTCGCTCGCCTTGATCGCATCGTGGAAGCCGTCGCGAYGGTCCATCATGACGGCGCCGCCGGCGTCGCCTTGGATTTCGATGATCTTCGCGCCGGTCACGCCTGCTGCCTTCAGTTTCGCAACGACGGCTTCGCCGACCAGCTTACCCATCGCCTTGTTGTCCCGGCCAACGTGGGCGGCCACCTTGCCGCCATTGACCGGGCGATCGACCGTGATGACCGGTATACCGGCCGCTGCGGCCGCATCAAGCGAAGGGCCGACGGCATCCGGGTTGACCGGATTGATGATCATTGCGTCGACGCCCTGTGTGATCAGGTCTTGGATGTCGTTGTTTTGCTTGGTGACGTCGCCATTGGCATCGAGAAAGACGAGCGTGTCGCCAGAAGCCTTGGCGGCGGCTTCAGCGCCAGTCTTCAGTTGGACGTAGAATGGCGACTGCAGCGTGACCTGACTGAAGCCGATCTTCAGGTCCTTGGCCTGCGCCGTTGCGCCGCTCATCGAAAGGAGCGCCAGTGCGGACACGGCTGCAGAAAAACTGGCAATAAGTGCACGACGAGTATTCATTGGAACCTCCCAAATGATCAAGGACAGATTGCCCTCCCGGCAATCAGCATTTGTGATATTAAATCACTTCCGCTGCTTTCAGCCGAACATAGTCGTCGTTTTTCTGTCAATCGCGTTTGGCAAGGAAGCGGGAAAAACTATCTATCCATCTGGAATACAACGAAAATTTCTTGTTCAGTGAGAACTTCTCGGTCTCTGGATTCGAAATTGGTGGCGGATCGATCCATGTGAGTGAGAATTTGACGGCTTTCCGATTCCTGCATTTGTTGGATTTTTATGATCGATCCGATTGGCGGAATTGCACATTGGGTATCTGTCGACACCCAGGATGTAGAAATGTCGTCTTGGTAGGATCGTGCGGATGCGGGAAGTCTAGCCGGCCGGTGGACTTGGCTCGAAGCGAACCAGCCTTTATGATCTCCAACAGATCGGCCTCCGCCTCAACGAGCTCGCGTACCTTCTCCTTCGAATGTCCCTGCCGATACCACGACGACCTTAAGCCCGAAGTTGCTCAGCAGCCCACGCATATCGAAGCTATTAGGAAGTGGCGCGAAGCCGATTACCCCATCTATGCTGAAAGCTGCGATACGCTTCTTTACACGCTCTTGGGGATCAGTTTGGCGATCGCCACTTCATTATATGTCCTGTACAGTCACCGTTGTGCCAAATCCGACGGAAGCCTCAAATGATGACGCAGATTTACACCACTCTGGGGCCAAGGCGCCGCGACGAAGTCGGGATGATTCTCCCGCACGAGCATGTGTTCGTCGATCTTAGAACGCCCGACCAACCAGGCTACGCAGAGGCGGAGATAGACGCAGTCGTGGCACTGATGGTCCCGCAGATTGAGGCGATCAAACGGCAAGGCATAACACTGCTCGTAGAGTGTACGACGGGGGGCGTAGGAAGACGTGCGGACATCGATCTCGCCGTGTCGAAGGCAGCCGATTTTCCGATCGTCGTCCCGACCGGCAACTACCGCGAACCGTGGATACCCGCCTGGGTGGCAGAGGCTAATGAGGACGATCTTGAACAATGGATGGTCAGCGAGCTTACCGAAGGAATCGAGGACACTGGCGTCTTGGCGGGATGGATCAAGCTCAGCGCTGGCGACGACGGGATCTCGCCTCTCGAAGCCCGCATTCTCCGCGCGGCAGCAAGAGCATCCGTGCAGACCAATGCCGTGATCGGCTCCCACACGATCCGGGGAAGGGTTGTGATGGAGCAGTTGGACATTCTTCAGTCGGAGGGCTGCTCACCAGAGCGCTTTATATCGATCCATACCCAGGAGGAAAGGGACTTCGGGCTTCACCGGGCATTGGTGGAGCGCGGTGCGTGGATCGAATACGACCATGTCGGGAGGGCGCCCGACGAGGATCTGGTCGCAATGATAATGCGCGCCCTTGAAAACGGCCTTGGCGAGAAGTTGCTCATAAGCCACGATCTCGGCTGGTATGATCCGGCGCAACCCGGTGGTGGAACCCCGAGACCTTACACGCATCTTGTCGAGAGCCTTCTGCCATCGCTCAAAGTCGCGGGCGCAAGCCAGGATGCGATCCGGCAACTCACCGAAGTCAATCCGTTTGAGGCATTCGCACGCTGAAGCAAGGCTTCGACTGTCACCGAAAAGCGAATTGGTCGTAATCGCAAGTCGACGGCTCATATGCGTTCAAGAGCGACGGTTGGATGTCCTTGACCGCAAACGACCTGATATTTGGGTAGTGACGCGGAATATCAGGCGCGTCGCGCTTAATCTACCCTTCGCTTCCTCAACGAAGAAGGCGCGGCTTGCGTAAATAGCAGCTCAAAACATGCCTGCCGATCTCATCAGGTTCTGGCGACCACGATAAAGAGTTCGTGCAGCTCGATGGTTATTCCTGCTCAAAACGCCTCGAAGCACATGGCGACACCCATGCCGCCGCCAATGCATAATGTGGCAAGACCTTTCCTGGCGCCGCGGCRCTTCATCTCGAAAAGCAGCGTGTTGAGGACGCGCGCGCCCGACGCACCGATCGGATGACCGATGGCGATCGCGCCGCCGTTGACGTTGACGATAGCAGGATCCCAGCCGAGATCCTTGTTGACGGCACAGGCCTGGGCCGCGAAGGCCTCATTGGCTTCGACGAGGTCGAGATCGCCGACGGACCAGCCGGCCTTTTCCAGCGCCTTGCGGGAGGCCGGGATCGGGCCGGTTCCCATG
>NZ_JBFTNV010000059.1:0-21372 GCF_056397645.1 Rhizobium sp. 05L429 | reverse complement strand
GAGCGATACCGGCCACCTCGATCTTCAGATCGCCCTGCGCCAAGGCCGCCATCGACTGCGTGATRACGCCGATCGGCTTGGTGACGCGGAAGATGATGACGCAGATGCCGACAACACTGACGGTAGCAGCGGTGAGGAAGATCAACGTATAGAGAATGAGCTGGGCGAATGCCTGAGACTGGCTGGCCGCGGCTGCAGCCACCATGCCGTCCGCTGCAGCGGCCGCAGTATTGGTGATGAAGAGAAGGGCGTCATTGCCCATCGGCCGCCAAACGTCGAGGGACATCGGCGCCATTTGGCCTGCAGAAAATGTTTCGAGAAGTGCCGCGCGCTTGGGAGCAAAATCGCCCCCGAAATAGCCGGTCTCTGTGGCCTGGTAGGCGTCCTTTATGATCTGCAGCGTGTCCTTGTGGTTCACKAGGACGCCGACCTGCTTCCAGGCAAAGGCTACGGCATAATCGTTGAGCTGGATCTTGCCGAGCTCCGCAGCTGTCATCGTCGCGCCTGCGCCAAGCGTGATATTGAGCTGGAGGTTCGATGCCCCCGCAAGTGCACGCGTTGACCATGCCAATGAGCGGATCTGGATCATTGCAGTCATCGACGGATCGCTTTCGCGGATTCGGGCTTCGATTGCTGTCGAGCCGGTTTCCAGCGCCGTCAGCAGCTCCTGTCCGAGGTTAAGGGCATTGTCCTGCAGTCCGGCGTCRCGGTCTGCCAGCTTTTTCGTCAACTGATCATCAAGCTTTGCCCGAAACGCCAGCACCCGGTCAAACGTGTTCATGACGTCGGCAATCTGYGCTTTGATCGCGTTGTCGTCGATATCGGCATAGATCGCCTTGGCGCTAGCCATGGCGCTGTCCACCAGCCCGCGATCCTTTTTCAGCGAAGCCAGCGTGCCGGCGAGTGCGTCGATTTCCATGTTTGCTGCRGATGAACTTGCGGCTGACGTCTCGCTGGTGCGCGCACGACAGCTGAATGTGCTGGAACCGCTCGCGTCGATGCTTCAAAAAAGACAATCCGCTGGCCGCCGAGTTCTTACTCGTTCGCAGGCTCATCATGGCCAGGTCCAATAGTGTCGCAGGATAGATCTGGTTTCATTGAAACAGCATTAAGAAAATTCAGATGGCCACTCAGCGTGTGAAGCATTTCGGGGCCGGCATGCTGGACGATGGCTACACCTGCCAAGAGAGCGGGCCGCAAATGCAGAGGCAAGACCGGACTTGCCGGAGTCGGCAGCTCGACCGGTGGAGGCCGAAGCCCGTAAGCAGGGCGGGAGAGCCGTCGTGTGCGGATGGCCCGAGCGATCGTCGGAACTTCTCAGGTTGATGCTTCGGACTTGTAGCTGGAAGGTGATCCTCGACGGGCGATCTTACGCACCACGGTCTTGAGGCCTACTGGTGTCGAGACACTCAAGCCGCAAAGCGCGGCTTGAGTGATCGAGGTCGCGACGAAGTCCGCGTCAATCTCCGCGGGATTGATCTCCGCATAATCCTGGCCGTTCGCGGTTGGCAGAAAAATGCCCACACGCAGGGCGGGCTTAAGGCGCTTGAGGCGGCGAACGATTTGGCGGGCACGGGATTTTGAGTTGCCGTTGAGGAACGTGACGATAGCCGTATCCACGCCATCCATGGGCAATGCCAGCGCTCCCCGAGCAGCGTGGTCAGAATGTAACGACATCGTGGCGGTGGCACCCTGAACTTCCAGCACCTGCGAAAGCATGGCAGCGGCGGCGTCATCCAATCCGCCGCGTCCGCCGAGGCAAAGGATGGAGATGCCCTGACCATCGGGAAGTTCGAGTTCTGCTTCGGTCTTCGGAGCTTCCTGCGGCGCGCTCTCTTCCTCATTCTCCTCTTCATCTGCAACCTCCGACAGGTTCTCCACCAGGGACAGGGAGCTAGATGCGACCACCTCGATCTGCCTCTCCGACATCACGCCGCGCTGACGGTCGAGTTCCGCCAGCAGAAGCGCGGGCATGCCCACCTTGTCGTAATAATCCACGAGATACTCCTCCTCCAGGAACTCTTCCGCGTTGTCCGAAGCTTCGTTCGGATCTCCCGCCAGAAGACGCTGATAAAGCTTCTCGTGGGGTTCCAGCACGGGCTCGTTGCCAAGCAAAACGTCGAGGAATCCGAATTGTGGAACATATCTTCCCACCACGACAAGGCAGACCGTCAAGGGCGTCGAGAGCATGAGACCGAGCGGCCCCCAAAGCCACGACCAGAAGATCGCCGAGATGATGATCGCCAATGGCGACAGCCCGGTATGCGTCCCATAGAGCCACGGCTCCAGGACGTTGTTGCTGACGAGTTCGGTCGTCAGATAGAGCGCGCCGACCCAGACAACGAGCGACCAACCAGGCGCGATGGCAAGGGCCAGAAACAGCGGAAGGATCATCCCTACAATCGCGCCTATGTAGGGCACGAAGCGTAGAACAAGCGTCAGCAACCCCCACAGAATGGCATTGGGGATTCCAAGCGTCCATAGACCTATAGTGATCGGAACGGCGTATAGTGTATTCACCACCAATTGCATGAGCAGGTATTTTCCCACCCGCCTGCCAGCGTCCTGGAGCGCGGCGGTGGTTCGGTGTAGGTCTCCCAGGCCGACCAGTCTGATGAACCGGTCGCGGAGGTCTTCGCGCTCGAGGAGCATGAAGATCACCAGCACAACGACAAGACCAGCCGTGGCAAACGGGCTGATGAGAGGCAGAAGCAGATTGCCCATTGTCTGGATTGGATCGGAGCGAGTCACGATCTCGACTGGCATTGGCTTCTGGATCGTTGGCGCCTGGCCCGTCGGTGGCGCCTGACTTTCAACGGCGCGAGTCTGAATTTCGGCTCCGACGCGTTCTACGGCCTTGCTGAGATGGTCCAGTATACCGTTGCCGGCGCCCGCCTGAGCCAGCGAATGGACCTTGTCGACGAGGTTTCTCTGATAGGTCGGGATATTCTCCGCGAGGTTCGTCACCTGCGTCGCTACGACGATGCTGAAGACGGCGATTGCACAGAAGGCCGATACGACGGCGAGAAGCACGGCCGCGATCTTTGGCACTGAGCGCTTGCGAAGGAACGAGACGATCGGTGCAAGCGCAAAGGCCAGGAGCAGTGACAGTGCAAGCGGCACGAATATCTCCTGGCCGAGCCGGAGAATGACGGCGACTCCTATGAGGATCAATATCGTTCGGCCCGACAACTTGCTGCGAAGCTCTCCCTCGGGGAGCCGGTAAATTGCTGCGATCGCCGCTTTGTCTGTCTTCGAAAGTTCAGTTCCGCTCACAACCCACTCCCTAGCACGTACCATGAAGAGCTATGCCGCCCGAAAGGGACCTGGGCGCGCACCGTATCCGGGAACGATCAATCGTACCGCAGGCTTCCCTTAAGGTTTTCAGTTCGGCATCCTGGGAAGCCGCAACCTGCTCGGCGATATGACGGCCGGGCTCGTGGTCGCGGATATCACCTCGTTCAACTGGTTGATCTGCCCCTGGAGCTCGTATGTCATGCAGGTCGAGGTGAGTGTGTTGTCCTCGATGACGGCTTTTCTGCCCATCGCAAGGGACCTCGGCTTCCAGGCCTCGCCGAATGTTTTGCGCCAATTGGCCGGCGCGTCGGCCGACAGTTTTAGAACCATGTTCATCAAGAGACGTTGCGTAGACGGTTGCGCTTGTTGTCCGTGTGGATTTCATAAACGTATATCTCATCGAGGCCTCCTCTCATCACCGGTGAAACGGCCAAGCTTTTCGAGGCCTAACGAAGCCGGGTAGAACGATGATCATCGCGATGACGAAGATAGTCAGCACGAATTTGATCATGCCTTTGCCGGATTTTTCTCAGCATCGCTCATGGCGATGCAACAAGCAGAGCCAGAGAAGGTTCCAGAGGCGGAAGCCTTTCGCCGCTCCTCGTAATTTCGCAGCCTCTCAGGCAACGGTGACCAATGGCAGATCCCTCTGTCCGAAAGTCAAAAAAGAAGCCCGCCAAAGCGGGCCAGGTGGGAAGTTGGGACGAGCCGTCCAGATTGTGGACTGGAGTTCCACCGGGACGTCTCGAAGCAATATACTTCTGAAGGATCGAAAGGTTCCCGCACAAAATGGCATTTCCTATTCCAGATCGTACAATTGCCGAAGCGCATCTGAACGCGCGCGCGGCGAGAAGTTCCAGAACATCGGCCAGGACCTTCTGGCCCTCGTCAAACTGAATTGATTACCTGAAGCTTGCCAGGCGTCGCGACCAACAGCTCTCCCCAACCTCGATCGGCGCGCAGTCTACGCCTTCATCAGGAAAGATCGAAGACGATCGTTATCAGCGCGGCGGGCTCGGGCGGCAACGTCCGGTGTTGAGCCGCAGGCCGCGGAACGAACCGTGGTGAACCGATCCCCAGTATCCGTCTGCGATTTTTTCGAACTCCGCGGATGATTTCGAGGACGGTGTTGTATTTCCAAAGTGCCGGCTGAGTTCGAGGGAAAGGGCGGCCGGCGAGGTCATTCCATCATGATAAAGCCTGAATAGCAGTTTGACGGCAATGTTGTAATACTTCGGATCTGCGAGGCTACTTGTGCAGTCGTATCCTGCGTCAAGGACACCTTGCAATACAACCAGGTCAGAGGTCCGCACAGACATGTTGAGATTGGAAGACATGCTGCCCTCGTACAATTTGGGGCGAAGGCAACAATCACCTCCACGCAGTAGCCCCCTGAGAAACAGCTACTGAAGACCTACCATGCGCCCCATCAATACGGCTGGCAAACTGAATATTCCGATGGGCAGAAAGCGGGCAGGCTTGTGTGTTCAAATGCACTTATTCTCGCAGTCGTCTTCTTGCCGGTTCGATAGTCACCAGCGTCAGAAGGACTATTTCATCGCAATTCCCGATCCAGGCGCTACTTCTACCTTCAGAAGGAGGATTTAACGTGGAAAATCTCAGAGAGTTTGCTTCAAGCACGAATGGCGATCAGTGGTTTCTTGGCGTCGACGCTGCCACCAACAGAGAGGTAGTCGTTCACCGCGGAAACCCCTCGTCAGGTGGCCATGAAACCACAATCCCTGTGAATTCATTTTTGAATCAGCGGCCGTTTGGTCCGGAACATCAGGCTTTGGACTCGTTGCTTGCAGAGCGAAGAGCATCCGAGAGCGACGAAACCCCTGCCAAACTGGTCTAGCCGGGGCAAGAATGACATCGGATGCCCCGACTTCTCAGGCGGGAGAAGCCGTATTCGAAAGGTGCGGATTTTGCTTTCAGGAAGCCTTCCTCGACTCTTCACCCGTCCACGTGGAAAAGCGGCAATCTGCACAATGGAAGGATGCGCCTCAGTCGACCAATGTGGTTCGCGGTTGCCTAAAAGCCGGCACTCGCACTCGTGGGATTGGTCATGACCGCGCCACCGTCCTCACCGGCCGAGCAAGCTGCCGGGATGGTTTTGAAGACCCTAGAGTTCCTCCTGCGTCAGCGAAGCCAGACGGCGAATGCGATGCGTGCTCACATGGCCGAGCTCCGAATCATCTCCGTGACCGGCATGACCAGTATTGCAAAGCTCGTTGCCATTTTGCGCGACGATCGTGACGGTCGTCTGCCAAACTCGGCCAGAGCTGCGCTTTTGGAGATGGCCGATCAGATCGAAAGACTGACAGAAAGGGTTGAAGTGCTTGACAGTAAGATTGTCGCAGCAGTGAAAGTCGATGATGCCGCTCGTCGTTTAACCACCATCCCCGCGTCGGCCCTATTATTGCAGCGCCTGTTCGAGCCGCGGTTCAGGATCCGGCTTTCTTTCGAAAAGGGCGGGATTTCGCCGCGTGGATCGGCCTCACGCCAATAGCGAACTCCAGCGGAGGGAAGGAGCGGCTTGGCAAGATCTCTAAGCGTGGCAACAAGCCGTTACGGACTCTACTGATTGTCGGTGACACATCGATCCTGAAACAGGCTTGCAGAGGGTTCAAAGCTGCCCGGTTGGCTCGTATCAATCCTGGCGAGACGCCCCGACAAAGTTGCAGCCGTGGCCTTGGCCAACAAGATGGCACGCATAATATGGGCGATCCTGCTCAAGGGCGGCACATTCCAAGCGCCAGCGATGGCAAAGGCGTAAGAACGGAATTCCCGGCGTCTCTACGTCGGGATAAAGCGGCAAGGTACGAAAGCGTGATGAACCCGAGGGGCAGTACCTCTATGTCGATCAGACCGTCGGACTCACTGCGCCTTTGAGCGCGCAAAACTGATTAGGCGATCGACATTGCCCGGATCTCATCGTGGCCAGCGGTCAATGACCGCGCTCACAGGCCGGACATATGACTGCACCGTCCGGGCGCACGTTCACTGCGCTTTGTGCGAGGCGCACGTAAAGCGCGCCGTGCACGACCGTCAGATCGTCTGCCGCCCTGAAAGCAGCTCGATCGAAAGGCTGAAGAACGTCGGCCCGCCCAGAGGCTCCTCCGTATCGACGCCAAAATTGAAAGATCCTGGCTCCCACCAGAAGGCACGCTTTTCCAGGAGTGACCATGCATGGATGCGTTCGTCGCGGCGCGCGGGCGTATCCGTCAGCTCCTCGAAACGACCCTGAACGAGGACGCTTTTCCACTGTCTGTCCTGGCCGAGCTCTTCGGCGTGGAAACTGGCCAGGGGGTTTGCTCTGAGACGGTCGATCTTCAGGCCAGGCATGGAAAACATGAACAGCCGGCGTCCTTCATAGGCGTAGTGAATGGGAACGATATAGGGATACTGCTCACCGCTGCATGCGAGATGGCCGAAGGTGTGGTTGGCCAGGAATTCGATGCAGGCATTATCGCTCATCTCCCGCAGTTGCATGCTAGCCTCCGATGCCTGAGATGTTCAGTCGCTGCTGATCCGGCGGGCCAAGCATCAATTTCGTCAGAAGCGCGAACGTCTCCTGCTGCTGGGCGACGAGCGATTTCAGATCGGTATTTCTGAGCTCGTCGAGCTTGTCATGCAGCGCCATGATTTCGATCTCAGCCTTCAAATTGACCTCGTAGTCGTGTGCGGCATCCATCCGGTCTTTGGCGCTATGCCTATTCTGGCTCATCATGATGACCGGCGCCTGCAAGGCTGCCAGCATGGAAAGGATGAGATTGAGGAATATGAAGGGATAAGGATCGAAGGCGCCCGTTGCGGCCAGCAGATTGCCGGCGACCCATACCGCGAGGACGATCCCGAAAAGAATGATGAAGGTCCACGAACCGCCGAATTCCGCCACCTTGTCGGCCAGCCGCTGCGGCGGTGTCAGCTTTGCATCGAAGGACTGATTGGAGTCGTGGGCAATCGCGTGCCGGGAGATGAGGCGCCGGAAGACTCCCCGTTCGCGCTCGGTTAGGAGCTCGAGAGCTTTGCCGAGGTATTTGTTCGCATCGGATTCGATGGCCGCGTCGCCAATCTCAGCACCAGCCAATTCAGTATCATTCCCGGTCGACATGATAGTCTCCCGCCGGATACACCGGCCGCCTTCGCGACCCCGCGACAAAGTCGCCAATCGAATTAATATCCCGATATCATTGCGCATTCACATCAAAGAAGTCTTCCATCCGCTTCAGCCGGTACATGGCCCGCCTCTTGCGATCATAGAGCCTGCCCAGCAGCGAATGCTCCACAGCTAGCGGTCCGCCGATGAGGCGGAGCCTGCTTAAGATTATTTCCTGCCTAGTGACCCGCTGCTCTGCCTTCATGGCGCGGTGCCTTGCAAACCTCAGGTCCTTTTTCTTGTATCGCGCTGATTGCATCTTTCTTACCAATCGTTGTCGTCATCGCGCCTGGCCGATGATGCTGTTCTCGCGGCCATGACCACGAGGCGTTTCAACTCCACGAACACGTGATGTGCGCTCTTGCGGGGCATCCCTGCATTGCCTGCCGCGGTCAAAATCCTTTTTTTGAAACAACTGCTGAGAATAGCACAGTTCTTCCGCTTCCCGGCTAGAGAAAATAAATTATTCATCTAAAAGCCGACCATCGGTGCAATGCAATTTTTTCAAAGTCGAGACTTATTCAAATCCCCTCAGATAGGATGGCAGCAGTATAGATTGTTGCTGCGTCGTTGATCCCGGCTTGTATCGCGCTGCGGCTTTGACGCACTTTCGCTGAAGTACAAGCCTCACGGGCGCCGATCAATCGCGTAGCAGGTGCGGAGATCGGTCAACACATCGGGGGCAGAGCGACCTGACTTGTCCTGAAACTGCCGCATAAACTTGGCGGGCGACATGCCGCACAAATCTGCAAGGCCGGGCAGCTTCCAAGGATGCACTGGATCGGCGAACATAGCCGCGATTGCTGGCGCCAGTCGCGGATGGCCGGCCAGGGATAACAAGCCGTCCGGGGCTTTCTCGGATTAGCTGGCCGCTCGCAGCACCAGTGTGAACAGAACCGGCGGCGCGATGAAAAACTGTCCCCACAGCAGATCCAGTTACTCACCCTGGCCATCTTTCTCGCTCAGCATCCACCCGGCAGAGCCCAGGCTTTTGTGCATCCGGATTGGCGTTTGTTGGCTGCCGTCGTGCAGCAGGTGCGCGCACCGCGGCCGCAGCATGGTATTTCCGCTCGCCAGCTCCCTCGCTCAGCCCATCTCCGGATCCTCGAAGATGGCCCGGCCATTGACGATCACGTGGTAGGGATCGCGTCCGCGGCCGCGCGCATTTTGCCAAACCGCTCTGCGTCAAATCATGACCTGTTTCTACGTGGTTTTCCTGTCCCGTCCACCGCTCCCTTAGGCTGTTGTTCCGATGGAGGTTCGCTGGTTGGCTCGGTCGATTGTGGCCCCAGTTCCTGCGGCGTACGCCAAGGGCCGGGGCCGAGTTTGGGTGCGGCTTGCCCGCTCATTTCCTTCACGGCCAGATCCCAATGTTCTTGTTCCTTACCGGCGGGGCACCCCTCGCGCTCCCATATGGCATATGCACGAGCTCGAAGTTGCTCTTCATTGGACTGCTGCATCGCGTGTTCCTCTGGTTGAATGGGTCTTCTTGGTCACGTTCGGTATTGCGACATCGCCTCAAGTCTGCTGCTGCGGGAACAAGGCCGCAGCTGCCGCCACCTCCGCACGCATCGCGTCAAGCGATGCTCGGAGAACGCGGATGTCGGCGCTCAGGGCCGGTGCGGCCTCCTGCTCCTCCCAGTAGAGGAGGGTGTCATGCCATCCTGCCGCGGTCTGCAGCAGCCCGCGCATCCGTTGCAACGTCCGTTCATCCATCTGAAGTGCAGCCCGCTCGGCGTTGCGGGCGAGCTCTTCGAGATCGTTGGCCTCCGTTCCCCAAACCGGCAGGGCGACCCTGAGCTTTGCCATCTTCTTTTCAATGTCGTCGACTTGAACTTGTTCCATCTTGGCCATGTATGGCTCCTTCGAACTAGTGATATTTGAAATCCTGCGGCATTAGACAAGTTCGCCGAAGATCAGCTTCGTCGCAGGTCGATCCGGCTGGTGACGACGGGCTTGCCTGTCTTCGGATCCGTGTCGATGGTCGTGAGACGCATGCCGGACGCTCCGACCTTCTCGATCGTCATCTGAGCTTTGCGATCGCCGTTCACATCCTTCGCCCAGGTGATGCCCAGGTTGATGGTGTCGCCTGCACGTTGCCCGCGCAGGCCGGCGGTGCCGGTGCCCGCTCCGACATAGGAGCCGGAGTACCTGCTGCCGTTTGCCTTGAGGTCTGCGGAGATCGCACGGGAGAAGATGGCGAGGCTCGTGCACTTACCGCCGAGGGCGAGCGAGGCGGCGGAAGTATCCGATTTGAAGCGGCAGGTGACATTGATCGTCGGCGCGTTGACGCGAACCTTGACAGTGCCCTTTCCGCTCCAGTTACCAGCAAGCGATTTCAGGAAAGGGGCCTCGTCGGCATGTGCGGCGCCGGAAGAGAGAAGGGTGAGCGAGGTAATTGCAATTGCCAAGGACTGCGTAAGGTATCGGTTCATGTGGTTGTCTTTCAGACCGCGGATCACCCCCGTGTCGGGTACGCTTGTCATGGAGGAGTATGTATCGCTAACCTCGGCGCTACGCCTTTGTTCCACTCACCGAAAGTGTTCTTGTCGTGCGTATGAAGCCATTACAGTAGGGGACTTTCACTTCCCTCGGCGTCGCAGCGGTTCAATTCGTCCGCGATATCCTTCGCATCGCTCGCCGCGAGCTGAACGAACTCCTTGCCGTCCGTCGCGGCCGGAAGCCCGGTCGCCGAGTCTATGATCTGCCACGTCCCGGCCTGTTCCTCCATCACGACGTAGCGCTTGTCCTGGTGTTCGGTTGAAACTGCGCCTGAACGGAAGTCATGGGAGCCGGGATCAGATGACATGGGAGGCCACCGCGCCGACGATGACGAGAGCCGCGACGCCGACGCAGAAGCTCCACAAGACTGCAATTACGCGAGGGTTGATCGGTGCCCGCAAGGATCCGCCCTGGTCCGCAGCGTGGTGCGGTGACGCGTCTTCGGATCGTGCCATGGAAACCTCCTACACCTGATCCTTCGGCGGTTCGCCTCTGGCATCGCGCAAACCTTTTTCGGGCTGCGTTTTAACTTCTCGCAGCTGAAGCCCAACCTCAAACCAGGCTAATTGTTCCGCCAGAAATCGGGTCGCTAAGGTCGGACGACGCTGCGGCCACGCCCAGTCCCTCGAGTATTTGAACAACGCGGTCTCGGCTCCCGTTTTAAGAAGGCACTTCTGTGCAACTTGTCCACGTCGGGTTTTGACGTCCGGAGATGAGGATTATCTTGCAATCCGACCACCCTTCGCCGACGCATCTGTCAGGCTCCAATCTGTCCATCGTGCCGGACATGTCGATCTCGGTATCACGGTCGATGCGGTAGTTCGCACAGCACGATGTCCCGGGAGAAAGCCAGAGACCTGCATCGGCGGCAGCGCGGGGTGGGCGCGCCTGGGACAACCAGTACAATGGGAGCCGCTCTGTGATTTCGCCCCGGTGTTTTGGAAGACCTGTCCGACGCAGGAACTATTTCTGTAACCACGCGGAAACGCCCCCGTCCAGTTTTAGCGGATAGGAACCACTACCCCCGTTTTCGATGTGGCACCCGGAGGGCTCCTTGGCGCGGACAACCACGGTGTATAAGCAAATGCCATCCAGGCGTCACTGAACATCTCGGACACGACCCCGCGCATTCGTGGCTTAGACCGAAGCTCAAAGACGCTGCCCGGTAGATGGAGAAGACAGGTGGTAAAGACGGGCGAAACCTGTGCAGCCGAAACTATCGGTTGACTTCTTGGCCCACGTCGCTATTGATGGTTTATCGATCTTTTGCTTGCCGAGCTTTGTCTACCGCGCGATTGGCACCGCGCTCTAAACGAACTTCCTTTCAAAATAGTCGTTTCCACCGTCCGCGAAGCGTGGCTTCCGCGGTCCTGCACTCTATGCTTTGAAAGGGTTCATCATGACCACAGGCACAGTAAAATGGTTCAATTCCACCAAGGGCTTCGGCTTTATCCAGCCTGACAACGGCGGCGCTGACGCCTTCGTTCACATCTCGGCTGTCGAACGCGCTGGCATGCGCGAACTTGTCGAAGGCCAGAAGATCGGCTTCGAACTCGAGCGCGACATGAAGTCGGGCAAAATGTCGGCCTGCAATCTGCAGTCCGCTTAAGTGATATCTGCTTCCCTTTGACCACGGATGTACTGGCACTGCCGGGAGCGTAAATCACCTTAAGCCAGGCATCTTGCCTGGCTTTTTTCGTTCCGGAGCGTCGGTCAAGCCGTCAGGAGTTTCAATGACTGAAACATATAGCAAATCCCGCCAACGGGCTGAAATCGCATTCGGCAATGTCCAGACGCAGTTCTTTGCGAAGAATAACGCAGTTGAAGAACTTGAATCCGAGGCCGAGCGCCGGGAGGCCAAGACGGTCAGGCTGCGAGAGGCTCGTTTGGCGAAGGAACTGGCCGACCGAACCTCGGCAACTTCTGCCCTGCTTGCCAAACGGCCTAAGACGCGCTGATCGCTGCCCCAACCAATTATCAGGATAAAGATTTGAAAAACGCCAGAAATAACGACCTTTCTGACCGACGAGCCGCATCCGCAGACGCCAAGATTTCTCTCCTAAACGCTTACCGTGCAGCAAAGATTGTGGCCGAGCCAGCTAAAATGGCAAGGCAATCAGAACGCACCGCAATTGTGGCGGCCCGAGAGGAACGACGCGTTGAACGCGAGCTACTGAAGTGGGAGGAGCGTGTGCGCGTTGAGRCCCAGGCGGCGGAACAGCGAGCCGCCGCGGAGGCCGAGGCATTGGCCAAAACGGGAGCTCGCGAGGCCGCCGAAAAGGCCCGTATAGCACGCGTGATCGAAGATGAGGCGGCGCGAAAGGCCGAGCGCGACCGGCGTTACGCCAACCGCAAGGCAAGACAGGGCTAGCTAGCCTCCGGCGTCCGCGCCGACATCAGTTGTCGGCGCCTCCCGATCCCCCAGCGTGACGACGTCATGCTCAGTTTCACTTACAACATAGGAGCCTCCATGGCACCGGATACGAACGAACTGCAGTCGATCAACACGTCCTGGCAGATCGCGATCCAGGAAATTCTGCGCATGGTCATCCGTGACATGTACCATGCCGGCGGCGAAGCTACCTTCAACGCGCATATCAAGCGCATCGAAGAAGCAGCTGTCGATAGCATCTACACGGACCTTAGGCTGCGGGGTACGGATGAATGGACGGAAGTGCTCGTCAAGGAGAGGGCGAGCAATTTCGTGACCACGCTGTTGACGTCATTCACCTACGACCGAGCTTAACCCTTTGTGGAAAAGGCGGTCACCGGCGGCGGAGTGCCTGAAAACGACAGTGTGATATGATTGATCTGTTGCCGCGGAACCGAATAAAGCGACCCGGCCACCTGCATTATACGGCAACGGCCCTAAAACGCATTTGACGCGTTGCTTCGCAAGCCATGTATCATGAAAAAATTGTCATAGCGGACTTATCGTCAATGCCTTCCTTCGCCCTTGCCGGTGTCTCCGATTTCGATATCGCCGACTTCACGCGCGAGCTGGTCCCTCAGCGCCGTCCTCACTTACCGGGGATGACAAGGCGATCGGCCTGCCGGCTATAGCACTGGACGTCCGATCCAGGGAAGCAGGCATGCCAGTAAGCCCTTCCGTTTAAATTAGGAGATCTGCCCCTTCGGGTCAAAGCCAGCGCGCTTGCTGCCTGCGACAGAGTGTCGAATTGCCGGCCGTCTACCACAAACTTTCCATTGGAGAAGCAGCCAAGGAAATGTGGGTCCGAAGAGCCCGGCATTGGCATCGGCATGGCCATCGCAGCCGGCACTATTATGCGTTCATGGGCGCGGAAACTATCGCCAGAGAAATTCTCGGTGCCGCTGGTGCTTGCGGTGTCTATGACATCGATGCGCTGTTGCCTGTCTTCACTGCGGCGACCGAGGGGCGACCATGACCCTAAGCCAAAACATGCGCCTCGATTGCAGCGGCCACAAACGCCTCCCTGGCTGCCAGGAGCGAGCCATATCTTTGCACGGCAGCATCGCACAAAACGCTTGCCTGCTCGTAATGCCGGCCGCGTTCGGCGGGCCATCTCGTACTAAGATAGGTCAAAGCTTCCACAGGGCCGTCAATCGTCTCAGTCATTCCGCTGCCGATCCTGACGTAGACGGGCACGTCCCAGATGCACAGTTGGATATCGCCTTTCTCCTGGCTCATTTGTTTCCCCCATTTGCTGTCTGGCGGGAGGAAATTTTAGCGCAGCCTCTTCGGCAGGCAAATAAGAAAATTAAGTGCATCGCAGCATCTTCGGGTGCCACGAGGGTCGGCCGCACACGCGCCATCACCCTAATGCACTCACAGGATATGATAGCACGTCGGATGCCCGTCCTGACCTACAGGGACCGGATCGCATCGACGAGACGTTGGGGATCAGTTGGCTTCCCGAGATTCAAAGCATCGCCCAGAAGGGGAGTCCACGCGAGTTCGTGCCTTTGCCGCGCTGAAGCGGGCACCCCGAGCGTCTTTAGATGGAATGCAACTGGTGCAACGTTCTCCTGGCCCAGATTGACATCTAACACCGCAGTATCGGGCCGCTCGCTGTCGATTAGATCAATCGCATCCCACACCGATGCAACTGGGCCAAGCACCCGAAATCCTCCGGCCTCCAAGGCGTCTTGGAGTTGGTATGCAATAAAAAACTCGTCCTCAACGACTAAGACGGACCGGATTCGTTCTGCCATGTCCCCTCACATTGTTTTGTGCACTGAGATAAGCGTGGATCGCGAGTCAGTTCCATAAACTCTTCTCTCCGACTTATTCCCTTGGTCAGCAGTCCCCACCGATTGCCAATGACGAATCCTAGACGCGGAGCAATGGCTTGGCCGGGCACCGCTGCAATCAGCAACGTGAGAGGTCGATCACCAGCAGCAAGAGACCAGCCCCCATCGCCCGTACAGGATGTGGTGGGATGGCAGCCAATCGTATGTTCAGAGTTGATTGCTTCGCCGCTCATAGCTGCCTGTCGTAGTCGATTGAGGCGTCTGTCAGTGAACGCGACGCCCCGGCGGCGTTACTCCCGGCGCGGCGTCTCGATGCGGACCCGAAAAATTTATGACGTTCGCTCCCTTCTGCGAGCTACCGAAGTTTCTGCGCAGAGCGTTAGCAAGTTGGACCGGCTCTCTCAGACCCTGGTGGAAAAGCTTGATAATCAGCCTGGCTGCAACGATGAACTCCCCCTCCGGGTTCGCCGATATTTTGCCCTTGTAGCCGCAGCTCCCGAGAACTTCCTGAAGCATCTTCAGGTCTTTGCTTTTCAGATTGGCGATGTTGATTTCGGAAGACATGTTGTCCTCCTTCCAGTCGGGGCGAAGCTCACGGGCCTCAATCGGCAGCGCCCGTTCAACGGCTGCCGAGAATTTCAACCTGCGCTCTATAGTGGACGATAGCAAATGGATTCATCGAAGCCACTGCCCATCATTGCCAGCACCCCACCACGCTCATCACATGTTGTAGGGTGCCCTAGCGGCAACCCCAGCACCCCTAAAGGAGGAGGTACGCTCAGGCCTCTAGGCCAAAATATTCACCTCGATTGCAGAGGCATTGAACGCCTCTCTGGCTACTTCGGGAGAGCCCAAATTTACAAGAGCTCCCGCGCACGCAAGCTTTGCCAGCCCATGGTACTTCCCACGCTCGGAAGGCCACCTGTTCAAGAGAAAATCCAATGCCTCTTCGGGACCGCGAATTGTCTCGGTCACGCCACAACCGATCCTGACATACACGGGCACGTCCCACGAAGGTGGAAGAAACTCTCCATCCTCCTGACTCATCGTGGTCCCCTCTCGCTGTTCTCCGATATGCAGAACTAGTGCGCTCGATACGGCCGGCAAATCAAAATAGTAGGAGCGTCCGGGCAGCGCGCCGCACTCCCGCGCCTGTACAGGAGGTAGTTTGGGTTTGGCTTCCTTTGCGCACTCATGCAGTGAGGGGTATCGTGTCTCGATGGGCGGCCCTGTTGAAACTGAACTTGGTCGGATGCCACGTGCTCCGCGGTGAGATTATCATCGAGCAGCAGCGCCTACTCATCCAGCGCCTCAGAAACGCAGGCAAATCGACTGTCGAGGCGGAGCATCTTTGGAAGTCTTCCAGACCATTCAGGCGGCGCAACTAGTGCATCTTGCGAGAGTCACCAAGTAGACCATCAAGAGCCGCTACCCATCACCCCACGGGGGAGTTTTCGCAACGTCACCTGCCATCCTCGTCAAGCTGCGATGCGAAGAGCAATTCGGAATGCGCAACCAACGCACGGTGGTTCTCCGGGATCAATCGCAGCACCAAGCGCATGACGACAGACAGCGACCATAGGTGAATCTGGAGTGACACTCGGCGCAAAACTTTTCCCTACMCGTGCGCCCTAAGCCTTCCGCTTGGTGAGCTGCCCCTTTGCTCGAACCTATGTGTGCCACGGATGGCGAGGGTCAAGGGCGAGCCATCGGTCTTGCATTCCGGAACGATCGCCTTGCCAGCGAGCTGCCGTGCACTTCCACCCATCAAGCATGTGACGGTGGTGGGTCAGTTGGCCTGCTCATGGGAAAACAGACCCCATGAGCAAGCCGAAAACGATGATGAACGCGATGGGCAACGCCAGAAAGCGGGCCATGCCGACGTTGGTGTTGTGGTGTCCGACCCAGGTGAACCACCAGCCAGGTCCTTGATTTCCGTCCGACATGCAAATTGCTCCTCATTCCGGAAGAGGCAATCGAGATAGCCTGCATAGCACGGGACGCCCAGCTCTCGATCCAGAGGTAGTTTAAACTTCCTTTGATGACGCAGCGCTTTCGGCCAGCACTATTTTCCACGTTATGCTGGCCGACGCGCGATGCCTACGCAGTAGTAACCGGCCATGCTCGGCGCATCGCTAGACTGAGGCAGCGGGCGGCCAAAAGATATCCGTAAAATGTTGGAGATTTCGCAAAAAGGACGAAGGCAGAGGCCCGATCCCTCGTGCTGGCCGAGCCTCCACGTCGCCACCTCGTCAGGGCTGAGCGCGGCGCCGGGTCGAGTACGCTTATCGCTTCCGATCGTCAACGCATGTGGCAGTAAGGCCGCGTCACAAACACCCTGTAGATCCTATGCGGTAACCCCGCCGGCGAAAAGAAGTCGGCCGAGCGTCGAAAGCAGTTTGGTTAAATCCTGCTTCGGATTCAGTGGTTTAGCTTGTGAACAACAGCTGTGCCGATGAAAGCGATGACGGCGATAGCAAGAACGATCGCACCGGTGCTCGTGTAGATCTCGGTAAAGTTCGCCATGCTCATTCGCTGTATCCTTCATAAAAGACAGCAATAATCTTGCCAGCATATGTAGCACAATTCCCGCAAATCCAGATGAAGAAGCCTGTCGTAGGAAGTTCAATATGGGCCTGGCGGCTGCGAAGGGTTGGATGCAGCGGTCACACGGAAAATCTCCGCGATCGTCGGACCAAGTGCTCCCGCCGTTAAACATGCGGTTGATACACGATCGATGGCAGCCGCCTGCAACTTCTTCTGCTCATTCCAGAGCGAGATCGGCAGCGTCTGGCTATGTGGTCGCCACAACAGGGCGAATGAGCCCTTGATCAGGCCCCATAGGCCGCGAAAGAACCAGATGATGCCGCTCCAGCTTCGTCGAGCGCCGCACTTCAAAATTCCCGTCATGCCGGCATAGCCCTTCCTGCTCGCCTAACCCCACGAAACCGGCAGCGAGCGTCCTGTGATCTGCACATCACCTCGCGTCTTTCCTGGCACGACAGCTGCCATCACATCGTTAACGCAGAGCTAAACGTGGCAGCATCGTGTTTCGACCCCTCAATGTCGCTGATCTATCCGTAACGGACTTCAATCGAGTGCTCGATCCGGAGATTGCACGCCGGGCTTTCGTGGAGGCCGCCCATGCCTCGCAAATGCAAATCCTTCCGGATGATATGGATGGGATGAAAGCGACCGATTGAACGGTAACAAAAGCCCCGCAGAAGCGGGGCAGTTGGAGTGTCATCAGGTCAGCACCCCGTAAAGGGGAGCGAATGAATGGTACCACCCTGACACTTGACGACAACCATTCATTAGAGATCTCTAAAATAATCCACAGATGATCGGCCGAGCCGCACCAAACCCGTTCTCGCCGACGACCGACTGCTCAAGGGCGGGGTTCGCAGAAAGCGCGATCAACGCGAAGCCTAGCCTGCTTTTGGATCCGATGCCCGATCGCGGCAAGCCCGGAGCAAATGCTGGTGGAGCGCGCACCAGACTGGTAGATCGGTCAACTCCAGAACTGGTTGGAGGTGAGGGGGCAACCCGTCACCACACGCACCAAGTGCGATCATGGGTTCGTCGTGGAGAGCCACGCCGAAGAGGTTCGGTTTTGACAGCGGCACGCCCGTTGCCTCGGGCATCAACATGTTCCGAGACCTGGAAGCTGCATCACGCGTGTGCTGGCGCGACTAGAAAAACAACAGCGGCGGGGCGAGGTGTCCGAGCGACGTGGTCTGCGGTGGAAAGCCGTCGTTCTTGTAGCTTACGGTGGGACTGTTCATCCCAACCCTTATCCGCCAACCGTTAAGCCGCAGTGAACGAAACTGAAAGGAGTTGCTAACCAATCCCCTTCCGCGTGTTTTAACGTTCCCTGTTTTACCCTCTGCGAACATAAAAGGACGTAGTGCAGATGAATAAGCAGGCGCGGTGGCAATGGGTTTTGAAATGGATTCTCCCGGCGGCTACGTCACTAATCATAGGGTGCGTTCTTTTAATTACCCTCCATTGGGCCGCAGCAAACACAGATATAGTCGCGCAGGCTCGTCAGCAGGATCTCGTCAGGCTGATCGTTTCCAAGATGCAGGTCAGCGTCGCTCATGATCAGGAGAGCGCGACAGTCTGGGACGACGCCGTTCGGAAAACCAGTGCGCGAGATCTGGGTTGGCTTCAATCAAACCTCGGCGACTGGATGCATACCTATTTTGGGCATGACGCGGCCATCGTCCTTTCCGCCGACCATAGCCCGATCTACGAGTTTATAGCGCCCTCGAATTCACTGTCGTCAGATGATCTGCGCCTCGCTTATATGCCGCTGGCGGATGGACTGCAGAAACGACTTGCTGCCAGCGACACCGAAGGGGTGACGGACCGGGTGCTCTCAATCGGCGAAAGCGATCTTGCATACGTTGGGCGACGGCCGGCGATTGTGAGCGCCAAGCCAATCGTCTCGGACACCGGGGATATCGAGCAACAGCCGGGCGAGCAAAATCTCCATGTGGCTGTGAGGTTCCTCGACGAAAGTTTCGTATCCGAGATCGGAAAGGAATACCAGTTTACTGATATGCAGTTCGCGGACGACATCCCGACGGACGCTGAGCAATCATTTGTTCCCTTAACGGCTCGTTCAGGGGCGGCGATTGGCTACTTCACGTGGCGCCCATTTCGTCCCGGCGCGAGCGTGATGAAAGCGACCCTGCCGGCGGTCGGCATCGCAGCCTTTGCCATTTTCCTCGCGGCGAGCGTGTGTGGGCATGCGATCTGGAGACGTTCAGTTCGGCTCGCCTCAAGTCGTGAGGAGCTCCAGCATCTCGCTTCGCGCGACCCGCTGACGGGCCTTTCCAACCGCGTTCATTTCAGCAACGGACTTGCAGCCCGGCTCGGGGCGGCTTCCCAGAACCAGAGCCACTGCGTGCTGTTCATCGATCTCGATCGGTTCAAAGCAGTCAATGATACTTTCGGGCACGCGACGGGAGACAAGCTCATCTCACTCGTGGCTCAGCGGATGAATGAGATCATGCCAGGGGCGCTGATCGGCCGCATCGGGGGTGACGAATTCACCGTCCTGCTCGAGCAAGCCGACGATCAGGTGGCCGCCGCTTGCGCACAGATCGTGCAGCGCCTGCGGGAGCCTTTCGAGATAGATGGCGCCCATATTGTCATTGGTGCGAGTGTCGGAGCTGCGGTTGCTGCCGGCCCAGCGGATCCGTCGGAACTCACCCGTCAGGCTGACATAGCTCTCTATCACGCTAAGGCTGCGGGTCGAAACACTTTCGCGATCTTCGGCGGCCATATGGACGAGTTGCTGCGCAGGCGTCGGAAGCTTGAACACGACCTTCGGCTGGCGCTCGAAAAGAGGTCTCAAATCGAGGCGTTTTTCCAGCCGGTGTATTCGGCGGAGCACAAGACCCTGTCATCGATGGAAGCGCTTGCCCGCTGGAAGCATCCCGAAGAAGGCTTTATCGCTCCCGACGTCTTCATCCACATTGCCGAGGAAATCGGCCTTATCCAAGAGGTCGGCGCCATCGTACTCGAGGATGCCTGCAGTGTCATGGCGGACCTTCCTTCCATCTCTATGGCGATCAACGCGTMGGCGCTGGAGCTCTGTTCCGACGGTTATCCTGTTCGTGTCTTGTCCAGATTGGCGAAATGGAACATCGATCCGAAGAGACTGGAGATAGAAATAACCGAGTCTTTGGCTTTGGGTGGAGAAGGAAATAGCGATCGGAACATTACTGTGCTCCGAAATGCGGGTGTGCGTATCGCCATCGACGACTTCGGAACGGGATACTCCTCCTTCTCGAGGGTGCAGAATCTCATGGTMGACAGGATTAAGATCGACAAGTCGTTCATCGATGCAGTGCAGGGAGAGAGCAAGCCCCTCATAGAGGCGATGATCAAAATGGCCCGGGCGAAAGGTCTTAAGACAACGGCTGAAGGGGTGGAAACAGATGAACAGAGCGACGTGCTGGTGGCACTTGGGTGCGATAGCCTCCAAGGGTTCCTGATCTCGCGGCCCCTTACCCGCGCGGCCGTTATCGACTTGTATAATGGAGCTGGGAAGCAAATAAGGCCCGCTTGAAGCGACGCCGCGAAGTCCCGCTGTTCTCGCTGCACAGGCATCCGAGCGACGGACGGCTTGCCGCCAATCTCGTGTCGATTGGCGTGGATCCTTCTTCGATCACCAAGGTGGTTTTCACCCACGCCCATCCCGATCACTCCGGCGGAACGACGAAGGCTGACGGGTCGCTGCTATTTCCAAACGCCTATCACTACGTCAACGAGGCCTAGTGGTCTTTCTGGACGGATCCGGAATATGAGGCGAAGATGCCGGAGCCGCTGCACGTCTTTGCCCGCGGCGCTCAACGAGACTTATTGGCCGTCAAGGATCGGATGACGATGGTTAAGCCGGGGGACGAGATCGTTTCCGGCATGAACGTTGTAAGCAGCCGCGGCCATACGCCCGGGCACATTTCCCTGGAACTCGCAGCAGATGGGAACTTCCTCATTGCCGGAGACGTGATCCCGAACGATGTCGTGTCGTTCGAGAATCCGCGCTGGCATTTCGGCTTCGACACCGAGCCAGCGATCGCACTCAAAAACAGGGCGGCTTTGCTGGACAAGGCGGCGAACGAGAAGCTTCGAATGCTCGGATACCATTGGACTTATCCAGGGGTCGGATATGTCGAGCGGAAAGGGTCGGCATATCGGTTCCTGCCGGCGTGAGGGCTTTGTCGCGGCTATGCCGCTTCTGACGCTCGCTGGCGGTTTTGGACGATGATGGCGACCTCGGTGGCGCGTTCCCCATTCGCACAACGGGGCGAGAACTTTGGCCAGGCTGTTGCCGAAGTCGGTCAGCTCGTATTCGACGTGAGGCGGGACCGTCTTGAAGTCGATGCGACGGATGACGCCAAACGGTATCTGCCTAAGTTGGACGCTCCACAACCGCTCTCGCCTAGGCATGCATTGGTCCGACATTACTAGCCCGCAGTTCCATAATATTTGTTACGCGATTTTCATCTGTAGGGGGGTACATTCTATTTCCAAGTGCGACATGCCAATGATTTCAATGGCTTCACTTTGGAGATTTTGGCATGTCCCGATGCTATCAGCAACTATCCCTCGCCGATCGACGGCGGCTTCACCACCTCGTCGCACGCAAGGTGCTGCCGATCAAC
>NZ_JBFTNV010000058.1:0-21947 GCF_056397645.1 Rhizobium sp. 05L429 | reverse complement strand
CAGCGACTGCGTCGCCTTCGCCATCATGCCGACTTCGTTGTTCATGCCGGTATGCGGGATATCAAGGGAAACATTCTCGTCGGCAACCGCCTGAAGCGCGTTGTGCACGTCCTTCAACGGKTTCGATATGCCKCGGATGAAGTAGAAGGCGGCACCAATGCCGGCGACGAAGACGATGGCGCAGGCCGTGAGAGCCTTCCACATCGTCTCGTTGACCTTGGCCTGCAGGTCATCGAGATAAACGCCTGTGCCGACGACAATCTTCCAGGGCTCGAAAGCCTTTGAATAGCCGCCCTTGAGAAAGACCTGGTTTTCCGGCTGACCGGGCTTGGTCCAGTAGTAGTAGGTACGGCCGCCGCCGGCCTTGCCATGGTCGACGAGGGCCTGGCTGAATTTCGCGCCTGTCTTGTCGACCTGACCACTCATATCCTTGCCGAGATTGACCGGGCTCGGATGGAAGATCTGGATGACGTTGTAGTCGAAGCCGAAGAGATAGCCTGATGGCTGGAAGGTCACGCGCTTCAGGATGTCGAAGGCTTCGGCTTGGGCAGCCTCATGTGTCATCTGCCCAGCCTTCTCGCGTTCGTAGAAGGTGTTAAGGACGGAGATGCCCGATTCGACCTGCGTGCGAAGCATATCGAAGCGCTCATCATAGATCGCCTGCTCGGATGTACGGATTTCAAAATAGGTTGCGACTGCAAATGCGGCCATCAAAACACCGACCAGCGCGAAAAGCTGATGGGCAATCTTGAGCTTCTTCATGATTGACCTCACGGAAAAGGTGAAAAGCAATATCCCGGATCGGTCAACTCCCGACCTGCGCGCGAGAGTCGCGCGCCCAGCTAGCGCAATCATGCACTCTCCGGTCCTCCGTAAGTAAAATTATAATKAATGATTAAATTATCTTTTAACAAACACAGGACTTCTACTCGGCGCGCCTAGTAGAATTGACAGGTATCTTCTTGCAGACTTGTACAGGTTGCAACCATCAATAGTTGCAATCAAATAAATTAGCGCATACTTATTGAACAGAGAACAACACACCTGCGTCTCTTCAGGGGCACTTTCAGTCCACCATGGTGGGTCCGTGCAACGATCAAACTCTGATCGGGTGGATGCGATAAACCGGGTCAGAAACGGAGCTGGAAGGCGGAAGCGTCGAGAGGAACGGGTTGTTCCATGCCGGCAGCTATGGGTTTCGCACCGCCGCTGACCACGGCCGCCGTTGCCTCGTTGTCGATACCTTCTGCGGGCACGACCGGAGCGAGAGCCAGCATCTGTTCTGGGGTGGCTTTGCTCACAAAGAGAACGGGAGAGCCGCCCATCCAGTTTTCGGTGCGATAAATCTTCTTCTCGCCGTCGATGTCACGGACTTCGGCCTGCTGGAAAGCGCCGGGGCGCAGCTCCGGTACCGAATACTCCCTCTTGGAGGCTTCGGTCTGAGGCGGCGGGCAATGGCCGCAAGTTTCAATGATGATGCTGCCGGCTTCCTTCGGCTTGCTCGGCCCGATCACTTCGATCGAGGCGGCCATGGCGGAACCAGCCGCCAGCAGGAACACTGCACTGAGGAAAATCTGACGCATCAACGCTACCCCGGTCTCACTTGACAGCAGCGGCCGGAAAACGGTCCACCACTCTCCGTTTTTGTTCAAGCATCGGATTGTCCGAAAACCGTTTCACACTTTTCGGTCCGATGCATCAGGAGCCAAGATTAACGCAGCTTTGTTTCCATCCCGTCAGAAGAAAGGGTAAAAATTTAGCGAAACAGGCCGTTGTCTGCCCGTTTCCTATGCCTTTTCGCGTTCAACCGCGCGCCAGCCGATATCGCGGCGGCAGAAACCGTTTTCCCATTTCACCCCGCCCAGCAGGGCATAGGCGCGGTCCTTCGCCTCGCCGACCGTGCGGCCCGTTGCCGTCACGTTCAGGACGCGGCCGCCGGTGGCAACGAGCGCGCCATCCTTCAGCGATGTGCCGGCATGAAACACCTTCCCGCCCTCGCCGGCTTCCGGCAGTGCGAGGATCGGGGTGTTCTTCTCATAGGAGCCCGGATAACCTTTCGAGGCCATGACGACGGTCAGGGCGGGATCATCGCTCCATTCCGCCTTGACCTGGTCCAGCGTGCCGTTGGCACAGGCAAGCAGCAGCGGCAGGAGATCGCTCTTCAGCCGCATCATCAGCACCTGGCATTCCGGATCGCCGAAGCGGACATTGTATTCGATGAGTTCCGGCCCMTTGGCGGTGATCATCAGGCCCGCGAAGAAAACCCCGCTGAAGGCATGGCCGCTTTCGGCCATGCCGCGGATGGTCGGCTCGATGATTTCCTTCATCGTGCGCTCGGTCATCTCGGCTGTCATGACGGGTGCTGGCGAATAAGCGCCCATGCCGCCGGTGTTCGGGCCGGTATCGCCTTCACCGACGCGCTTGTGATCCTGCGCGGTCGCGAGCGGCAGAGCGCTCTGCCCGTCGCAGAGGCAAAAGAAGCTCGCCTCCTCGCCATCCAGATAGGCTTCGACGACGACTTCGGCCCCGGCCTCGCCGAAGGCACCCTCGAAGCAATCGTCCACCGCAGCCAGTGCCTCGTCCAGCGTCATGGCGACGGTCACGCCCTTGCCGGCAGCGAGGCCATCAGCCTTGACGACGATAGGGGCACCCTGCTCACGGATATAGGCCTTTGCCTTCGGGGCATTGTTGAAGCGCTGATAGGCACCGGTAGGGATATTGTACCGCGCGCAGATGTCCTTGGTGAAACCTTTGGAGCCTTCGAGTTGGGCAGCGCCCGCCGACGGGCCGAAGACCGCAAAACCTGCGGCCCGCAAGTCGTCGGCAATACCGGCGACCAGCGGGGCTTCCGGGCCGACGACGACGAAATCGATCGTCTTTTCGCGGCAGAAGGCGATGACGGCATCGTGGTCGTCGATATCAAGCTCAACCAGTGCCGCATGTTCGGCGATGCCGGGATTGCCGGGGGCGGCGTAGAATTCCGTCATCAGCGACGATTGCGCCAGCTTCCAGGCGAGTGCGTGCTCGCGTCCACCCGATCCGATCAACAGAACCTTCATGCCTGATCCCCTTGCTGCTGGTCTGGCCTGTTGGCCTGGCCTGTTGGTCTGGCGGTTAAGCATGAAGGCCCGAAAGGTCAAGCAGGAAAGCTTACCAGCCCCCACCTCCGCCGCCTCCGCCACCCCCACCGGACGAACCGCCACCTGAAAAACCCGAGGACGAGCTGGAGGGCGGCGGCGACGGAATGGTGGAGGCGATCGTCGAGGCCATCGATGACGAGAAGCCGCCAATGCGATCCGAAAAGCTGCCGCTGTTGAAATTGCCGGAATACCAGCCGGGGCTATAGGCTGCTGCAGCGGCCCCTGCGGCAGCGGCAGCCAGCCAGGTCTCGAAGGTGCGCGACCACGGCTTTTCGACACCGAGCGCTACGGCATAAGGCAGCAGCGTTTCGAAATGCTGCGGCGACATTTGCGGCGCCCCGGCCATGTTCATGCGGTCTTTTTCGGCGAGTGTCAGATATTGCCGCAGGCCGTCGACACCGGCGGTCATCTTGGCGCCGAGCGGCGTCGGCGCTCCCATGATGAAGAAATAGAGGATGTTGAACAGCACGATGCCGCCCACCGCAAAAAGCATGGGCGTTTCGTGGAATTCCATTAGCGAAGAGCCGAGCGCCAGCACGACGGTCGAGAGAATGCTCAATCCTACGAAGACCGCAATCGCGATCGCAATGACCACGAAAATCTTGCCTACAAGCGAGCGGCCACGGTGCAGCGCCTTCGCAAAACCTGCGACGAAGACGGACAGGAAAACGGAGATGCCGATGGGGATGATCATCAGCGCGATCGTATCCGGCTCCAGCGAGCCAAAGACGAAGAGCGCCACCAGGGCCGCGGCACTCAGGATCACGCCGCCGGTGATGTAGCCGGCATTGGAATTGTAATATTTGCCGCGATGCTCCCGTTCGATCGAGGAGCGGAAGCTCTGGCCTACGGATTTGACCTTCTCGCCGTTGGCCTTGTCGATAGTGAGTGCATCGCCGCTGCCGCCGACGGCCTTCAGGAGTTCCGCCTCGCCAGCCTGGAGCTTCTCCTTGCCGAGCGGCTTGTCGGTGCGGCGAATGATGATGGAGTCCTTGAGGTCGTCGAGCCTGACATAACCGCGCACGGCAAGATCGAGCGCCGTGGCCGAAAGAGCCGTCCAGCCCTGGCCGGAAAAGCCTCTGTTGTCGATGTAATTGACGAGGGCCGGAGAGATGCCGGATGGCGGATCCCAGCGCGGCACGACGATCTCACGCGCCGGATCGCGGCCAACCTTCAGCCAGGAGCGCGTGTAATAGAGGAAGACGAGGATGAGACCGCCAAAACCGATGAAATAGTCTCGGTTGTCGCTGAACCACCAGCTGCTTTCCTGATCGGCGCTCGGCGGATCGATCGCACCCTTCGGGAGTTTWGCGGCAAAGGTCAGCCCCTCCTCTTCGCCGAGGGGCGCGGTGGTCGCGACGACCAGGCGGCCGTCGTCTACGCTCGCTCGAGCATTCTTGCCGGTTGCACCGACGGGGCCAGTGAAGAAGGTGACATCTTCGGGCACAACGCCCTGTGGAAAGGTGACCGTCGCTACTGCAGAGCGGATCGGAAAAATCCAGCCGTTGCCGGTCACGTTCCAATAGAGCTCGTCATGATCGTCGAAGTAGCGGATCTGACGGTTCGTTTTGTAGGTGAAGACATATTGGTGGCGGCCGGGAGAGATCGTGACGTCTTCGGAGCCGGCATAGATGCGTATTCCGCCGGAAATGGATTCCGTATGCCAGGGTTCGTCCTGGCCGTCGCGCTTGACCGAGACGACGCTGAAATCGACGCTGCGGCGTCGGCCGCCCGCATCCCTGAAGGTCAGCGGAAAATCGCGGAAGATGCCTCGCCGGATACGGTCGCCCTCGGCATTGACGGTGATCGTTTCCGACACCGTCATCGCCCCGCTCTTTTCCAGCTGGATGGCGGAATCGAAGGAGGCGATGAATTCGGCGCCTATGGCTGCCCGTGCCGAAAGCGCGATCAGCAGTACGAAACAAATGCCGAAAAACCGCCGGACCATGTCCCCTCCCCCGGTTGCGGCTCAGCCCTGATTTGTTCAGGGCTCGTCCTTGTAGGTAACCCCCAGCTCCGCGAGCGTGCGCCAGTAAGCAGGGAAGGTCTTGCCGACACAATCGGGATCGAGAATGGTAATGCCATCGATCTTCAGGCCGGCAAGCGCGAAACTCATGGCGATGCGGTGATCGGCGAAGGTGTCGATTTCGGCCGGCAACGTTTGACCCGCAAGGTCAGGATCGGAATGGACGATCAGATCGTCGCCTTCCTCAACCGCCAGACCTTCGCGGATGTTGTTGAGCCCCGTGGACAGGGCACGGATACGGTCGCATTCCTTGACGCGCAGGTTGGCAATGCCGACGAAACGGACCGGCGTCTCGTTGAAAGCGGCGAGCACGGCGATCGTCGGGACAGCGTCCTGCATTTGCGAACCGTCGATTTCGGCCGGCAGGTTCGGGAACTTGGCGATCGTCTCGTAGGCCTTGGCATCCGGCTGGGTGAAAGCATCACTCGGCACGCCGAGATCGATCTTGCCGCCGCTCAGCACTTCGGCCGCCCAGAGATAGGTTGCAGCAGATGCATCGGGCTCGATGACGAACTCGGCTGCAGTATAGCCGGTCGGCTCGACACGCCAGGTCGCGGCATCGAGTTGATCAACCTTGGCGCCGAAGGCTTCCATGGCGGCAAGAGTGAGATCGACATACCCGCGGGCGCCGATGTCAGTGCCGGCAAGCGCAATCGTGACAGGTGCGTTGGCGCCCTGCTTGGCGAGCGGTGCAGCCATCAAAAGCGCCGAAACGTACTGGCTCGACAGCCCGGCATCGATCTCGACGCGGCCGGAGGCGAAATGGCCGTTGCCGCGCACGGTCACCGGCGGGCAGCCGGTCGGGGCTTCGGCATCCAGGCCCAGCGATTTAAGCGCTGCGACCAGCGGGCCGATCGGCCGCTTGCGCATATGCTCGTCGCCATCGACTACAACAGTACCCTCGACRGCGGCAACGGCAGCCGTCAAAAAGCGTGTCGCCGTGCCGGCATTGCCGAGAAAGAGCGGCACTTTCGGCTGATGAAGCTTGCCGCTGCCGGTCACCACGAAGGTCGTGTCGTCGGGCTCGTCGATCTGCACACCCATGGCCCTGAGCGCCTCGGCCATATATTTCGTGTCGTCGCTCTTCAGCGCGCCGGTCAGCCGGCTCGTACCCTTGGCGAGGCCCGCCAGCAGCAGGGCGCGGTTGGTAATCGACTTGGAGCCCGGCGGCACGGCACGACCGGCCAGCGGCTTGCCCGGCGGGATGATGGTGAGCTTGGCTTTACTCATTGCGCTTGTCTCTTTTGTCCATTGCAGCGGCCGTGCACGGCCATGTTGGACTGCTCATAGCAGTTTTTGTGCAAAGACAAAGGTCAGAACTTGACTGATGGTACGGCGCGATCGGCCTCGTTGGCGATTTCGAAATATTCGCGCTTGGCGAAGCCGAACTGGCCGGMGACGAGGTTCGAGGGGAAGCTCTCGACCTTGACGTTCAGATCGCGGGCCGCGCCGTTGTAATAGCGGCGCGCCATCTGGATTTCGCTTTCCATCGTTTCGAGCGAGGCCTGAAGCTCGGAGAAATTCTGGTTGGCCTTGAGGTCGGGATAGGCTTCGGCGAGCGCCATCACCCGGCCGAGCGCCTGGCCGAGCAGACCTTCCGCCTGCGCCCTGCCGGCAACATCGCCAGCGGGAACGGCCTGCGCCCTGTTGCGGAGCTCGACGACCTCCTCGAGCGTGGTCTTTTCATGGGCGGCGTAGCCCTTGACGGTCTCGATCAGGTTCGGGATCAGATCAGCACGACGCTTCAGCTGTACATCGATGCCGGACCAGGCCTCTTCGGCCATCTGCCGGGAACGGACGAGGCCGTTGTAGATGAAGATGACGTAGAGTGCGATGAGGACAACAACAGCGAGTATTATGTACATGCGAATGCGCTCCCAGCTCTGATGGTCGGACGTTAATGCTTCGACGCAGTAAAGTCATGATGGCACGGGAATGCTTCTGCCGATTTCGTGAGACTTTGAAGGCTGAGAGCTAGTTCTAGGATTTTTTCAACCAATCAGGAGCGTAGGCATCCATGTTCTCGCTCGCCAGCCACTGATTGAAACGCTCGGTCCAGCGTTTGTCTGCGCCAAATGCTATGGCGAATGGAAGGCAACGCTCGTAGCGTTCTATCGACATTTTCGGCCCATCTATCTTGCCGAGAAAATAACGATTTAGCGCCAACAGTTTGTTACGGAGCTGACGTTGTGTCGGTGTTGGCATGCGCTTCATCCTGAGAGCGACAACAAGTGCGGCAATATCAACGAGAATGGCCAGCACATATGGCCACTGTTCGCTGACAAGCTCGGCCGTGGTGATGTGGTACAGCGCAATAATCGCTAACACCGGTAGACCTACATATAAACCGAACGCGTCCTTAAAATTGTTGGGCCAATTGATCCGCTCCGGGCGCAGGATTCCCATCGCGACAAAAAGAGACATCAGCAATATACCGCATACTGCCACAGAATAGAGCAATAGACCCGAAAAATACGCAACCCCAACGCTAAGAACCAGGACAGAAAGTACAGTCAACAATTTACTGCGATCCACCCCACTACTTAAGCGCCCGTATTCCTCGACAACTTTCTTGTGCAGCTCTCCGTTCAAATTGTTCCAAGCGCGCATAATTCTGCGCCGATCATCGACAGGCTTTTCTTTCTCGATCTGCTCGAAGACCAGACGGCTGGCGGCCGGAAGACTATACCACCTGACACCAGTCACCTTGCCTTTTCGTGCTTTCTTGGCGGACAATTCCGAAGCCTCGGCGTCTTCATTCAGGCCGGAAATGCGGAACTTTCGCTTCACCGCGAGATGGCAGACAGAAGCCAGAAACGCGGTCTTTGCCGCGTCCTCCTTCCAATTCCAGAACAGATAGGCGGCCAGAGCAGGAGATGTGGTCCGTACCACTTTGGTATCGACGTCCGCCAAGTTCCCAGGCAACTGCCACTTGGATCGCAATCTCAATGCGACGAACAGGCCTGCAATCAACGGCCCCGCAATGCTTATGAAGATCAAAAAATGATCGGAGAGCCACCAGCGCGCTTGCGTCCCGATCGTCGCCTGCCGAAAAGTTCCTTTCGGATATTCGATCTCAATATCAGGTAGCACCCGGTCGGGCTCACCTGCAGCAATAGATACTTCGATCTCGCCGGGTACATTTTGCGTCATTTCATAAGCTGGAAGGTCAAGCTTCAAAGGGCGCAGCACTCCCCCGGGCGGAATCGTCAGAACAACAGTCTTCTCGGCGCTCCAGTCATGAACACGGCCCATATAGGCAGGCAGGACAAGAACCTGGCGATCGCCCTCTTCACGCACCAGACGGCCTAATTTGTAGATGATCTTGATATAGCTGACGCCGACTGGAATGTTGGTAGGGCAGCGCTTACAATGCTTCCTGCCGATATAGATCGAGTAGCCCGGTACATTCTGTTCTACAAAATGATGTTCTTCACGCCCGTCGTGTTGGGTAGAAAAAAGCTCGAAATCTCGCCGGTGAACGTTACCTGACGCATCCTTGAAGCGTTGCGGTATATCAGTGTAGACGCCACCGTAATTGGTCGACTTCTTGACGGCGATGGCGAAGTTTTCCGACACTTCAGCACTGCCGTCATCGGACACTTCGACCGTCGTCTTTACGGATTTGACAACGAACTCTGCGTCAAAATTGCCGCATGACGTCAGCAATGCGGAAAACACGCATAAAATAGTCCACGATGAGAGCACTCGGAGCAGTCCGCTCGGACAACTCGCAGATGAAATTCTAAAACAAACAGGCTTGCTCTTCAAAGGGCGTCCCGAATCTATACTTCAATTTTACCGCACAACGAGACAATGTAAGAGCGGTCCATGCAACGCAAAAGAAGCATGGTTCAAGAACCAGAGTTTTTTTCGGGACTGCTTTTAGGCCGCTTCTTTGGGGAGGTTAAAACCACCCGCATCCGTCAGCAGGAAGGCTTCGCCGCACGCCTTGGCGAGCGTGCGCACCCGCAGGATGTAGCTCTGGCGCTCTGTCACGGAGATCACACCGCGGGCATCAAGCAGGTTGAAGACGTGGCTGGCCTTGATGCACTGGTCGTAAGCCGGGAAGACGCATTTGTGCAGGCGCTGGTTGGCGTCGCCACCGGGCGCGCCGGCGGCGAGAAGCGCCTGGCATTCCTTCTCGGCATCGATGAAATGGCGATGCAGCATCTCGGTATTGGCGAATTCGAAGTTGTGGCGGGAATATTCCTGCTCTGCCTGCAGGAAGACATCTCCATAGCTGATCTTCTCGTCGCCTTCACGGCCGTTGAAGTTCAGGTCGTAGACATTGTCGACGCCCTGCACATACATGGCAAGGCGCTCGAGACCGTAGGTCAGTTCACCCGCAACCGGCGAGCATTCGATACCGCAAATCTGCTGGAAATAGGTGAACTGGGAGACTTCCATACCGTCGCACCAGCATTCCCAGCCGAGACCCCAGGCGCCGAGCGTCGKGCTTTCCCAATCGTCCTCGACGAAGCGGATATCGTGCAGCAGCGGGTCGAGGCCGATTGCTGACAGTGAACCGAGATAGAGTCCCTGCAGGTTCGGCGGGTTCGGCTTCAGGATGACCTGATACTGATAGTAGTGCTGAAGGCGGTTCGGGTTTTCGCCGTAGCGGCCGTCGGAGGGGCGGCGGGACGGCTGGACGTAGGCGGCCTTCCACGGCTTGGGCCCAAGCGCGCGCAGCGTGGTGGCCGGGTGGAAGGTGCCGGCACCCACTTCCATGTCATAGGGCTGCAGAACCGCACAACCCTTGTCCGCCCAGTAGTTATGCAGGGTCAGGATCAGCGCCTGGAAGGAGCGCTTCGGGTTCATATGGTCAGGAATAGTCGCGGACATGGAACGGCACCGATTGCTTGAAATATGTGCGCGACAGGTGCCACGGAGCACCGCAGGGGTCAAGACTTTTGCATTTTGTCCTGACAAGGCCAGCAAGCATCACGCCTGTCGACGCTATCGATCATCGCCGACAGCGCACAGAACATGCTTTCGGCCTACTCCTCTTCTCGTTTCAGGCGGTATTCACCGGTTGTMGGATCCTTCACCAGCGTGCCGATCGCACCGGTCTGGCGCTCCTTTTCGGCGCGACGGGACTTTTCGGCAAGCTTGCGCGCATCGGAGACGAAGCGACGGTAGAGCCACCACGCCGCGCAGACGAGGATCAATAACGTGATAAGCTGTGCCATGTCCCCTCGTTTCTCCCCCTCAAAGCCCGAAACGGCTCCACAATGCCCTCTCTTCCGCCGCTTCGACAAGCCCCGATGCAAGACCGGACGCCGCGCCTTCAAGCGAGACCGGCGAGACACCGGGAATGCGGCGGCCGAGCAGCCCGCGGGCGGCCGTGACGAGCTGCAGCTTCGTTTTCTGGCCGTAGCGTTTCTTCAGTTCCTGGCGCATGTCGCCGAGCCCGTCAACGAGGCCGAGCTCCAGGCCGCGCGTACCGCTCCAGAAGAGACCGGAGAAAACCGTCGCATCATCCGTCAGCTTGCCAGCGCGGCGCTCGCGCACCATGGAAATGAAGACCTGGTGGATTTCGAGCTGCAGGCTCTTCAGATATTCGATGTCCTTTTCCTTCTCCGGCTGGAAGGGATCGAGGATCACCTTGTTTTCGCCTGCCGTATAGACACGACGCTCGACACCGATCTTCTTCAGAAGTTCCGGAAAACCGAAGCCGCCCGAGACGACGCCGATCGAGCCAACGATGGAAGTCGGGTCGGCAATGATCTCATCGCCCGCCAGCGCAATCATATAGCCGCCAGAGGCCGCAACGTCCTCCACGAAGACCAGCACCTTCTTCTGCTTTTCGCGCGCTAGCTCGCGGATGCGCCCGAAGATGAGCCGCGACTGGACGGGCGAACCGCCCGGTGAATTGATGGAGATGGCAACGGCGGGCGTGTCCTTCATGGAAAAGGCCTTTTCCAGGACCGGCGCGACATTGGCGAGATTAAGGGTCGGACGGAACTGACCACCGCCGCTGATGATCGCGCCTTGCAGCCTGACGACGGGGATGACGATCCCATCCCTGCGAAACCGCTTCGGCATCAGCTTTCTCAAAAATCCAGCCATTTCTCTTCCTTAACATAATCGGCGGCGCCAGCATGCACATGCACATTACAAGGGCATTGCATGTATGCGCTGCAACGACAAACGCAATGGCTACGCTCCCAAAACATCGCCTCTCCACTTTCCTGTTGCGAATGACTTGCATTATCATTCTAATCAGTCATAGTGCCGGCATGGCAAACAGGTGAAAATGGCATGGACATCATAAATCCGAATGCAAAGGGCGGCTGGCGGAGCGAGCGCGGGGAAGCTTCACTCTCCGACGTCTACCGTACGGTTGGCACGGGGCCGCACAGCTCCAAATGGCGGCGCGCTGCCGCCTTCCTCGGCCCCGGTTACATGGTAGCGGTCGGCTACATGGACCCCGGCAACTGGGCGACCTCGCTCGCCGGCGGATCAAAGTTCGGTTATGCGCTTCTCACCGTCGCACTGCTTTCGAACATCATGGCCATCGTGCTGCAATCGCTCTGCGCGCGTCTTGCAATAGGCTCCGGCCGCGATCTGGCGCAGGCCTGCCGCGATGCGTATCCGAGCTATGTCGCCGTGCCGCTTTGGGCTTTTGCTGAAATCGCCATCATCGCAACCGATATTGCCGAGGTGATCGGCACGGCGATCGGCCTCAATTTGCTCTTCGGCATTCCGCTGGAAATCGGCGTGTTGATAACAGCGCTCGACGTGTTCGTCATCCTTCTCCTGCAGAGGCTCGGCTTCCGCTGGATCGAGGCCTTCATCATCACACTGCTCGGCGTCATCGCAGTCTGCTTTGCGATCCAGATCTTCCTTGCCGACCCGCAATGGGGCTCCGTCATCAGAGGCTTCCTGCCTACGCCCGAAGTCGTCACAAATCCGGAAATGCTCTATCTGGCGCTCGGTATTCTCGGCGCGACCGTGATGCCACACAACCTCTACCTTCACTCCGGCATCGTGCAGACACGCTCCTACGGCCATACCGTGCCTGAGAAGAAGGAAGCGCTGACCTTTGCGACCATCGACTCCACCGTGGCGCTCTGCTTCGCACTCCTGATCAACGCCTCCATCCTGATCCTTGCCGCAGCCGCCTTCAATGCCAACGGCAAGACGGATGTGGTGGAACTGGGCGAAGCGCATTCGCTGCTTTCGCCGCTGCTCGGCCTTGCGATTGCGCCCACGCTCTTCGGTATTGCGCTACTCTGCTGCGGCCTGAATTCCACGGTCACCGCCACGCTTGCCGGTCAGATCGTCATGGAAGGCTTCCTGAAGATTCGCCTGAAGCCGTGGGTACGGCGGTTGATCACTCGCGCCATCGCCATCGTCCCCGCCGCCTTCGTGACGATCTGGTATGGCGACCAGGGTACGGCTGAGCTGCTGATCCTCACCCAGGTGGTGCTCAGCCTGCAGCTTTCCTTCGCCGTCTTCCCGCTGGTGATGTTCACAGCCAGCAAGGCGAAGATGGGCGAACTAGTTGCCCCGAAGTGGCTCAGCGGCATTGCCTATGTGGTCGCTATCGTGATCGCCGGCCTGAACGTCAAGCTGCTCTTGGACTTCGTAACTGGCGGCTAGTTTCCCGGAATTGTTTTTGTTCTCGCGCAATTCCGAACGGAAAACCGCAGCACACTTTTCGTGGAACTGCTTTAAAGCCTGGCATAGGCCACGCGGCCATTGTTGAAATCATCGACGAGAGGGGAGAACTTGTGGCTCCCCTCTTCGTGCATGATGAGGGGCGCGCGCAGCGAAAGCCTTGCCCGCGAGCCCTTGATCGCCGTGACGAGAATGCGGACGGCATTCTCGCCTTCACGTGGATGAATGGCGGTGATCTCGATGCCGCCGAACCGCCTGCCGCAGGCGGCGATGATCTCGGCGATCGATTCCGGCCGGGCGATCAGCGACAGTTGTCCGCCCGGTACCATGATGGCACCGGCGGTGCGGATCCAGCTTTCGAACAAACCATCGGTCATGGCATGGGCCTCGGCCTTCAGCGCATCCGGAGTCCTGCGGTCGCCGGCATCGTTGAAAGGTGGGTTCATCATAACGTGATCGAAGCTCTCGTCGATCAGGCCGGCATCGTTACGTGCCTTGGCGGTCAGCGTCACGTCGGCTTCGACGACTGAGACGCGGCCGGTCATATGGGCATTGTCAGGCAGCTCGATGCTGCGGCGGGCGTAGCTTGCCATCTCCGCCGAGCGCTCGAAAAGCACAACCTCGGCCTTCGGAAGACGGGAGGCGACTGCAAGACCGGCCGCGCCTGCACCGGCGCCGAGATCAGCCACCTTTACGGGGCGATCATCGGCAACGAGGGCGGCCAGCAGCATCGCATCCATGCCGGCGCGATGTCCCCTGCCCCTGGGCTGGACGATATGGAAGAGGCCGCGATGGAAGGCATCTATGGTTTCGGTCGCCGCCTGCGTCATCTTTTCACTTCCGCTCGCGAAGTTCGTCGCCGAGACCGGCGTCGATCAGGATGCGGCGGGCTTGATCGGCCATCTTCTCGTCGACCAAAAGGCGGCGCGGCAGCATGCCGAGCGAGCCTTCCAGCACGCTCATGCCCTGATCGGCGATGAAGCACGCAATTCCCGCATCCTTCATGAGGCTCTCGGCAAAAGAGAGCAGAACGGGATCGTTTGCGCGGATAAGCTCATGCATTTGCCGTCATTTTCCCTTCCGAATTTGCTTGCAGCGACAATTCACCCCTTGCCGCCTCCATCGCCCCTTTCTATTGTCAAAGGCAACGAATGAACAGGAGTCCGGGTCGTTGGGCGTGGTCATACCGCTTGAAGAAAACAAAAACAAACTGGCTTCCATAAAGCCGCTGGTGGACCTCACCAAGACGGATATGGAGCGGGTGAACCAGCTTATCCTTTCTAAGGCCGGCTCCGATGTCCAGATGATCCCGGAGGTGGCAAACCATCTTATCTCCTCCGGCGGCAAGCGCCTTCGGCCAATGCTGACGCTCGCTACGGCCTCGCTCTTCGGCTACAAGGGCGAGAACCACATCAAGCTCGCCACATCAGTCGAGTTCATGCACACGGCAACGCTGCTGCACGACGATGTCGTGGACGAAAGCGACCTGCGCCGCGGAAAATCGACCGCCCGCACGATCTGGGGCAACCAGGCAAGCGTTCTCGTCGGCGACTTCCTGCTCGGCCAGGCCTTCCGCATGATGGTGGAAGTCGGCTCGCTGGAAGCGCTCGACGTGCTTTCTTCCGCGGCCTGCGTCATCGCCGAGGGCGAGGTGCTGCAGCTGTCCGTTGCCAAGAACATGGAAACGACTGAAGACGACTACCTCTCCGTCATCCGCGCCAAGACGGCAGCCCTCTTTGCGGCCGCTGCCGAAGTCGGACCGATCGTTGCCGAGACCAACAAGTCCGGCCGCAATGCGCTGAAATCCTACGGCATGAACCTCGGCCTCGCCTTCCAGCTCGTCGACGATGCGCTGGACTACGGCGGCAAGGCKGCCGATCTCGGCAAGAATGTCGGCGACGACTTCCGCGAGGGCAAGATCACCCTGCCCGTCATCCTCGCCTATCGCCGCGGCACGCAGGAAGAGCGCGCTTTCTGGCGCGATGCGATCGAAGGCGGCAACAGCAGCGATGCCAATCTGGAAAAGGCTCTCGGCCTGATCACCAAATACGGTACGCTCAACGACACGATCCAGCGTGCCGTCCATTACGGCACGATCGCCCGGGATGCGCTCGCACCGCTGCCGGACAGTGCCTGGAAATCGGCGCTGATGGAAGTCATCGACTTCTGCATCGAGCGCGTGAACTAAAGCGTGTCACGATATCCGGGATTTGCTTGACGTATGTCGTTATCGCAAAACCGCCGCGCCCTCTTGCGCGCGCGCTTTAATCAAACGTCCTTGAACGAGGGCTGAATTTCTTGCAGGGCCGCTTCAAAAAAGCCATCCTGTTATGAATCAGTGTTTGCAACTGATTTTGCGGTCGACGTGTTCAGCTGGCCGTCCCTGAAGAAAGGTTTTCTAATGCGGCAGAGATTTGTCACCCGTCTCCTTTCGAGCGCAGCCCTGGCGGCGGTCCTTTCGCTCGGCGGAATCGGCGGCGTGAACGCCGAAGACGCGGCCAAGGCGGATGATGCCGGCAAGACCGTGACCTTCGATCCGGACAGCGTTTCCACCTTCTCGGGTGCGTTCCTCGCTGCCCGCACGGCCGATGTGGATCACGACTATCCGACCGCGATCGAGCTCTACAAGAAAGCCTTGCAGATCGAGCCGGGCAATCCGGAAATCCGTCAGCGCCTGATGATCTCGCTGCTGCTCAACGGCGACATCAAGGATGGCGTGAAATATGCCAACGACCTGAAGGGTGACCCGACCGTCGAGCGCATCACCACGATCGTGCGCGGCATGGATGCGATGCGCCGCGGCGAATTCAAGACCGCGGAATCAATCCTGAAATATGACGGGCCGAACGATCTCGACCGCATGATGAACGACCTTTTGCTGGCCTGGGCACGCGTCGGCGCAGGCCGCGGCAAGGAAGGGCTCGCCATGGTCGAGAAGATGAAGGGGCCGGATTGGGTCCGCATCTTCCAGAATTACAATGCCGGCGCGATCGCAGTCGTCAATGGCGACGTCAAATCCGCCCGCCAGCACCTGAACGATGCCGTGCTTGACAAGGAAGGCGGCGCCACTGCGCCTGATACCTTCATGCGCGCCATCATGGCGCTCGCCCGCCTCGAAGCCTCGCAGGGCAACAAGCAGAAGGCGCTCGACGCCGTCTCGGTCGGCGATAACCTGCTGCCAAACTACGCACCGTTGAATGCCTTGCGCGACAGCATCGAGAAGGGCGAAAAGCAGGAACAGCAGGTCAAGAGCGCCGAAGAAGGTGCTGCCGGCGTGCTCTTCTCGGTCGGCGGTGCGCTGAACCGTGACGGCGCCGAAGACATCGTCTCGCTCTACCTGCAGACCGCCAACGCGCTTGATCCCAACAGCGCCGACACGCTGGTATTGCTCGGCGGCATTGCCGAAAAGCAGAGCCAGATGGACCGCGCCATCGCGCTTTATCAGAAAGTGCCGGCGAATTCTCCGATGCGCCGCATCTCCGAACTGCAGCTCGGCCTGGCGCTGGCCCAGGGCGGCAAGGTGGATGACGCCCGCAAGCATCTGCAAGCGCTGATCGTCTCCGACCCGAAGGATATCAGAAGCTATCTTGCCTATGGCAGCGTACTGTCCGACGCCAAGGACTATCAGGCGATGGCCGACAATTATGACAAGGCCGTCGAGGTGATTGGACCGCTGCCGGGCCGCGCCGACTGGAGCGTCTTCTTCCAGCGCGGCATCGCCTATGAGCGGCTGAAGAAGTGGGATCAGGCGGAGCCGAGCTTCCGCAAGGCGCTGGACCTTAATCCCAACCAGCCGCAGGTTCTGAACTATCTCGGCTATTCCTGGATCGACATGAACCGCAACCTCGACGAAGGTCTTGAGATGATCAAGAAGGCCGTCGAGCTGCGCCCTGACGACGGTTACATCATCGACTCGCTCGGCTGGGCCTATTTCCGCCTCAACCGCTTCGACGATGCTGTCGATGAGCTGGAGCGTGCCGCCCAGATCAAGGCAGGCGACGCGACGATCAACAACCATCTCGGCGACGCCTACTGKCGTGTCGGCCGCAAGCTCGAAGCCGTCTACCAGTGGAACCGCGCTCTCGCCTCCGAACCCGAGGAGGCCGAGATCCCGAAGATCAAGGAAAAGATCGCCAACGGCCTGCCGGCCCAGGATGACGACTCCAAGGCTGCTGACAAGAAGCAGCCGGACCCTCAGCCGGTGCCGCCGCCGCCGGTCGACAAGAAATCCTGAGGCCGCATGCCTGAAACGGGCATACTGCTTTCCGTAACAGGCGATTTCGCCGTTACCGAAGATGCCTGCGCAAAAATCAATCTGGCCCTGCATGTGACGGGCCAGAGGCCTGATGGCTATCATCTTCTCGAAATGCTGGTGACATTTGCGCGGTATGGCGACCGGCTGAACTTTGCGCTCGCAGACGCCGACGATTTTACGCTTTCCGGCCAGTTCGCCGATGCGCTGGCCGATGATCCCGGCACCAATCTCGTGCTGAAGGCGCGCGACCTGCTGCGGGAGGCGGCAGGCGGTGCTCCGCCCGTGCGCATCCATCTGGAGAAGAACCTGCCAGTCGCCTCCGGCATCGGTGGCGGTTCAGCCGATGCGGCAGCGACGCTGCGCGGGCTGATGCGCTTGTGGGATGTGGCGCTACCGGCCGAAATCATCGCCACCCTGGCGCTGAAACTTGGGGCCGACGTGCCGATGTGCCTGAAAAGCACGCCGCTGATCGCACGCGGTATCGGCGAAAAGATAGAGACGGCCGATGCCCTGCCCTCCTTCGCCATGGTGCTCGCCAATCCGCTGAAAGGCGTTTCCACACCCGAGATCTTCCGGCGGCTTGTCAGCAAGAATAATCCTCCGCTGGTCCTGATGAAGACGCCGCACTGGATGGAAGCCATACGGGCGACACGCAATGATCTTGAGCTGCCAGCACGGGAAATGGTTCCCGAAATCGCGGAGATTTCAGACATGCTCGCGGCAGAAGGCGCGCTTTTCACCCGCATGTCCGGCTCTGGCGCGACCTGCTTCGGCATCTTCGAGACACCCGTTGCTGCGCTGCGCGCCGCTGAGCATCTTCACGCGGCCCGCCCGGACTGGTATTTCCAGTCGACGGAGACTTTCGCAGGAGGTGCATGATGGCAGGCCTGGACGAAAAACGAGCTTTTGTACCCCTCGGCATTGCGGTTCTGACCGTTTCGGATACGCGCACGCTGGCTGACGACAAATCCGGCGATACGCTGGTGGCACGGATTGCGGAAGCCGGGCATCAATTGGTCGACCGCGATATCGTGCCTGACGACCGCGAGAGGATCACCGCACGCGTACGCGCCTGGACTGAAGCCAAGGAGATCGACGTCGTCATCACCACGGGCGGGACCGGCTTCACCGGTCGCGACGTGACGCCCGACGCGCTGGAACCGCTCTTCGAAAAGCGGATGGACGGGTTTTCGGCCGTGTTCCATCGTATTTCCTACGACAAGATCGGCACTTCGACGATCCAGTCGCGCGCCACGGCAGGTGTCGCCAATGCCACCTTCATCTTCGTGCTGCCGGGCTCGCCGGGTGCCTGCAAGGACGCGTGGGACGGCATCTTGAAGGCGCAGCTCGACTACCGGCAGATGCCCTGCAATTTCGTGGAGATCATGCCGCGTCTGGGCGAGCACCTGAAGCGCGGCGCGACGAAATAGACCGGCTACAAGTGCGGCATTCCCTATGTCGCAAGGCCCGGCAGGGTGGGCATCGTTTCCCAGCTGTCACCAGACAGCAGCACGCAGCTTATGCCGTGAACATCCGTGACGACGAGCGTCCAGGTGCCGCTTTCGGCGGCATATACCTCAAGAACGGCGTTCTGGTCGATCAATCCGACGGCCGTGAGCTTTTCAGCAAAATTGCTGTTCAGGAAATTGACGATCTCGGATCGGCCTGCGCAACTGCGCATCATCTGCGATGCTGCCGGATGCGGGTGCGCGATCACCAACATCGTCAACATGACCGCCAGCAGGCCGTGGACCATATCGCGTAGCATGACGCACCTCCTTTCGCCGGGAACCCGGCAGAAGAGGAGATTTTCGCTGACCTGTTCCGCCGTTCACCGGCATCCATGGCCATCCGTTACGAAGCGAGGCGCTTCGGCGGCGCCATAGCCAAATTATAGCGCGAAACCCTATTGGGCGCCATCTTTTCGCAATGTCGAGGAATACAGCAGCTACCGCGCAGCGCGGGCGACCCACGAGGGAATCAATTCGCTGGAGAGCCGGTGCGGCTTCTGTGCCTTGACGAATTCGGTAAGGCGCATGCCGCTCGTTGCGGCTGAAATGGCAAGTTTCTTCGGAATGAGCAGGCCGAGTTCCAGTGGCGGCCTAACACGACCGACTCGCTGGAAGAAGGGGCGGCGATAGCCGCGCGAGGCGGTAAAGCGTGCGGGGACCTTGTTCAACGCCACATATTCCGAGACCTCATCGATCCACCCCGCTTGCGGCCTCGCACCCGGCTCGACGAAGAGCAGCCATTCGCCGCGGGCTGAACGGATGATATCCTTGATATCCCACTGCGAATGGAAACGGCAGCCGGCTGCATCCGCCACCCGCGAGGTGCCGTCGCGCGAGCCGTGATCGAGCACGACCACATCGCTGACGAGGCCTTCCACGGCGCCTGCCACCAATGCCGATAGAGTCTGGGCCAGCTCAGGTTCCTGATCCTGGCATTCAAGAACGACGGTCAACATTGCCTGTTTATAGAGCGCCGCACAAAATTTTGCCAGCGCGACTTTCCCCATTTTGTTCTTGTATTGTTCACGTTTTGCGGATAGGAATTTAATCATCAAAACGAGCGGGATCGAGCGTTTTCCGCCGCTGGAGAATCCGATGAGACCAGAGTCCCTTGCAGGGCAGGACGCATTTGCGCCTGCCAATACGGCAGATATTGCCGACGCGATGATCGCGACCTCCGGGCTGCGCATCGAGGTTGACCGACGGCGCGGTCGTGGCGCGGGATTGAACCCCAGCGGCCGCTTCGAGCCCATGCAGCGCGAGACCTTCGACGACGGCTGGCAGAGCCTGGAAGAACTGCCGCCCTTCAGGACCGAAGTGCAGATCGAAAAGCCACGCACCGCTATCACCCGCAATGAGTCTCCCGATCTTTCCTTTGACCGATCGATCAACCCCTACCGGGGCTGCGAGCATGGCTGTATCTACTGCTTTGCCCGACCGACGCATGCTTATATGGGTCTTTCGGCAGGGCTGGATTTCGAAAGCAAGCTCTTCGCCAAGCCGGATGCGCCGAAGCTTCTGGAGCGCGAACTCGCCAAGCCGGGCTATAAGGTCCGCGTCATCGCGATCGGCACCAATACCGACCCGTATCAGCCGATAGAGAAGGAATGGCGCGTCATGCGGCAGCTCCTCGAAGTGCTGAACAAGGCCAATCATCCCGTGGCGATCGTCACCAAGTCGGCGATGATCCTGCGCGACCTCGATATCCTCACGGAGATGGCGGCAAAGAACCTCGTTCGTGTCGGCATTTCGGTGACGACGCTCGACCGCAAGCTTGCGCGCCTTATGGAGCCGCGGGCATCGACACCGACGCGCAGGCTGGAGGCGATCCGTATGCTTTCCGAAGCTGGCGTGCGCACGTCAGTGATGGCCGCGCCGGTCATCCCCGCGCTCAACGACCACGAGCTGGAACGCATCCTCGATGCCGCCAAGGCGGCGGGTGCTGAAGAAGCGAGCTATGTGCTGCTGCGGCTGCCGCTCGAGGTGAGCCCGCTGTTCCGTGACTGGCTGCTGCAGAATTACCCTGATCGTTATCGCCATGTCATGTCACTGGTGCGCTCGATGCGCGGCGGCAAGGATTATGACGCAGAGTTCGGCAAGCGCATGAAGGGTGCGGGACCCTATGCCTGGCAGATCGCCCGCCGTTTCGAGATGGCGGCAAAGCGGCTTGGGCTGACCCGTCGAAGCCTTGCTCTGCGCGACGACTTGTTTGTGCCGCCMAATGGCAGCGGCGTGCAGCTTTCGCTGCTCTGACTGATTGTTTTCACGCAATTCCGGACGCGAAACCGCTGCGCACTTTTGCTGGAATTGCTTATGAGCTTGCGTAAGGCGTGAAGGAAGACCTGCCCTGCGTCTTCTGCCTTGCGCAATTCCCGCGGATGGCCCTGACCGCACCATCCGCCKGACCGCCCCCGGCCGTCGCCGCCCTGATCCGGGGGCTTGCAGGAAATCGGGTTGGCGTGCGAGGTTCAACCGCATGAAACGTCGCACGTCACCCGATTCTCCTCTGCTCTTTGAAGAGGTCCCCCTCGTGCCGGATTTCCGGCTTGAGTTGAAAGCCCGCAAGGCTGGCCACTGGCCTGTCGCGGGCGCAGATGAGGCCGGACGCGGACCGCTTGCCGGACCTGTCGTTGCTGCAGCCGTGATCCTCGATCCCAAGCGTATCCCCGAGGGGCTTAACGATTCCAAGCAGCTTTCGGCGCAGCGGCGCGAGGAGTTGTTCGTCCAAATTCTTGCGACCGCAACAGTCTCCATCGCCTCCTCCAGCTCCACACGCATCGACGAAACCGATATCCGCAAGGCAAGCCTTGACGCCATGCGCCGCGCGATCTGCGGCCTTGCCATACAGGCAGGTTATGTGCTGACGGATGGGCTGGATGTGCCGACAGGGCTCGACTGCCCTGGGCAGGCCGTGGTGAAGGGTGACGCGCGATCCGTTTCGATCGCGGCCGCCTCCATCGTGGCAAAGGTTACGCGCGACCGAATGATGGCGCGGGCGCATCTGGTGTTTCCCGAATATGGTTTTGCCGCTCATGTCGGATATGGCACGGCGCAGCATCGTTCCGGCATCGAGAAGCACGGGCCGTGCACCCTACACCGACTGAGCTTCCGGCCACTCCGCAAGGACGGCGTCGTGGGAGACGTGAATGGGGGAATGCTGGAGGAGTAAACTCCAGTGCGATATCCGCCTCGTCTTTGCGAACCACAGGGGGCGGGACACCATTTGCATCATATAGAGCGTTTCTGAGGTAGGTTCCTACGGAGCGGCTCTCTTTGCGGCGCGGCGCAGCCATTATAAGCTCACACATCACGCCAATCACGCAGCATCTGCCAAAAACAAAAAGCCCCACCGAAGCGGGGCTTTCCAATCCTATCAGAGCTGTAGCTCA
>NZ_JBFTNV010000057.1:0-22681 GCF_056397645.1 Rhizobium sp. 05L429 | reverse complement strand
CGATCCAGTCTCTCTCGATCGCCAACTCCTCTTCGCAGAACATCCTGTCGCTCTTCCGCGGCTAATAGGATCGCGAAATATAGCCCGCCGGGTAACCGGCGGGTTCTATCGAAATCAAGCCGCGCTTCCATGGAGCGCGGCTTTTTTTAATTTCCGTTAACGATTGATTAACCATATTGCTGTCATCTGCGTCTCAACGAGACGGCGAGTTAACCAAATTTAAGAACGGGTTAACAGGCATGAAGGCTGATCGTCGTTCCCGGTCGCTATTCCGGAATGTCCCTTTTTTTAATGTCTGCCAGCAAGGGGCAATCATTTCATGACAAGCATTTTGACGAACGTCGCGGCTATGGCCGCCCTCCAGACCCTCCGGGGTATCAGCAACAATCTTCAGGATACTCAAGGTCGCGTATCTTCCGGCTATCGCGTTGAAAAGGCAGCAGATAACGCAGCCTATTGGTCCATCGCGACGACCATGCGTTCGGACAACAAGGCCCTCTCGGCCGTTTCCGACGCCCTCGGCCTCGGCGCTGCCAAGGTCGATACGGCCTACACCGCCATGGACAATGCCATCGACGTCGTCAGCGAGATCAAATCCAAGATCGTCGCAGCAACTGAAAAGGGTGTCGACAAGACCAAGGTCCAGGAAGAAATCGCCCAGCTCCAGGCTCAGCTCATGAGCATCTCCCAGTCGGCTTCCTTCTCCGGTGAGAACTGGGTTGCAGGCAACTCGACCAAGAGCGTCGTTTCCACCTTCGTCCGCGACGGCAACGGCAATGTCTCGGTCAAGACGACCGATTATGTCCTGAACGCGGCTTCCAACGGTAACGTGCTGTTCGGCATGACCACGACCGGAACCATCGATTCGAGCACCGGCGTTATCGGCAGCGCCAACGGCACGATCGGGTCGATCTACACCATGAACATCACCTCCTTTGGTCAGACGGAAATCGCTATGGCACTGACAGCAATCGAATCGGGCCTGGAGGCGATGACGAAGGCAGCTTCTCAGCTCGGCTCCATTTCCAACCGCATCGAGCTGCAGGAAACCTTCGTCGCCGCCCTCGGTGACTCGATCGACTCGGGTGTCGGCCGCCTCGTGGACGCCGACATGGAAGAGGAATCGAGCAGGCTCACGGCACTACAGACGCAACAGCAACTCGCGATCCAGTCGCTCTCGATTGCTAACTCCAGCGCTCAGAACGTCCTCACGCTCTTCCGCAGCTAAGCCAGCGGTTGAAGCTGGATCAAACCTTGTGTCGCCAATTTGCGGCAACCTGGAAACCGCGCCGAAACGGCGCGGTTTTTCTTTTATTTCAATTACTTGCAAGGACAGCGATGTTGCTGTTTTAATCCTGTTTGCGCTCTTGCGAAAATCGTTGATATCGGGTTAACCTTACCAGGAGTTGATTTGTTTGCGACGCACCGGTGTGGGGGACCCGCCGGCGGCATGAAGCCAGTTCAGTCGCTGCCGGCAAAACCGGCCTGATCCCATCACCTTTCCGAGACCATGTCGATGACCGTCAAGATTACCAACGCGGCCGCGGTGAGTGCGCTTGCAGTGCTGCGCAGCATCACTAAAGAATCAACCGACGTACAGCAGCAGATTTCTACGGCGAAGCGGGTCGCCACCGCGGCCGACGATGCGACCTATTGGTCGATCGCGAGCGTCATGCGCGCTGACAGTACCAATCTAGGCACCATTGGCGATGCCCTTGGCCTCGGCGCCGCAAAGGTTGATGCGACCTATACGGCGATGAATTCGGCCATCGATCTCCTCGGCGATCTCAGAGCCAAGCTGGTTGCTGCGCGTGAGCCCGGCGCCGACAAGGACAAGATCAATGCGGAAATCACCGAATACAAGAACCAGCTCCAGACGATGGTCGAGGGAACGTCGTTCGCTGGCGAAAACTGGCTGTTGAACGGCGAGCCTGCGRCACCCCCGCAGTGGAAGATCATCGGCAGCTTCGTGCGCGCCCCGACAGGCGAATATCAGGCGCAGACCATCGACTTTCCGTCGTCCCAGACCATCCTGATCGACAGGAACAATGCCAATGGCGGCCTGTTTACCAAGGCGGTCAATGGCAATGCTGACGGCACGCCGGTCCGCAATTACTATCTGCTGAACGTTAACTCCGCGACGCCCGCGACCGGCACGGAAATCTCCATCGGCAAGTCGACCACCGACTCGCAGCTCACGGATATGCTGACGGCCACGGACTCCATGCTCAAGCAGCTTACCAATTCGGCAGCAGGGATCGGTATCATGAAAGCCCGCATCGACGATCAGATCGACTATACCGCAGACCTGTCTGACGCTGTCGATAAGAGCGTTGGCGCCTTGGTCGACACCGATATGGACGAGGCCTCGACCCGCCAGAAGGCTATCGAAACCCAGAAACAGATGGCCGTTGAAGCGATCTCCATTCTGAACGCATCCGCCAGCAAGATTCTTATCCTGCTCGAATAATGATCGGTGCGAGGGCGGCGCCATTCATCCTCGCGCAAGTTTGGGTTTCTAGTTTCCGGCATGAAGGCAACGTCCGAATCCATGCCGGCGACAGGCTCTGGGCCTCTCCCGAATCGGAACGGCATGCCGACAAGGACGATGGTCATTTTTCAAGCGGGGGCATGCCGCGTGCCTCCCGAATACTGGACGGTTTTTTATGAGCATTATGCTTTCCCGGTATTTGAAGGATTTCGGTGAGCCGGGTCCCTCGGCACCGATCATCGATGTTGATGATTTCGCCGCAGAAACCACCTCCACATTTGCGGAACTGCCGCCGGAACCCGAAATCGACGTCGAGGCGGAGCGGCGCGAGGCTTATTCCGAAGGCTTTGCGGCTGCGACCGTGGAACTGACCGAAAAATACGAAGGCGAAGCCCAAACGGCGGCCGAAGCTCATGTCCGTGAGATCGAGGAGCTGAAACTTCGCTACGAGATCGAAGCGGCTGCGGTAATTGCTTCCCGTATCCGTGACATGGCCGAAGAGATTGCCACGCTCGTCAGCGAAATGACCGCTTCAGCCATCACACCGATCATGACTGAAGCGCTCTCGAAAAAAGCAACGGAAAATCTTGCCGTCCTGCTGCGCGAGGCGATCCTCGACGGCGCGGCCGCCCCAATCATCGTGCGCGGTCCGGCCAAGCTTTTCGATATCCTCAAGGATGAACTCGCAGAGCATGCGGCATTGGTCCGCCATCATGAGGCTGATGACATCGACCTTGCTGCCGAGATTGGCGAAACTGTGCTCGTTACCCGCATCTCCGCCTGGGCGGCCAGCTTGAAGAAAGTGTCCGAATGAGCGACGGCGAAAACCATCACCACGGTAAGAACGAGATCATCATCGTCAAGAAACATGGCGGTGGGGATCACGACGGCGCTCATGGCGGTGCGTGGAAAATTGCCTATGCCGACTTCATGACGGCAATGATGGCCTTCTTCCTCGTCATGTGGCTCGTCAACGCCGCCAACGAAGAAACCAAGGCCTCGATCGCGACCTATTTTAATCCGATCAAGCTTTCCGACGAAAAGCCGACCGAAAAAGGCTTGAAGAAGCCCGTCGACCAAGCCGAGGGCGAGCAGAACCAGGAAAAGTCGAAGAATAAGGAAGAGAATCCGAACCAGGGCAAGTCTGCCGCTGACGGTGAGGACCAGACCTCGACCTCGGGTGACAAGACCAATTATTCGGAAGCCGATTTCTTCGAGAACCCTTATTCCGTTCTCGCCGAGATCGCCCAGGAAGTTGGCCAGCAGGCAAATGTTAGCGCCAAGGGTGACGGCGGTGCGGCGGATTCAGGCCCGGCTACTGGTGCCGATGGCGGCGAAGCCTACCGCGACCCCTTCGATCCGGATTTCTGGACCAAGCAGGTCGAAGTTACCACCGCCGGCAAGCCGCAGCAGCCTTCGCCGCTCGATTCGCAGGCCAAGCCGAATGAACTCGCCAAGGCCGAAAATAGCCAGCCCTCCACTCTGCTGAGCAAGGACCCCAACAGCGCTGCCGTCGCCGCTTCGACAGAGAAGCAGGCGGACAAGAAGGCGGATAAGACCAAAGACAAGCAGGCGGACAAGACCAAGGACGCCGACAAAAAGGAAGAGGCCAAGCAAGCCGAAGAGAAGCAGCAGGCCGAGGAACTGCAGCAAGAGATTGCCCAGCAGATCGCGGGCGTCGCCGGCAAGCTCGCCGAGGGCCTGACGGTGACGGCGTCCGAGGGTGGCCTGCTGGTGAGCATTTCCGACCAGAACGACGACTCCATGTTCAACATCGGCTCTGCAGTGCCGCGCCAGGAGATGGTGCTCGCGATGCAGAAGATCGGCGCGATCCTGAAGCAGAGGGGCGGCGCCGTCGCCGTCCGTGGCCATACGGACGGCCGGAAATTCAAGGGCGATCTCAACGAGAACTGGCGTCTCTCGATGGACCGTGCCCAGAGCGCTTACTACATGCTCGTTCGCGGCGGCCTCGATGAGAAGCGCATTTCCCAGGTTTCCGGCTTCGCTGACCGTCGCCTGAAGTTGCCCGAGGACCCCTTCAACGCGTCAAACCGCCGGATCGAGATACTCGTGCAGGCAAATCAAGGATAGTCGCATGACGCGCAGGCAGCATCGCTATTTCAGATATGCGGTCTTCGGCCTGGCGATGATGTCGCCTGCCGTCGGTCATGCCGCGGATGCGGACGATCTCGCGCCATACAAGATGCTGCGCTCTCTGCAGTTCGTTCAGGACTCGGTTGTAGCAGGCGATCATTCCGCCGGTGAAATGCAGCGCTTCATGCTCGGCAAGATCGATCAGCGTCTGCGCAACGTCGATCCGTCCGTCTACGATGACGATCGCAATGTCGATGCCGCGCTGATCTACGTGATGAGCGGGGGCAATCCTCAGACGCTGGAATATCTCGTCGCCCATGACGTCAATGGCTACTTCGACAATCGCGTCACCGACGTGTTGCGGAAATATCTAAGCGGCAAGGGCCTGCTTGTCTCCAAGACGCTGGAAGAAACGGCCAAGGAATATGAAGGCAAGAAGATCGGCCCCTATCTGGCGCTGATCGGCGGCAATGTACTGATCGCCACGAAACCAGTGGATGCCCTTACGCTGTATGACAGGGCGCGGCTCAATGCACCCGGCACCATCGTGGAGGAGGCGGCGTTGCGCCGCTCGGTCGCCATTTGCGTCGAAACCGGGCAGGTCGACAAGGGGCTTGCCTATTCGCAGCGCTATGTCCGCCGCTTTCTTCATTCGCCCTATGCCAGCCAGTTTGCCGATCTCTTCGTGAAGCTGATCGTCAGCCATGATCATGATGTCAATCCGCAGACGGTGGTCGATATCCTGTCCTTCATGGATGCGCCGCGGCAGCGAGAGGTCTATCTGCGCGTCGCGCGCGCCGCCGCGATCGCCGGAAAGCCCGATCTCGCGCGCATGGCCGCCCAGCGCGTCCAATCGTTGGGCGAGGGGACGGAAAATCCCTTCGGACCGCTCGCCGATTTTTACAACGGCATGGCGAACGTCCCCACCGACAATATCGACCAGGCTGCCAAATACATCGCCAATATATCCGGCGCGTCGCTCTCGCCGCAGGACCAGGCGCTGCAAGCCGCCGCAAGATCCGTCGCCGAGCAGATATTGCGGGCTCCGGATCCGGCAAGCCTGACACAAGGCTCCACCCCTAATAATACTAATCAAGAAATCACTTCTGAACAGGCTGCAGCCGCCACGGCTGCGCAACCGGAAGGAGCGCTGGCCGCTGCTMCGGAACCTGTTATCGAAGGCGCGGCTGCTGGCAAGGGAAGCCAGGATGTCGACCCTTCATTCACCTCGTTCGTGACGACCAATCGATCCAAGCTCGACGAAATCGACGGTCTCCTGGCCCAGGAAGGCAAGTAAGATGATGATGGATATCAGCGTCTCGGGCGGAGCGCCCGGCACGGATGCGTCTGCGTCCGTAAAGACCGGTCGGGGGGCCGGCAAGGGCGAGGCTGCGGATCAGAAGGGCGGCTTTTCAGATGCCCTCTCCAAGGCAGCCAATGCAGATCAGGATACGGATGCCGTCGATACGTCCGACGAGCATGCCGCGGGTGGCAGCGCGGAAACCGCGGCACGCAACCTGCGCAACCGCAATTCGAAGCCGCTGATCGATTTGAACGACGCATCGCTCAAAGGACAGACGGACGTGCAGCCCGAGACGATCGCAGACGCCGGCAAGATGCCTGCGAAGTCCGAAAAAGGCCAGGGCAAGAACACGGCTGTCTTCGGGCTTGGCAAGCCGGACGCCAAGGATCTGGCGGCCGAGACCGCAGCGCAAGCAGTGGGCAAGCCAGGCAAGCACACCAAGGCCAGCGCGCTTGATGGCGATATCGACGCGGGCACCGATGCTGAAGCCGGCGACGGCGATATCACCGATGTCCTCGGCCTTCTGAAGAAGGAGCCAGGGGACGCCGCGGCTGTGCTCCAGGCATCCGCGCATCACGCTGCGGCGAAGGCCGATGATGCGACGGCCGGAAAAAAGGACGCGAAAACTGAAGGCGTAAATGGCGCCAAGGGCGATGCGCATGTGTCGGATGCTCTGGCAGCCGTTGCCACGCATCACGATGACACGCGCGTGCCGGGAACGGAGAATGCCGAAGGCGTCGAGGGCAAGACCTTCAGGATCAGCCGGGCCGATGGCCGCGGTCAGTCGATGGACATGCATATCGGCACTGAACAGCCTGGCTCGGAGAAGTCGGCAAAGTCGAACGTTGAAAATGTTTCCGTCCTGGACTCCCGCCGCTATCTCGGCCTCGTGCAGAATCCGAATTCCGCAAACGTGACAGCGGCACTTTCGGGCGACAGCGAATGGGCGCGTGCCATGCAGCCGAGTTCCGCTTTGTCGAACGCCGCCGAATGGACGAGCACCGGCAAGGTGGTGAACACCCTCAAGATCCAGATGAGCCCGATCGATCTTGGCCCCGTCACGGCCACGATGCGCCTGTCAGGTGATGCGCTGAGCGTCGACCTCAAGGTCGAGACCGGTGCGGCCTATCGCCAGCTCAAGGAAGATCACGGCAAGATTCTCGAGGCGTTGCGCAGCCAGGGCTATGCGGTCGATAACGTGACCATCAGCATGGCGCCTGTGGAGCGAGCCGATACCGGTAGCCAGGCAAACGGCCAGGGACAGGCTTCCCAGCAGCAATCGCTTGCCCAGCAGGGACAAGGCCAGGGCGGCGAGGCGCGCGAGCGCCAGAACCAGACAGCGCAGCAGACGGATGGAGGCTTCAATGGTGCGGGCGGCAACGGTGTTGAGAACGCTTCTGCTGTCGACGCTGGCGGCAGCCGCTCTGGTAGCGTTTACCTCTAGCGCATCGGCCTCTACCGGCGCCTGTGAGCGTGAAATCCAGTCAGCAGCGGCCAAATACGGCATTCCGGAAGGAATTCTCTATTCAGTCGGGCTGACGGAAACCGGCCGCAAGGGATCGCTCTATCCATATGCGATGAACGTCGAAGGGAAGGCCCTGTTTCCATCCTCCGAGCAGGCCGCATTGCGGCAATTCGACACCTCCAGCAGAGGCGGCGCGAAGCTCATCGATATCGGATGTATGCAGATCAATCACTATTTCCACGGCGAGAACTTCAGCTCCGTAGAGGAAATGTTCGATCCCCATCGCAACGTGGAATATGCTGCGAAGTTCCTGCGCAACCTTCACGACCGTCACGAGACGTGGACCATGGCGGTAGCCAGATACCACGCGGGGCCGAACAACAACCCCGCTCAGAAGCAGTATGTCTGCCGCGTCATCGCAAATCTCGTTGCCACCGGCTACGGCAAGTGGACTCCCAATGCGAGCAATTTCTGCGCAAATTAATTCAATTAATAATTGAATTACCGAATTATGACCAAACTGTGTCAGAGTGTGGCAGGAATCCGGCAGGAATCCCGCTTGCAAGCCGCAATTAACCGGGCGTTAACTTTTCCACGAAATTTTTGTGTGCATAACAGGCTCGGCATACTATATGTAGATCAAATCGGCACCCAATTCTTAATCAATTATTAATTTCCGCCATTAACTTTCACGAGTAGCCGCTGATTCGCGCGATTCGTATCCATAGATCATCGATGTGCCACACTGATTCGGAGGCGGACGAATGATCGTAGTGGTTGATGAGCGTGAGCTCGTGAAGGATGGTTACACTTCTCTTTTTGGCCGTGAGGGCATTCCCTCAACCGGCTTTGATCCCAGTGAATTCGGCGAATGGGTGCAGACGGCGGCTGATTCGGACATCGCCGCGGTCGAGGCATTCCTGATTGGTCAGGGGCAGCGCACCATGGAGTTGCCGCGTGCCATACGCGATCGCTCGATGGCGCCTGTGATTGCCGTCAGCGACCAGCCGTCGCTCGAAAACACACTTGCGCTTTTCGACTGCGGCGTCGACGACGTTGTACGCAAGCCGGTGCATCCTCGCGAGATTCTCGCGCGTGCTGCTGCAATCCGTCGCCGCCTGAAGGCGATCACAAACTACACCGACATCGGCGGGATCCGCGTCTTCTCGGACGGTCGCGATCCGGAAATCCACGGCGAGGTCTTTGCTTTGCCGCGTCGCGAGCGTCGCATCCTGGAATACTTGATCGCCAATCGCGGTCGTCGTGTCACCAAGACGCAGATCTTCAATGCGATCTACGGCATTTTCGACGAGGAAGTCGAAGAAAACGTCGTTGAAAGCCACATCTCCAAGCTGCGCAAGAAGCTGCGCAAGAAGCTCGGTGTCGACCCGGTCGATTCCAAGCGTTTCCTTGGCTATTGCATTGATTGGAATTGATTTTTCGGCGCGGGCCATGCCGCGCGGGAAAGCCGGAATATTTCCATCGGCGACCCGGCGCAACAGACAGCTTCACGCAAGGCCCGCCAAATACTGTTGTATTTAACAGGTAAAACGAGGTTTTCAGATGAGCATTTTCGGCAGCATGAAGACGGCAGTCTCGGGGATGAACGCGCAGGCAAACCGCCTCAGCACCGTCTCCGATAATATCGCCAACGTGAACACCAGCGGTTACAAGGCTGTTTCGACCGCGTTCTCGTCGCTGGTCCTGCCATCGGGCTCCGGCAACTACAACTCGGGCGGCGTGACGACGACGGTTCGTCAGGCTGTCTCCGACCAGGGCGATATTTCCTACACGACCTCCGGTTACGACCTCGCAATTTCCGGCGACGGCTTCTTCATCGTCCAGGGCGCTGACGGCGTTCCTGTCCTGACCCGCGCCGGCGACTTTACGAAGGACGACAGCGGCAACCTCGTCAACTCGGCCGGCTTCACGCTCATGGGTTATCCATGGGGCGCCTCGGCTCCGGCCGTCGTCGTCAACGGTTTCGATGGCCTCGTTCCGATCAACGTACTCGGCGACCAGAAGCTGCAAGCCGTTCCGACCGCAAACGGTACATGGAACGGCAATCTGAAGCCCGGTGCGAAGATTGTAACTGTTCCGGCCAATCTGCCGAGCGCAAACGCCGCTACGGCGACCACGGACACGCAGAAGTACTCGATGGTCACCTACGACAAGCTCGGCAGTAAGGTGATGTACGACATCTACTACACCAAGGTTCCAAACCCGGCATCTCCGCCGGCAGCGGCTGGTACGACCCAGTGGGAAATGGCGGTCTACCGCAATGCTGACAAGGCAGCGACCGGCACGAGTTCCTTCCCCTATACGTCGGGTCCGGTGAACACCACCACTATCCAGTTCAACGACAAGGGCGAGATGACGGTGCCGGTGGCTCCGTCGACGACAAACATCGTCGACCCCAAGACGGGCCTCACCATCAAGATGACGCTCGACCTCTCCCAGGTTGGCGACAACTTCTCGGGCACTGGCAACGTCGACGGTCAGGGCGCGAATTCGCCGGTCGATATCACCATCGACTCCGACGGTATCGTCTACTCGAAGTACGATGACGGCAGCACCAAGCCCGTCTTCCAGATCCCGCTCGCCAATGTGCCGAGCCCGGACCTGCTGACGCTGATGTCCGGCAACGTCTACTCGGCCAACGGCAAGTCGGGCGTGACTGTTACCGGCTTCCCGCAGACCAGCGGCTTGGGCAAGATCCAGTCGGGCGCCCTCGAAGGCTCGAACGTCGACCTCGCCGGCGAGCTGACGGAAATGATCGAATCCCAGCGCAGCTACACCGCCAACTCCAAGGTGTTCCAGACGGGTTCCGATCTCATGGACGTTCTCGTCAACCTCAAGCGTTAATAAGGGTAACGGGTAAGCCATGTCGCTCACTTCAGCACTTAACACCGCGCAGAGCATATTCAACAATACGGGCGCACAGAGCAGCATCGTATCGAACAATATCTCGAACGCCGGCAACAAGGACTATGTGCGCCGGCAGGCGATGCTCTCCACCTCGCTGAACGGCGCCCAGGTGGTCAAGATCAGCCGCGCACAGGAAGATGCACTGCTGAAACAATATCTCAAGGCCTCCTCACAGGATAGCTCCCAGCAGACCCTGCTGAGCGGCCTTGAAGATCTGAAGTCGATCATGGGTGGCAACAACAACGAGACGTCTCCGGAAGTGGCGCTGCGCGCCTTCCGCGACAAGCTCGGCACGTTCCGCGCCACCCCTGGCGACCTGATCGCCGCACAAGGCGCGATCACTGCGGCACAGGATGTCGTCACCTCGCTGAACAATGCCTCCAAGGCCGTCCAGCAGCAGCGTTCCGATGCCGACAAGCAGGTCAAGAACCAGGTCGACTCGCTGAACAGCCTCCTGAAGCAGTTCGAAACGGCAAACAACGCCGTCAAGAAGGCGACGGCGGGTAATGAGGATCCTTCGAGCGCACTCGACGAGCGTGAAAAGGTTCTCAAGCAGATCAATCAGATCGTTGGCGTACAGACGGTTCAGCGCCCCAACAATGATATGGTGCTCTATACGGCCGATGGCACCACCCTGTTCGAGACGATCCCGCGCTCGGTCAGCTTCGAGCCGACGCAGTCCTATGCGGCGAGCACGAAAGGCAACAAGGTCTATATCGACGGCGTTGCCGTCAATATGGGGACGGGCGCATCGACCAATGCCCAGGGCAGCCTCGCTTCGCTCCTGCAAGTCCGCGACGATATCGCGCCGAAGTTCCAGAGCCAGCTCGACGAGGTCGCCCGTGGTCTTGTCAATCTCTATCAGGAAGCTGGCGCACCCGGTCTTTTCGTCTGGTCAGACCCGCAAACGGGCACGGCTGGCGGAGTTCCGCCAGTTCCGCCAGGTGGCGGCATCATCGATGGCATCGCTGGAACGATTGCTATCAATAAGGGTGTCATAACGAGCGGCACTCCGGCCGGCGATCCCATGCGCCTGCGCGATGGCAACATCAACGGTGGGCCGCCGAAGAACACGACGGGTTCGAGTGGCTACTCCGCAGAACTCGACCGCCTCTATACGGCGATGGACAGTGGCATTCCGTTCGACACCGATTCGGGCCTGGACACCAATGTCAGCATCATGAGCTACGCCACCAATTCGATTGGCTGGCTCGAGCAGAACCGCAGCGATGCGACCACGGCTGCGGAAAACACCCAGGCTGCCGCCGCACGAACCGATGAAGCTTATTCCAATGAAACGGGCGTCAATCTCGATGAGGAACTGACGCTCCTTCTCGACATCGAACAGTCCTACAAGGCGGCGACCAAGATTTTGAACGCCGTTGATGAAATGTTGAAAGCATTGCTGGATATTGCGAGTTAAGCCATGAAAAGCTCATTTATTTCAAGTTCGGCCATCCAAAACGCCATGCGATTGACGATCCGTCAGGCGCAGAACCAGATGACGAAGGCGACGATGGAAGCGACCACCGGCACCTACGCCGATATCGGTGTGTCGCTTGGGGGTTACGCAGCCAAGAGCATCGACTTTACCCGCGAAGTCGACCGCATCAAATCGATCAAGCTGAGCAACGCTCTCGTCGACGCCCGCATGGAATCGGCTCAAACCGGGCTCGATAAAATGAAGAAGGCCGGCGACAGCTTCCTGTCCAAGCTGACCGCGCTTCAGAGCAGCCACGATCCGGGCAGCATCACGGTCGCAATCCAGTCGGCCACGAGMGCGCTTTCCACGATGATGGACACGTCGAACTCGATGGTGAACGGCGAATATCTTTTTGCCGGCATCAACACCGACATCCAGCCGCTAACGGATAAAACCACTGCGACTTCGGCGGCGATCGTTGCAGCTCTGAATACCTATGCGGCAGGTCTGCCGACACCGAAGGCGGTCAACCAGCTCACCGGCGACGAGATGAAGACCTTCATCGAGACCAAGGTCGAGCCGATGTTCAGCGAAGCGGCCTGGACGGATCCGACCACCGGCTGGTCGAAGGCGTCCAGCCAGAACATGACGAGCCGTATCAGCAATTCGGAAGTTGTTCAGTCCTCGACCAATGCCAATTCCGAAGGCATGCGTTACTTCGCTCTGGCGACGGTGGTGACCTCTGCCCTGATGGGGCAGAGCCTTAGCACGGACGCAATGAGCGCAGTCTCTTCAAAGGCGATCACCTATACGACMAGAGCCACTACCGGTATCGTTACCCAGGCGAGCCAGCTCGGTCTGTCACAGGAGCGTGTCGAGAAGGCGAATGACGCGCTCGATGCCCAGTCGAACATCATGCAGACCAAGCTCGTCGATATTCAGGGCGTTGATCCCTATGAGGCCTCGACCCTTGTCAAGACTTTGGAAACCCAGCTCGAAACCGCCTACACGATCGTATCGAAGATCCAGCAGTTGAGTCTTGTAAACTACCTTTGATGAGCAAAGGCGCGCAATATAAAGAAGGATGCATGAATGTATCAGTTCTCTTATGCCGAGGTCATGCAAGACTCGGTTGCCGACGCGAAGGAGCGAGAATGGCAGGTTCTCGAACGTTCGATAGAACTGCTTTCGGCGGCGCGCGACAAAGAGAAGTACAGCCGGGAGTCTATTGAAGCTCTCTTCTATACGCGAAGGGTGTGGATCAGCTTTATCGAGGATTTGAAACATCCCGATAACCAGTTGGAAATCGAGCTCAGGGCGAACCTCATCTCGATTGCGATCTGGATATTGAAGGAATGCGACAGAATTAGAAAACGTCAGTCGAATAACTACCAGGGCATCATCGACGTTACCACCATCATCAGGGATGGACTTAAATGAAAAGTACACTTCGCATTTCTCTGAAAGCCGGAGAAAGAATCTTCATCAACGGCGCCGTCCTGCGTGTCGACCGCAAGGTCGCACTGGAATTCCTGAATGATGTGACGTTCCTTCTCGAAAACCACGTGCTGCAGCCGGAAGCCGCGACCACGCCGCTTCGCCAGCTCTACTTCATTGCCCAGATGATCCTCATCAATCCCGAGGGCAAGGAACATTCGACGGCGATGTTCCGCAAGTCGATCACGATGCTGCTCACATGCTTCAAGAACGAGGAGATCCTCGCCGAGCTGAAGCGTATCGATGCACTCGTTTCGACGGGCCGCGCCTTCGACGCGCTGAAGGCGATCCGCGGTCTCTACGCGATCGAAGACGGCATTCTCAACAATCACGAGCTGCCCCCGACAATGGTCGAGCAGATTCGCAGGGAGATCGCACCATGGCGGTAGATGGAACCCAGGGCGTAGGCGGTGGCAGCAGCACGTATGGCTCGTCCAATGCCGCGCAGAAAAAGGCCACGCTGAACTACGACAACTTCCTTCAGTTGCTTGTCGCGCAGATGAAGAACCAGGATCCGACCGATCCGATGGATGCCAGCGAGCAGATGTCACAGCTCGCGAGCTTCTCGCAGGTCGAGCAGACGATCCAGACGAACTCGAAGCTGGACACACTGCTGACCAGTTCCAGCCTTACCCAGGCGAGCAGCTATGTCGGCAAATATATGACAAGCGCTGACGGCAAGACCACAGGTCAGGTCGAATCCGTCAAGGTTTATTCGGACGGCCTTGTTGCAACGCTCAAGAATGGGGATAAGGTTCTCGTCCAGGCGGGAATCAGCATCTCGGATACGGCGCCGACCAACGCACCGAGCGACGATACCGACGAATCCTAGTCCGGCTAAGGCCGGACTGACTGCTTTCAAGGCGATATGAGGTTGCCTGGCGATGAATGAAGCTGATGCACTCGATCTGTTCCAGGCTGCGATCTGGACCGTTCTCATTGGCGCGGGTCCTGCGGTTGCTGCAGCGATGATTGTCGGTCTAGTGATCGCGCTCATTCAGGCGCTTACACAGGTGCAGGAAGCGACACTCACCTTCGTCCCGAAGATCGTTGCMGTTCTGGTCACCGTCGGCATTACCGCACCCTTCGTGGGCTCGCAGGTTTCCATCTTCACCAATCTGGTCTTCTCGCGCATCCAGTCCGGCTTCTGAGCCAACTTCGCGCAAGCTTCGCCATTTAACTGTCGATCCGAATTGGGCGGACTCTGATGTCCGCCTCCTCTCATGAAGAGACGGAATCGCCATGGCGCAACCACCTGCACTACCCCTTCCGAAAGTCGCTCCCAACATCCGTGATATCGGTTTTGCCTTGGGCATCATCGGTATCATCTGCATCCTCTTCCTGCCGATCCCGCCGTTCCTGATCGACATGGGGCTGGCATTCTCGATCGCCTTCTCGGTGCTGATCCTCATGGTCGCACTGTGGATCCAGAAGCCTCTCGATTTCTCGTCCTTCCCAACCATCCTTCTGATCGCGACGATGACGCGATTGGCGCTGAACATCGCGACCACGCGAGTCATCCTTTCGCACGGCAACGAAGGGCACGACGCGGCAGGCGGCGTCATCGCCGGCTTCGCAAGCCTGGTCATGTCCGGCGACTTCGTCATCGGTCTGATCGTCTTCCTGATCCTCATCACCATCAACTTCATCGTCATCACCAAGGGTGCGACGCGTATCGCGGAAGTCGGCGCACGTTTCACCCTTGATGCCATCCCCGGCAAACAGATGTCGATCGATGCCGACCTCTCTGCCGGTATCATCGACGAGAAGGAAGCTCAGCGCCGCCGCAAGGAACTGGAAGAAGAAAGCTCCTTCTTCGGTGCCATGGACGGTGCGTCGAAGTTCGTTCGCGGTGACGCGGTTGCGGGTCTTCTCATTACCGCTATCAACGTCTTCGGCGGCATCATCATCGGTTATTTCCGCCACGGCATGCCGATCGGCGAAGCGGCCGATGTCTTCGTCAAGCTGTCGGTCGGTGACGGCCTCGTCTCGCAGATGCCGGCCCTCATCGTCTCGCTTGCCGCCGGCCTGCTCGTCTCGCGCGGCGGCACCACCGGCTCCACCGACCAGGCGGTCGTCAATCAGCTGAGCGGCTATCCCCGTGCGCTCTCCGTCTCGGCCGTGCTGATGTTCGTCCTGGCCCTGATGCCGGGCCTGCCGTTTGTCCCCTTCGTGATCCTCGGCAGTCTTCTCGCCTTCGGCGCCTGGTTCATTCCGCGTCAGGTCGAAGCGGAAAACAAGATCCGCCGTGATGCCGAGGAAAAGAAGGTTGTCCAGAGCAAGGAGCTCGAAAAGGACTCGGTCAAGTCGGTTCTCCGCACTTCTGAAATCGAGCTTGCTCTCGGCAAGATGGTCTCGACCCGCCTGCTTGGCGCCCATCAGGAACTCGCCTTCCGCGTCGGCAAGATGCGCAAGAAGTTTGCGACCCAGTACGGCTTCGTCGTGCCGGAAATCAAGGTTACGGATGATATCGGCATCCCCGAAAAGTCGTACCAGATCCGTATTCACGGCACGACCGTCGCCTCGAACCTGCTGCGTGTCGGCGAAGTCCTCGTCGTCACCGGGGCCGGCCGCAAGCCGAGTATTCCGGGTGACGAAATCCGCGAACCAGCTTTCGGCATGCCGGCGGTTTCAATTCTCGAAAACTTCGCCGAGGATCTGAAGCGGGAAGGCTTCCAGCCGATCGACAACGTCTCTGTCGTACTGACGCATATGAGCGAGGTTATCCGCAACAACCTGCCGCAGCTTCTGTCCTACAAGGACGTGAAGATCCTGATCGATCGTCTCGACCCTGAATATAAGAAGCTGGCCGATGAGATCTGCTCGTCCCACATGTCCTATTCGGGCCTGCAGGCGGTGCTGAAACTGCTTCTTGCCGAGCGCGTCTCGATCCGCAACCTGCACCTCATTCTGGAAGCGGTTGCCGAAMTTGCCCCGCATGTCCGCAAGACGGAACAGATCGTCGAGCACGTCCGCATCCGCATGGCCCAGCAGCTCTGCGGAGACCTGGCGGACAACGGCGTGCTGCGCGTCCTGCGGCTCGGCAGCAAATGGGATCTCGCCTTCCACCAGGCTCTCAAGCGGGACGCAAAGGGCGAAGTCGTTGAATTCGACATCGATCCCCGCACGCTGGAAGAGTTCAGCGAGCAGGCGACGAAGGTTATCCGTGAATTCATGGATAGAGGCCTGCCTTTCGCCCTTGTCACGTCACCCGAAACGCGCTCCTATGTTCGCATGATCATCGAGCGACTCTTCGCAACGCTTCCCGTCCTCTCGCATGTGGAACTGGCAAAGGGCATCGAAATCAAGATTTTGGGCTCGATTTCATGATTTCAGACCCGCAAGGGACAGTTCTGGCGCTGTTTCTGGTTTTTTGCCGGATCGGTGGCTGCGTGCTGACCCTTCCGGGTTTTTCTTCCGCCCGTGTGCCGGAGCAGTTGCGCGTCTTCATCGCAGGCGGACTTTCGCTTGCGGTGCTGCCGGTGCTTTGGGACACCGTCTATCCGTCCGTTCACACCAGTTCCGGCACCTATATCGGCCTGATTTTCAGCGAATCGCTGATTGGAGTGATGTACGGCATGCTCGCCCGGCTCTATACGCTCGGCCTGCAATTTGCCGCCTCGATCGTCTCCATGATGGTTGGTTACACGCAGCCGAGCACGACTGATGTCGTCGAAGATTCGGCGGAAATCACCCTGACCGCCTTCATCACGATGACCGGCTTGATGGTTCTCTTCATCATGGACTTTCATCATATCGTGTTCCGGGCGCTGATCGATTCCTACACGACCATGCCCTTCGGCGGCTTGATGGAGATGCGCTCCACGCTCATCACCTTCACTGATACGCTGGAGCAGACCACCTACATCATGCTGCGGCTGGCGAGCCCCTATCTGATTTATGGACTGATCTTCAACATCTCGATTGGCTTCATCAACAAGCTCGCGCCGCAGATCCCGGTCTACTTCATCTCCACGCCCTATCTGCTGATGGGCGGCCTTTTCCTGCTCTATTTCTCGATCGCAGCCCTGATCAGCCAGTTCGGCCAATCCTTCGCCGCTATATATGTCGGAAGGTGAGGGGCGATGATCGAGAAGAAGCGTTCCGACAAGCTCAAGCGTCTGGTCGCGGTGCAGCGGCATCTTGAAAAGATGGCGGAATATGATCTCGCAGAAACCAGCCGCCAGCGCGCCGACGTCAATGTAGCCATGGATGTCGCCATTCTCGCGCTCGGGTCGCTGGATCCTGTCCATCGCGCTTTTTCGCAGAGCTATGCCGACCGATTCGGCAGGCTGAGCATTAAGGACCAGCAGTTGACTGGTATGCAGCAGGTGCACGAAATGCGCCTGACGCGCGAGCGAGCCAAGGGCGACCGGCTTGAAGAAAACATGCTCGATGCCCTCCAGGCAGAGCGTCGCGAGGCAGATGACAATGCCGTCTACGACGTAATCGATCAGCAATTCGCAACGCCAGCCTCCAGCAAGCTTCAAAAATAATAATCGCCACGATCTTACATTAGAGGATTGTAACGTGGCTATTTCACCCCCCAGCGATCTGGTGATGGACGTCGTCAAGGCGGCCGACCCCATGGAGGTTCAGGCTGCCCAGGAAAAGCTCAAGGCCAACCGCGCAGCCTTTGCTGCGACAAGCCTGGCCGACAGCGGTAACGGCTTTTCTTCCGCAGTCGACATTCTCGACCACGTCAAGCAGAGGAGCGGCCTGAACAACATTCAGAACCGTACCAAGACCGAAGAAGTGCCGGAAACCTACCGGAAGTTCGAGGCCATGGTTCTGCAGAACTTCGTGAAGTCCATGCTGCCGAGCGATGCCGAGAATGTCTTCGGCAAGGGCGCCACGGGCGACATCTGGAAGGGCATGATGGCCGAGCAACTCGGCAACGTCATGGCCAAGGGCGACGGCATCGGTATTGCCAAGCAGATGTATTCCGAACAGCTGCATCGCCAGGAGGGCAAGATCGTCAACGCCTCCACGAATGAAGACGACCGCAAGACTGCGATGAGCATGATCGACGAATTTCAGCGCAAGACCTTCGGTACTCCGACTGCCGACAATAAGTCCGCAACAAGCGACGCATAATCGAGGATAAAATGGAAATAGTTTCGAACGAATACAGGATCAAATCCGTTCTCGGGCGCCTCGAAATGATAATCGACAATGAGAACACCCGGATCGGCAGCGATCCGCAGTTCGATCTCAAGGTCTCCAATGCGCATAAGAGCCGGTGCCTGTACGAGCTCTCGATGCTCTTCCGCGATACCGATCCGGCCGAACTTGCCGCTTCGCATCTGGATCAGCTTCACGGCCTCAAGAAGAAGCTTACGCTGAACGCCCGTCGCGTCGAAGCGCATCTCGAAGCGGTTCGCGCGGTTGCCGATCTTTTGAAGAATGCCGTACAGGATGCCGACGCTGACGGCACCTATTCCCAGGAACAGTTTGTCGCGCGGGACGCCTGATGATCAAGCTCGTCCTTACCGGTGTCTGGGTCTGCGCCGTCACGTTGGCATCGGTCTATTTCTCGGTGACCACGGCGACTGCGCCGGCGCCGGTTGAATCGGCTACCAAGCAAAGCGCGCTCGAGCTGGTGAAGGGCGAGACGATCACCGTGCCTGTCATCGGCAACGGTGCGGTCAACGGTTATTTCCTCGGCCGCATCTCGTTCATGATGCACAAGGACATGATCGCGGGCCTTAACCTGCCAATCACGGAGATGACGACCGACGAACTGTTCAGCCTGCTCGTCGGCAACAAGATGGTCGATGTCTCCAACATCAAGACCTTCGATCCAGGGGCTTTTCGCGAGGAGATCAAGAAGGGCATGAACGAGCGTCTCGGTGGCGAATATGTGGCCGAAGTCATGCTCGAACAGCTCGACTATCTCCCGAAGGAAGACGTGAAGGAAAATTCCGGCAACAAGCCGCAGAAGGTCGGCGCACCGGTCAAGATCGTCGAGACTGCGCCTGCGACCGAAACGCCGGCTCCGTCCTCCGGTCACTGATCTTCATCTACCGGTTAGCTGAAAACGGCGCTGAAAGGCGCCGTTTTTGCGTTCTCGCCTTGGTTAATAAACTACTTATACGCGAATGAAAATCCAATGCTCTTTCCTAAGGGTTGTTTGAAACCGACCTGATACAAACACGGCACAAGCTTGGGAGGATGCCGCCACGGGTTGGGGGAGGTCGCCTCAGGCAGGACGCTGCTGGTCACAAGACCTCCGCTGCGGAAACGTGGGCTTATTTTCCGGGATGTCGGGCGTATGACGCACCCTCGGCAGGAGGTTGGAATGAATCTGATTGCAAACTTCGCGGTGCTTGCATCGCGGCGGACGATTTTCGATCTGCCGGTCTGCGATCTCGGCTGGGACGACGCGCTGGTTTTCATCAACGAACTGGCTTCCATCCCCGTCGGGCAGACCGTGGTTTGCTTCGTCAACGCCCACAACATGCTGACGGCCCTGCGTGACGATGATTACTATCAGATCATGTCGCACAACCTTGTGCTGCCCGACGGCATCGGCCTGAATATCGCCTCCCAGGTCACGCATGGTTCGCCGTTCCCCGCGAATCTGAACGGCACCGATTTCGTGCCGGCCTTCCTGACCTTCATGGAAACGCCGCGCCGTATCGGCCTTATCGGTGGCGCGCGTGCGGTCGTCGAGAAGGCGGCTGAGAACTTTTCCAAGCACGCACCTTGGCACGAGTTCTTCGTCATCTCCGACGGCTTTTTCGACCAGACCGATCCCGAACCCGTTATCGCCGAGGTGGAGCGCCAGAAACTCGATATCCTCATCGTCGGCATGGGCACGCCGCTGCAGGAAAAATGGGTTCACCAGAATATCCGCGCCGATCACGCACGTCTCGTTCTGACGGTTGGTGCGCTTTTCGATTTCGTCTCGGGCACTGTGCCACGTGCACCGAAGACGGTACGCATGATGCGTCTGGAATGGGCCTACCGCCTGGTTCAGGAGCCGGGACGCCTCTGGCGCCGCTATATTCTCGGTATTCCGGTCTTCCTCTTCCGGGTCTTCCAGTACCGCTTCAACCGCCGTGCGCGTATTCTCAGTCAGCCGGATGAACGGGTGGCCGCGGCGCACACCGCAGGCGAACAGAAGAGAATCGAGCAGATAAAGAAAGTCGGCTGATTACAGATTTCTGCAGGCTCCGGTTAACCATTTCTTTGCCATGTATATTTAGAGTAGCTTAATCATCCGCGTCAGCGCGGTTGAGCGAACTCGGCCACCATGCGCATGAGATGTGACGCCAATGCACGATTCCAGGGCGAAAAACAGTTTCCATGATCGCGCAACCGCCTCGTCGCGCGGCCAGCGGCAAAGTCATGCCGAAAGGAGCCCATCTCCGCCGGAGATCCATCCTTCTGAAGCCGAACTGCTGCGCGCCATAGGCCGGCTGCTCGACGAACAGCGCACGAAAGCGCGGCAGACTGAACCGCTGGTGGACCGGATCGAAACGATCCTCGGTTCGCGCCTGCAGGCTGCAAACGATATAACCTCGGCTCCCGTTTCTGAACCCTCTCGCCCTGCGCCGGAGCCGACGACGCAGCTCGCCCAGCTTCATCATGTTGCTCCTGTCGAAAAAGCGCCCATTTCGACTGTTTCGCGCGAAGCGCGGCGCCTGGACTGGAAAAGAAGCGCTCTCATTGTGGCTGCCCTCTCGTTTGGCGGCGCTGCCACTCCCATCCTGACGCCATCCTCACCGGCGCTTTACACCGCAGAAGCGACGCTTGCMGTGGATGCAGGCGCAGGCAACCGCGCAGCGCTCGTTGGGGATACGGTCAAAAGGCTCTCGTCGGTACCGGTCATTACCTCTGCTGTTGCGGTATTGAAGCTKGACCGCGATCCGGAATTTGCCGGTAGCAGCGCCAATGCGCTTGGCGTCGCCTTCGATCTTCTTTCCGGCAGCGGTGCAGCCGCCGATCCGGCATCGCGCGCAGAGGCCGCGCTGAAATCTGCCGTGGCGGTTATTCCCGACGACCGAACTGGCACGATCCGCCTGATGGTAACGACAGGGGATGCCGACAAGTCGACGCGCATCGCCATGCGCCTGTCCGATGCAGTGACCGGCGGAAGCGCCGCAGGCAAGGCGGCCGAGGCGGCCACTGCCTTGAAGAAGGAAAATGATCAGGCTCAGGCAGAGCTCACGGCCTTCAACCAGAAGAACGGCGAGGGCAACGTCAAGGTCGCGACGCAACTGCAGCGCCAGATCGCCGGGCTCGATGCCGATCTGAAGAATGCCGACGACAATATCCTGACAGCCAAAGAGCTGGCCGACAGGCTGAAGGCCGCCAAGCTCGCGGACGTATTGGAAGGCTCGCTCGCTCCGGATATGATCTCGCCCGCCCTKCAGGATCTGCGCGACAAATACGCGCTCGCCAAGACCGCGATGGCGCAGCTTTCGGCGGACCTCGGGCCGCGCCATCCGCGTCTGCTGCAGCAGCAGTCCGAGATCGATGGTCTGAAGGATAGCATCGGCAAGGAACTGGCGCGCCTCGCCCAGAACGCAAGTGCGGCAGCCAAGACTGCCGTGGATGCGCGCAAGCAACTCAGCGATCGTCGCAACGCGCTGATTGCCCAGAGCCGCGATACCGGCGTCGATCTCGCCAAGCTGACCCAACTGCGCGAAAAGGCGTCTGCAGCCCGCTCGCGCCTGGAAGAGGAGGTTTCCACGACGGGTGCCATCGGTGATGGCCGGGTGACGGTGCGCAAGCCCGTCCTTGCGCTGCCGGCGTCCGATAACGATAGCTTCGGCGTTCATTCGCTGATCGGGGCCCTTGCCGGTCTGGCGCTCGGCCTCGGTATGGCTTTCTTGCTGCGTCTCTTCCGCCGGCAACCCGAATACGTGCCGGTCCAAGTTCCTGTCGAGGCTCCAGTCTTTGCCCCCGCGCCTGAACTTGCGCAGGTTCCAGCGTTGGTGCTGGTCCCGCAGGCGGCTGACGAAGTCGATGTGCTGCGTTCGCAGATCGCCAGCCTGCGCGATCGTTTTCACGCCTACCAGGCCTCGCTTTAAGCGAGAGCCTGTCCGTAGGATTGCTCTTGCATTTGCCGCTTTTAAACGGGATAGGGCGTTATCGGGAAATCATTCCCGCCGCGGGCGAATAGACTGGCGCGAAACTAGGCGGAGAAGACGCGTGACGACTGTAATCGATGGCAAGCAGGTTGCCGCTTCCGTAATCGAAACCGTGAAATCGGCAAATACCGCACTTGAAGCCGCGAAAGGCATCAAGGCCGGGCTTGCAGTCATCATCGTCGGCGACGATCCGGCSAGCCACACCTATGTCAGCTCGAAGAGCCGCATGGCCAAGGAATGCGGGTTCAAATCCATCCAGCACACGTTGCCGGTGGAGACAAAGCAGGAAGAACTTGCAACGCTCGTCGCCTCGCTCAACGCCGATCCCTCGATCCATGGCATTCTCGTGCAACTGCCATTGCCGAAACATCTCGATCGA
>NZ_JBFTNV010000056.1:0-25854 GCF_056397645.1 Rhizobium sp. 05L429 | reverse complement strand
TTCCAGGACATTGGCGCCAGCCCCGGCTAGAGCGTCAGCGCCTGTCTCTCGCCCGGCGGCTGCCGCACGTGGCAATGCAGCGCTCAACAAGCTGCAGCAGGAATGGTCGGAATTCTGATCAGAGCCAAAACAGCACCAGCCCGGGCGGTGATGCCCGGGCTGTGTTCGTTTCAGCAAGCGCCATAGTGGCTGTGGCAGGGCTTTGTGTGCTGGTCGCAAGAGAAGATCTGCCCAGCCTGTTTAGCCGCTTACTGGCACTCAACGTTCTTCCCGCGACTTCTCGTCATAACAGGCGTTTCAGCATAAAGGTCGGGGCCGAGCAGCCACCGCGTTGGTGCTTGGAAACGCTTCGGAATGGGGCGGACGGTCGGAGCGACAGCTGACGGGCTTTCGAAGGGGTCACGAAGTCAGAAGCCAATGTGCGCGTTCGAGATCCGATCAAGGAGCCAAACGACCATGCTTGCCTCCAATTTCCGCGTGACCGCGCGCTTAGGGCCCGACCAAGTACCGCAGCAGCAGGTATTCGATCCCGCACCGGCAGACTACATCGCCACCCGCGCGCGGTTGACCTCGCCGGCGGTCGGCAACATTCGCACTTCTCGACACGGGTCGCCGTCGCCAAAAACGGACGTACATGGAATAAGATGATGCTTGCGTGGTCGTTGCGCGCACGCTTCCATCACCAAACCGCTCTTTCAAGGTCGGATCGGTGGCTATTTATGGCGTCGAGCCGCCGGAGCTTGGGAGGATGGGGAGGCGCCCGGCGGCTCGACATTCGAGCGGTCGACTCAGATGTCCTCGTCTCCGCCGAAATCCATGCCCTCGTCGGCGGCTTTGGGCTCGGAAGCGTCAGATTGCGCGGCCTGAGCCTCATTGCCGGCAAACATGCCGGCGATCGCATTGCCGAGCAGGACGCCGCCTGCAACGCCCATCGCAGTCTGCGCGGCACCGGCGAGGAAGCCACCACCACCGCCGCGCGCCATCATGCCCGGCTGGCCGCCCCATGGGGATGCAGCTGGGGCTCGACCGTATGCGGGCGCCTGCGACATCGGGCGCTGTGGCGCTGAGTTGTTCCCAAACATTGACGAGAAAAACCCGCCACGCTGCTGGCCGCTCTGGCCCCGCGCATTCTGGTATTCCAGCTCCTCGATCCGGCACTGTGCGGCTTCGAGTGCCTGTTCCTGCACGACAATGGTCTGCGCCATATAATAGGGTGCGCCAGGCTGCTGTGCGATCCGGTCCTTGATGAAGCGGTCGGAGTCCGCGTCACGATGGCCGGACTGCTGCTCGACATGGGCAAGCTTGGAAAACAGGCCTTCTATGGCCTGCTGATCAGTACGATCCATGGTCATCTCCTTGGAATGTCGCTTGGTTTCGCGTTGCACTCGCCAATGACGCCGAGCGCGGCAGGTGGATGATGTTGATGACGATCAGGGGAAGCGAGGGCGCCCCTGAAACGGCGAGAGTTCGGAAAGAGTCCCGATCGCGGAAGGGGTGTCGGATGTCCTCGGAAGGCAACGGGCAGGAAAGCGGGTGCGGTGGCCAGGAACCGCCATTTGGCCGAACATGTCGAACCTACGTTTTCTGTCTTTCATGCTGATGTATACGGACAGGCCGAGTGCTCTATTCCCTCGCCGCGAAAAGATTTTTACATTTCGCGAAAGCGTCGGTGTTTTTGGTAGGCCGCTTCGGCCATCCGACAGGATTGGGCGCGCCTGCCGCCACAATACCGTTCGCCGTGGACACCTTGTGGCCGAAGATGCGCCTACAGCAAGGGGGCGGGAATGCGCCGCTGTGTTGCGCGCAGGATGTTTCGGCGAACATGATCGCGAATTTCAGAAAACAGGCGGGCCGATAGACACTGGGACGAGCGATCAGGCCTCCCGCATGGTGTTCCCCGGGATCGGCAAGCATGTCGTCGTTTCGCCGGAAAGGGACGCCTTCGCATGTTTGCTCCAGTTCGGCTTGAAGGTGATCTGGGTCACCTTTCGGGCTTCCTCCCGATCGCCTGACCGCGGCAGAAATTCGGCTCGGCTCATTCGCCTTTCGTATGAATGATATGCGGTGCCGCCTGCTACCGAGTTCAGCCCGCAGGCTTATTTTTACTACGCAACCGCAATTCAAAACCCCAGCAGCAGCGCTCGAAGCGCTCAACGGAGAGTAAAATGATCGATGCAGAAGGCCCCCATTACTACGTCGTCTTCCAGAGACCGGGCCCTAAGTGGGTCGATGGCACCCCTTACAACGAGCAGCCTGGCTTCATGGACCACGTGACTTACGTCAACTCCCTGCATGACAAGGGTCTGGTCGTACTGAGTGGTCCTTTCATGAAGGAAGAAGGCGGCCTTAACGGCAAGCTCGAAGACGGCGGCTTTACAATCCTGAAGGTCGACAGCCTCGAAGAAGCTACCAAGATCGGCACCGACGACCCGACTGTAAAGTCTGGTCTGCTCAACGCCGAAATCAAGACCCTCTGGGTTCCGTTCCACTAACTGTTCGAAACAGCAACTGGCCGCTCACGTGGATCTTCGGCTCCGATCCACTGAGCGGCTTTTTTGTGCATTGTAGGGATCAGCGACTGCGCTATCTGACTTCGAGAGGATACGAGGAGAACATGGTGTCGGAATTGAAGCCCCGCCTCAGCACCGAGGCCGACGACCCTGCTGTGCGTGAACTTCTCATCAGCTCATTTGAAACCCAGAACGGAGCCAAGCTCGGCGTCTCGTCGACCTCCCATCGCCTTGCAGATCTGCGAGATCAGGCTACCAAGCGGGCGAACGCCACCGTGCTGTGCCCGGAAAACCGTCCGGGCGCGTTTACACACTAGTGCCTGTTGCTGCCGTGCGATCTGACTTAAACCACTGGCCTGTGGCCGATTTCCTAGTTGCTTCCGGTGGTAGGGTGATTGGCCGTGCCAGATGGTGGAAAGCCGTGCTCCCAGGTTCGTCCGGGCAGGTCACTCGTGAGCATATGTTAGGGCAAGCGAATGAGTTTATTGAGCCGCCCATACGTCTCCCGAATATGACCTATCCGCTAACAACCGCTATTCACTTTCGCGCCATTCATTACCTTCGGCGCATGGAAAAGTATCCGACCTCGGCAACAGCCGAGCCTTCGAATTCACCAGCACAGTCCAACACCGACGCCGCCAGAAGCGGCATTGCGGCTGTGCTTGCTCATGGCCGATCTTCACGGCTCCTCTTGGCCGGAGAACCAGCGCCAGCCTTCTCTCTGAAGGACAGTGACGGCAACACACGGTCGTCGAAGAGAGCTCTGGCCGGGGGGCCGCTCTTGGCAGTCTTCATTCGTGGAACGTGGTGCAGTTGCTGCAAGGCGGAGCTCGCCGCCGTGGAGGCCGCTGCGGATGATATCCGGAAACACGGAGCATCAATCTTCGGCGTTTCGTCTGGCAGCCGGGAAGAGCTTGCGGAGGCCTCGCGCGAACTTGGGCTGAGCTACCCGCTACTGATCGATGAAGACGGCAGAGTCGGGCAGTTATACGGTCTCCGCTGGCAAATCCCTCTGCAACTGGCCGTCCAGCATCCCGCGCTGTCGGCCGAGCTGCTCAGAGATCACGCGGTTTTCGCTATTCCCGGCCGCTTCGTCATCGACAAATCCGGCACCGTGGCCTACGCGGACGTCGACCCGGATTTCACCCAACGCCTGAACCCGAAGGAGTTGTTTCCAACCCTCGGCATGCTTCGTGGCATTTTCAGCGGCAGAGTCTTTTGACGCGGTGCTCGCGACCCCCTACCTTTCGGCAACGCAGGCCAACTCCTTGATGTCAAAAGGGCGTCGGGCGTCTGTGACTGGAGTTACGATGTCCGACCAATTATCCGCGCTTCGACTCTTTGTCCGGGTAGCCGCGACCGGAAGCTTCTCGCAGGCTGCTCGCGAACACAATCTAACGCAGCCGACCGCATCACGCATCATCGCCATCCTTGAGGAGCAGCTCGGCGCCACCCTATTCGTCAGAACGACGCGAGCTGTGACGTTGACCGAAGCCGGCGCAGACTATCTTGCGCGAATCAAGCCCATCCTGGAAGCGCTTGAAGAAGCGGACTTCGCAGTCCGTGGTACCGGGGAGCTACGCGGAACGCTGCGAGTCGGCGTGTCGTCGATCGTGGCCTCGCGGATCCTTGTTCCGAACCTCCCGGATTTCGCCGGCCAGCATCCGAATCTTCGGATCGAGCTGGTGATCGATGACCGTCGGCAGGATCTAATTTCTGAAAACGTCGATATCGTCCTGCGCTTCGGAAAGCTTTCAGACAGCAGCGCCCTCGCTCGCCGCGTGGGAACGTGGCCGCTCGTCGCGGCTGCGGCACCCTCATATCTCACACGCAAGGGAACGCCTCTCTCACCCTCGGATCTCGCAGCTCACGATTTCGTCGTTGCCGGACCAGCGGCGGGAAAAAGCATCACATTTAAGAAGGAAGGTCGCGAGGTCTCGACGCAGATTGGCGGGAACCTGGCGATCACCGGAGCAGAAGTTGCCGTCAACGCAGGCGCTACCGGACTCGGCATAGTAGTCGCCAGTCTTCCCAGCCTGGAGAAGGAAATCAACGATGGAAGCCTTGTGAGACTGCTGACGGACTGGGACATTGGCGAGATCTCAGCGCATGCGCTGTTCCCGAGCGGCCAAGCACCGAAGCCTGCTGCTCGCGCTTTCGTGGACTTCGTCATCTCGAAGATCGGCGGTAGGCAGTAAGCGCGGCGCCAAGTGGCGCCACGCATTGCCGAACTCGTTTTAAAGCGAGGTGATGCCGCCGTCGGCGACGAGATCGATGCCCGTCGAATAGCTGCTGTCGCTCGACGCGAGGAAAAGCGCGGCCTTCGCCATTTCGATCGGTTCGCCCACACGACCCAGCGGCGCTATCTCCCTGAAGTAAGCGCGCACACCATCGGCCTGCTCCTGGTCGGGGAACTGCGAAGCAATGATGGGGGTCTCGATAAGGCCGGGGCTGAGTGTATTGACGCGAATACCCTCGCCTTTCAGTTCAGCGGCCCACGTGCGAGCGAACGAACGGATCGCCGCCTTGGTGGCCGCATAAGCGCCGTAGGCAGGGAAGCCCTTCAAGTGCATGCCGGAGGCGACGAGCACGATCGATGACCCCTTTGACAGCAGCGGGATGGCCTTCGACACGGTGAAGTAGGTCCCGCGCGCGTTCGTTGTGAAAGTACGATCGAAGTGCTCCGGCGTAGCCTCTGCGATCGTCTGAAGTTCGACCATGCCAGCATTCGCGACGACAACGTCGAGGCTGCCCTTTTCGGACTTGATTCGGGCGAACAGGTCATCGAGCTCATCGAGCTTAGTCAAGTCGGCCTGCAGACCTGCAATGCTTCCACCGATCTCGGCCTTTGCTGCTTCGAGCCGTCCTTCACGGCGGCCCGTGATGTAGACGTACGCGCCCTCTTCGACAAAGAGCCTGGCGATTGCCAGACCGATGCCGCTGCTCCCCCCGGTCACTAGGGCTGTCTTTCCACTCAGCTTACCCATATTCGCAATTCCTTCTGTTGGTCGCCATCGTTGGCGTCGAAGGAGAAGTTATTGACGAGGTAAATCAGTCGGTAGCCGACGGTGCCGAATAGGACTTATGCAGCACCTGTATAGTCGGCCGCGATGGGCATCGGAGTGGGAGTCGGCGACAGCGAATTCACTTCCGGCCTGCAAATTGACTGCCTCCTAGAGGCGCTTACCTATCCTTCCTATCATCGGACGAGGCGAGCTGGATCACGGGCGAGACGCTTATCGTATCCGGGGGCGCAGCCATGTAAACGCCAGAAGGAGGCCTGGTGGCGGGCCTCCTTTCCCTCGTCGTAACTGCATGTCACATAGGCTAGATCGAGAAACGCGCAAGGCGTTCAGCCAGCAGGACTCCGAGAAGGCGAAAACGCCATATGGGCCTTGTCGAGGTGGCCACATCCGTTGCGAAAATCTATCTTCTCGAAATTCGGAAACCGCCCTGATATCGGGGAGCCCAATTCTCTGCATGGACTAGGTCATCGCGTCAATGAGGTCCTGATCGAGGGTAAGTGACAGCGGGGCCTTGCTTCATAAGGGTGAAAACGGAGTTCAGAACTCAGAGAGCTGGACAATTCGACGTCACTAATGAAGGCTCTTGTCATTGTTTCTGTTAGCGAATTGATGAACCATCACAATTCCCTGCTCAAGCAGCAACTCGGCTGATGCAAGGTCTCGCTGACCAAGCTCTCCGGACAATCCGCGGATCGTCTTCACAACGCACATAGAGTTCGCGGCAAAGCGACTGTCGCCTTCACCCTCAGCCTCGTCCGCTGTGGCTTCAAGCGCATCAGCAACGGTATCGAGGAGGTTGGTCCGCTCGAGTAGCGTCATTTCAGTAAGTGTCTTCGAAATGCCATTCATAACGGTCTCCTCACGCGGCCGGATCGGGCGCGTAGCGAATTTTCGTGAAGTGTCGTGGCGATGATCGTGAAATGGCCATTGCATCTCTCGGATGCAAGTCATGTTATGGCTGGTACGCATTCCGTGCATGCGTCGCGCACGCAACTGCAACTGCGCTATCGCGGTCTTGCGGCAATCGTCCGCGTCACGGGGCCGAGCTTCTCGACCGTGACTTCGGTGTCGCGCGACCCCTGATGGAGGCAATACCGGGACAGCGCAACACCTCGTCTGCCCTGAACCAGACGTCTCGTCTTCCCTCCGGTCCGCACGAGGGAATATCCGCGCCGTCGCGGGCGCGGGATTCTGATCAGATCTGTGCGAGGCCGCCGTCGACGGTCAGCTCGATACCGGAAACGTAAGAGCTGTCGTCGGAAGCGAGGAACAGCGCCGGGCCCGCAATGTCTTCAGCCGAGCCAAGGCGGCCGAGCGGAACGAGCGTCAGGATATGGTTGTTGATGCCCTGGACGCTCTCTTCGCTGAGGCCGGACTTCACCATGATATTCGTGGCGATATGACCCGGTGCCAGTGCGTTGACGCGGATGCGGCGCGCGCTGAGATCGGTTGTAAGCGTGCGGGCGAACGAGCGCAGCGCAGCCTTCGTGGCCGAGTAGACGCTGAAGTTCGGAAAGCCCTTCGAGCCAGCGATGGAGCTGTTGATGATGATCGAGCCACCGTCCGAAATGAGCGGAAGAAGCTTCTGGATCGTGAAGAACGTGCCCTTGAAGTTCGTGTCGACGGTGAAGTCGAAATCGTCTTCGGATACTTCATCAAAGGCGACCAGCTTGCCGCCGCCAGCGTTGGCGAAGAGCACGTCGACGCGACCGTACTTATCCTTCACGTGATCGCGGAGACGGATGATGTCCTGGAGCTTGGAAATGTCGCCTGAACGAAGTCTGCGTTGATCTTCTGCGCGGCTGCCTCGCCAGCTTGACGATTGCGGCCCGTGATGATGACCTTCGCGCCCTCGGCGATATAGAGCTTCGCCGTTTCGTATCCCATGCCGTCGCTGCCGCCAGTCACGATGGCGATCTTGTTGTTCAGCTTACCCATTTTCGTTCCTTTCACCTTCTAAACGGCCGCCCCTGCGGCTCATTTGAGCAGGTATGAAGGAACGACTTCGGGGATTAGACCGAGGTCAGACATATGATTTATGTAGGGCGCGTATAGGTGTGCGGATCGGCGTGCTTGCGGTGGAAAAGGTTTTGGATGCCCCTTCTCCATTGATTGAATAAGCTTCCTGCACAACTCTATCTCCTGGGCGGCGGGAGAGAATGTGACACATTGGCTTAGATGCGTCGCGTGAAGGCGCCGTCGACCACCACATTGGCGCCGGTGACGTAGCTCGCCGCTGGGCTCGCCATGAATGCGACAACGTTGGCGATTTCCTCTGGCCTCGCCATGCGGCCCATCGGGATCATGGCAACCGCATTGCGGAAATGTTCGGGTTGCTCGCTCTTGATTTGATCCCAGGCACCACCGTCAAAGAACGTCGAACCGGGGCTGACAACATTGGCTCGGATACCTTTGGGTGCGACGGTCCGTGCGAGCGACTTGATGTAAAAGTGCAGCGCCGCCTTCATGGCGCCATAGGACACATCGGAGTAAGAATTGAGTTCTGAATCCTCTATTCCCCCAACCGAGCCGATGGCGACGATGCTCCCCGCCCGTGATCGCTCAAGGTACGGCATAACAGCCTCAACTGCCGTCACAGTGTGAAACAGATCGACGTCGAAGGCCGACTGGAACGCCTCGATACTAAGGCCGAACGATAGGGCGCTGGCATTTGCCACCAAAATATCGACACCGCCAAGCGCCATCGCAGCGCTCTCAACCCAGCTCCGAAGTGCATCTGGGTCTTTGATATCCACGGACCGACCCCAGGCCTTGCCTCCCTTGGATTCGAGTACCTTGACCGCGTCCTCCACGGCGTCGCCGCTGCGGGCACAAATCGCGACGTCGGCTCCTTCCGACGCGAGGCGCTTAGCGATGGCGAACCCAATTCCCCGAGTCGAGCCGGTTACCAGTGCCTTTTTGCCAGTGAGTTGCAGATCCATTTCAAGGATTCCTCTAAACCCACGTCCGCCAGAAAAACCTCTTGGTGAGAGCTAGATATGTTCTCTGGAAAGGAACGCGGCAAGCCCGGATCGGCCAAATGGTCGTATGAACGGCGGGCATCATCGGTGTGCCATCAGTTTTGGCGACCTCCTTTGTAAGCGGGTGGATTTAACCCGGTGGGTCACCAATTCCGCTTGTGCCACATAGCAACGGACTCAGATACAAGCTCAGGAACGCTTTTTAAGGCGAGGCTTGCTCTCCTTCCACTTCAAGCCAGTACCATCGGGCAGCGAGGGTCAGAATACTCGCCACCCGATGAAGGAGGGTTTGATGCCTACGATCAAGCGTCGACTTGTTCGATCCCGGCGGGATAGTCCGAATAGCCCACGGCTCCCCCGCTGTAGTAGGTATCCGGATTGCTGGGGGTGAGCTCGATGTCTTTGGAGAAGCGCTCGACCAGGTCGGGATTGGAGATGAAGGGCGCGGCAAAGGCAACAGCATCGGCGAGGCCATCACGGATGACAGCATTACCACTCTCGAAGGTGTAGCCGCCATTGGCAATCAGATTGCCGGAATAAAGCGGCCGGAAATGCTTGGCGACGCCTTGGCCGAGAACCTCGACGGGTGTCCCGGTCAGATCGCTTATCGGATTCATCAGCTGCAGGTAGGCGAGATTACGCTTCGACAATTCACTGACCAAGTATTCGAAGGTCGCCAGCGTTTCGGTTCCAGCGATGACATTGCCGAGGCCAGTCAAGGCCGGGCTGAGCTTCATTCCGACCCGCCCCGGCGCCCAAACGCTCACAAGGGCATCGATAATCTCGAGCGGGAACCTCGCGCGATTTTCAGGCGTGCTTCCATACTCGTCCGTCCTCTGATTGAGCGCTTCATAAAGGAAGGTCGGGATCAGATAGGTACTGATGCCATGTAACTCGACTCCATCGAAGCCAGCGGACTTTGCCAAGCGGGCCGCCTTGGCATAGTCCTCGACCGTTCGCGCGATATCGCCGAGATCCATCGCCCGTGGCGTCACGGTTTCCTGGAAACCGGATGGGGTGAACGCCTTCAATCCCGGGTTAATTGCCGATGGGGCCAGCGGCAACGCGCCATCAAGCAGTTCTGGATGCGACGATGACCCGATGTAGCCGAGCTGGACGAATATACGCCCTCCGGCCTCGTGCACGGCATCCGTCACGAGGCGCCACCCGTCGGCCTGCTCCTGAGTGTATAGGCCCGGCACGTTTACGAAGCCGACGCCTTCGCGGCTGGGCCAAGTCCCCTCCGTGAGGATCAGTCCGGCGGATGCACGCTGTGCGTAATATCGCGCCTGAAGCTCGTTGGGAACGAAGCCGGGGTTGTCCGTGCGAGCGCGGGTCATGGATGCCATGATGATGCGGTTGGGTAGATCGATGTCGCCCAGGCGGATTGGATCCAGCAAGGGCTGGTTTGGATTGCTCATGTCTGCTCACCTATGTTGGCAGCCCTATCCGCGGGTTTGGGCCTGAATGGGGAAGGACGATGCCCGTCGACATCATCGCCGAATTCAAGTAAGACCAAGCATACCTGCAATCCAGTACTGACTATTTCGTAAGTGTCCGAATTCGGAGATCACAATGAGCGAGACGAATTTCCGATGCGGTCTGGAAGCGGCTCTCGCGATCCTTGGAGGCAAATGGAAACCGCTGATCCTCTTTCATCTGGTCAGCGGGACCAAACGCACGGGTCAACTCCGCAAGCTCGTGACAAACGTGAGCGAGAAGATGCTGATTCAGCATCTCAAGGAGATGGTTGATGATGGCGTCATTCGTCGCATCGACTTCAAGACGGTCCCGCCTCACGTCGAATACGAGCTGACCGACTTCGGCAACAGCCTGGCCAAAGTTCTCGCCCCGTTGTGCGAATGGGGAACGCTTCACTCTTCCGAAGTCGCCGTCATCGTCCAAAACCGCCAGCGAGCGTCAGAAGCGTCATAGCCGGGACAAAGCCCTCACGCCGGCAGGAACCGATATGCCGACCCTTTCCGCTCGACATATCCGACCCCTGGATAAGTCCAATGGTATCCGAGCATTCGAAGCTTCTTTGTCGCCGCCTTGTCGAGCAAAGCCGCTCTGTTCGCGAGCGCGATCTCTGGCTCGGTATCGAATCCGAAATGCCAGCGCAGATTCTCGAACGACACGACATCGTTCGGGATCACGTCTCCGGCAATGAGGAGATTCCCGTCTCCTGCCGGGCCTTCTGTTGCTTGTTTGATCACAGTGTCGAAATTGCCGAAGCGCCGAAGCGAACTATTCACGAAAGAAAGGATCGTACGCGATGCCGCGCCGAATAACTTCCGTCAGTCGGATTGGTCATCGTAAGTCGAAGGCAGAGGGCTATCGAGTATAGTTACGAGCTTGGCGGCGCCCCACTTGTCGTCCTGCGGACAAAACTGCCGATAAATATGGAGTGATGTTTTATTGGGGATGTTCGGAAAGCCGCTGATGGTGGCGAACGCCGTCCTGTCGATCGTCATTTCGCAGGACCATGGCCCGGATTGCGATGGACCTCGCTCGTTTGCGATCGCAAAGGAGTAGCGCACCCGCCCGCCTTGCACCCATCCACTTCCATGAGCAAGGCCAGGACCATTGGCCAGCGGCTCCACGTTAGGGCCGATATCTGGCTTCGGCATTGGGGCAAGATCCTCGAAGCCATCGACAAAGGCGGCCCAGGATTCTATTTGCGTGACATGGTCGGCGAGATATTTGCGGAATCGGTCGCTGGCTGCCGTTCGGTAGTCGTTGATTTCCTTCTGGAGGGTATCGAAGGCCTGTTGCTTGTCCGCGGCATGCGCGACGTTGCCGCAGCAATCGCGCGCGACCGGCCAAGCGAAAATGGCCTTGCCATTTTCCGGCTGCCCGTAATCTTCACTGCCCTGAAGCTTCTTCCAACTATCGTCGTAGAAATCACAATACTTGTAGTAATGGCTCGACATTGAAACGTAAACGTCCTGGCCCTGAGCACTGAAGTCGGCCCTGTTCCATAGCCATACCGCCAGCTCGTCCCACCATGTATATTCGTAGTAAGGATCGTCCCAAGCGGGTTCCCTACGGAATGGCGCAGCGCTGATTTTTCCCATTCGCTGGTCATGAAGATTGGAAATCCAGCTTTGAATTCGCGGAATCCAGGAGTTACTTTCGAGCGCGGTCTTTCGCTGCTCGTCCGTCCATTCCAAGTAGTTCTGATCGAAATTGCCGATGGCATTATTCAGCTTGTTGAGCGCCGTGACGAACAGATCTGATTTATCGTTGAAGCTGTCGTAGTCCTTGTTCTTATAAGAGATGCTGGCATCCAGCGCGCATAGTTGAACATATGCCTTCTGCAAAGTGATATAAAATGTAACGCCGGCCAGCAAAGCACTCAGGTAGGAAACGTCAAAATCTCTACCGATCTGTTGCTTTTCCATCAGCGTGAATATCTCGCCAATGGCTGTATGGACTTGGGATGACCATGTTTTGTTGATATTATCCTGGAAGTCCTGCAGGGACTTGTCGAATATGTCAATCTTGTCTATCGACGTCTTGAACGCGTCCATTTGATTGTAGAAAGCCATATTTACATCGTTTTGAAATATAGACCTCCACGTATCAAGCTGAGTGGAGTTAAAAAGCTCGTAAATATACTTCGACAGCTGCTCGAATGGTGATTCTGTTTCCGGCTTGCTGTCTCCCACAAGTTCCAGAATCATATTGACCAGGCTTAGGACCCCTGTGATCGCAGGCCCAAAGGGAGGGGGCAGAAATGGTGTCACCGCCATGACGGAGGTGATGACTTGGCTGGGCTGCGGAGGCAAAGCCGCCGCTGCCATCGGCCGTATGTTCATCGCGGGGCGGCGAGGCGAGAAATCCACCGTTCCGCGCGGACGAGACGGCGTTTCAAGGCCGACGAGCGACGATCGACCCGCGACAAGGTCTACATTTATATTGGTAAAAATATACTGATCGATCACCAGCCGAGTCTTGCGCGCAAGAACGACCGTACCCTGCTTGAATCCGTTCTGATCCCTGCTTAGGCACGTCAGGTTGCACGCGTCGACAGTCCCGCGCGCTTCGCACATATGCGGCAGAAACGACGCTTTCAGTTGCTCTGCCGCCGCAAGGAGCGAGGCGGCTTTGCTTGCAGGCAAGTGCGCGACGACTTCCCTTACATCCTCGATAGACAGCAGCGACGAGAGATTGGCGACGTCGTGATCCGTCAAGAATTTGACTTTTATTTCATGCTCGTCGAGTAAGGGAAAAAGCGCCTTGTACGCGTCAAGTGCGTAGTTCGCGGCATCGATGTCGGTCGAGCTTGAAAGCACCCTGATCACAGGCCATTGCGGTCTGGCTATTCCAGATGAATCATGCATTGCAGCCCCCAATAAATCGCAGGCTAGTTTCCGAGCCTCGCGCGCAGCGCCTCTTCCACATTGAACGCGACAATTCCCAGCGCGGTCAGAAGCTGTTTTTTGTTCTTTGCACTAAGTTCCGTCGTTTTCTTCATCTGCACGCGCTGGGAACAGTCGTTGATCGCCGTGCAAATTTTGAAAGCGATTTCGGAGAGCATGGCTTGATCCTCCGTAGAATCGTTCAGGGCTTCGTCCCATTCTTCGAGAGCGGTCGAAAGGTGTTGCTTCATCGGGTCGTCATCCAGAAGGAAATTACTTTGATTGCTCCAATAAGTTTTCGCGTCTGCGTAAGAATGACCCAAAGGGCGCAACCGAACCAACTGACTCACGAGGTCAGGAAGGGAAGCCATGGCATTCGGATTTTTCGTCTCAATCAGTCCCTGGAGGTGGTCGGATATCGCGGGCAGAACGACCTCCAACATTTCAGTCGCCGAGTAACTTTCGAACGGATCGGCTGCATTCGATTGAATTTGACTGCTGCTTATCGACTTACACACCGAAATGAGCTTTCCGGTGCTGATGGCGAGCTCGGGTATTCCTTTCGACGCCTTACCTCTCCAATCATCCAGTGCGCTCTTCAAATCCGAAAACCATTGTCCCTGCGCTTTGCATGCCCGGTCCAGAAACAACGTCAACACGGACCGACCCTTGTTCTGGCCCGTCGCCACGATTTTGGGATCCTTGAGAGCCAATTTGGCACCGACGCGAAGCTCTCCGAGCCGCCCGGTGCATTCAATAAACGCAAGCGTACCTTCGAGTTGTCCCAGGCTACCTGACGGGGCGCCGGAAAGATAGGAGTGGCACTGCGCGCAAATCTCCAAAGCGACCGCACGAAGTGGATAGGCTATCGCCTCGACATGTTGCACGGCCGTATCGTTGATCAAAGGCGTATTGGGCCGAAAGCTCGCCAGGAGTGTCTTGATCGACCCGGTCGCCGCCTGAAGCGCTTGGTTCAAGGAGTCCGGCGTAGGCGATTGCGAATAGTAAAGTTTTGACCATTCTTGCAGCGATTCGCCGACTCTGGAGTATTTAAGAAGGTATCCAAGCCTTCGCGCGGTAGTATCATTTGGAAATTTGCGTTCAAGACCGTAGGATAAGTCCTGGAGCCAGAAATCGTAAATCTGGCCTAGGGATCCCTTCAAAGCGCGCGCCTGGCTGCCGTAAACGACATCGCGTAGGGAGGGAACAAGCGTCGCCTGAACGTCCGTCGGCAGATTGTTGCGAAGAAGCTCAACGGCCGACTGGCGCAAGGCGTTTCTTGCGGCGATCTCCGTCGGCGATCCTGGGGACGCTGCGGCATCCTCGGGCGCCAACGCTCTCAAGAGCGTAAAGGGGTCAGGCAGTGACTCCAGACGCGGGCCCTTTTTTGCGCCGACTGCTATGAAGCCCAAACCCAATCGGACAATCTCCGCCATGATGGCTCGGGGGATGGGCAGAAGAGACGCATAGTAATACATCTCAGAGACATCGATCGTCCCCGATCCGCCTATGCCCGGATCCGACGCCGCCAGCAGGTTGTCCACGCAGATTGCGATATCCTCCGCGCTGTCCCAGATCCAGGGGTCTTTCAACGGGGGCGCCATTCGCGAGGTAAGTTCCAACAGTGCGAGATGATCGTAAATCTCGGCCGCGGTCGTGCTTCGCACGCTGTAGTAGTCGGATAAAATCTGCCAATAGGCCGAGTCGGTGGTGTCGCCCCATTTGCTGACAAGGTCGTCAATTTGTGCCTGAGGAACCTTCGTGAGCGTCTCCGGCAAGGTTTCCTCTTGAAGCGCATGGTATAAGTGCGCGAAAAGCGTGTCCCGCTCATTCGCAGGTAAAATACCAAGGTCGAATATTGCTTCGAGCAGAGCCGACCTCGCAGCGCCCTTGGACGCATCCTTAATACCCGAAAGCGCCTGCTTTAGCTGATCTTGCATCAGATCGCGCCTGGGGCTGGCCGAGTTCGGATCACTAAAACCTTCGCGCCTGTTTTGGATGAACTCGCCGCCGTAACCGCTAACCTTGGCGATGACGTCATCTGCTATCTTCTGAGATGCGAGGGTGTCGAGCGACTTCGCGGATTTGGCCAATGCAGCCATTGAGGCAAGAAAATCCGCGGGTATGAAGTCTTCCTCTTCGGCCTCCGTGTCGTTGTCGATGTCAAATTCATTGAGCGACTCGAATTCAAAGTCTGTATTGGCCACAATTTTGCCCCCCTGGGTTGTGTCGGTATGCTTGCCGATTGGAAATCGCCGGTTCCCACGCCGGGCGTCTTGCAGGCTAGATCGACTGTGAAAAGCTACCGATTGGCCCGATGCGCATGCGCAAACAGGGCCAAGGTCCAGCACATGGACCATACCGCATTGCAAGCTACAGCGCGCCGATCCGCGTGGCAATGATCAAGAAGAGCTAGCCCGGGCGACGGCGTGCATTTGGCCTAAACGCGATTCAACGCTACGACCGACGAATCGTGAGCGGGCAGCCAAGGCGTCCTATCGGAGGCGGCGTCGCGAGCGCTGATTTTGCAATAACGCACCATTGGCTTCGACCATAAGTTGGGATCTGGAGATTGGGCCGACAGGTCGGCAGCTGATCGCTTGCCAATGGCGTGAGGAAGGCGGATCGCGCGTATCTCCTCCCAGGTGGAAAGGGTAGGTTCGTTCGGCACAGACATTGGGGTTGCTCCTCGCTGGCAAAACGTAGGAATTGAGCGCGAGTTCCGTTGACGCTCGACCCTTCCAATCCCATTTGCTCCGATATGCCCAAAACGAAGACGAAAAAGAAAGAAAGCGACGATCCCGAGCTGATCAGGGAATGGCCGCTTCCGGTAACCGCGACGCTTGGATCCGCGATCCGGGTCAGGGGAATCCTGCAGGAGATCCGCTCCCGGCTGCCGTCGGCGGTCAGGAAGTCGTTGGACATGCAGGCGAGCGCACTCACCCTCATCATGCCGGAGACTTCCAAGACGGCGTTCCGAGCGACCTCGACGGCCGTCTCCACGGCACTGACGGACATCGCCAACCTTCCGATCATCCCTCGGGAGATCGAGGATATCCTCACGATAACGGCTTCAGAACGAAAGCGTTGGGTGGATGACGGCCGCCTGCCGAGCGCCGGAACGCGAACGGTCAGATTGCAGGGGCGGGCCAGGAAAATTACGTTCCACGTATTCGATCCCCGTGTCGTTGAAGATTTGCTCGACCGCGCCGCCGTGGACGAATGGCGAGAGGAAGACGCGGCAGCGAAGGCAGAAAATCGCAGACGCGCCGCGTACCAGGCGAAGCTGACGCGTTCGCTGAAAAAGCAAGAGAAAGCCGGGGGAACTGAACAGAACGCTGACGAACCTCTGCGCGGATTGAGCGGATGGGAGGAATTCGGGAACGACGGCCTGCTGCGCTAGGATTGTTGGCATTGCATTCCTCTGTGATCGCTGGGTTATCGCGCTTCACAATGGTTGTCGAAAACTTTGCGGTTTACGTCCGCGCTGTGCCCACATTGCGCACTCGCAGCGAAACTACCTACGACTTCGGCTTAAAGAATCTATTGGCTTCGTTCATCGCATTCCGGGCGGAGCCATACAGCTTGCCCACCGCATCGCGCATTTCGGAAAACGCCTGCACCGTTCGCGGCGAGATGTAGTCGCCTCTGGCTTCGGCGTTGAGCCGCAAAGCTCTCTCGCAATCGGCGGCAATTTTATCCAGCTCCGGGGAAACCTTATAGAGCCGCTCCAAAATGGCTTCGATGTCGCCCTTGGCGCGTTCCGACATTCGTTCTGACATCAAAACCTCACCCCTGCGTGGCGCACCACATTTAAAGCAACGTTCCCTGCTCGTCTTTGTCAGTCACTGTTACTTCCGCGTCGCCACGACGGCGAAGTTCGGTCTCCGCGCTGAAACGGACGTCAGTATCCCGATCGCGAGCGAACACTTGCAATGTCGCAATATCCAGTTGATCCCAACTCTTGCCGCGCTCGGTGCCAGAAGGCACTCGTGGCAACAGTCCCGGCTCTCCGCTCCATTCCACCAACTGCTCGAAGGTGGACTCATTCAGCATGTCTCGCAGATGGTGTGCGGTCACGTACGCGTCGGGCATCGCGCGATGGGCGGGAAGGCCGATCGCGTGCACCAATCCCTCGGGCATGCGCAGATACCGGAGCATCTGGTTGGAAAACCTGGGCAGTTGAGGCCACAGACGAAGTGCGCATTTCCACGTACATATCCAGGTCGCTCCACCGGTAAATCTAGGAGTACAATATCGTTGCTCGAAAGCTGCCCGATGCGCAGCCAGCGCGATTGCCCCACCTTGCGGCCGTAGGACGCTGGACGCGACCTCTTTCCAGAAAGGTGCTGTCGCCACCTCGACATCCAAGATGTGATGGATTGCCATCGTATCAGGTGAGATCGGTCTCCCTGGATTTATGAGCAGCGAGCCGCGCTCATCATCAACCCGCCAAACGCCGTCATTCCCAAGAACGACGTCCTGCCATCCGATCTCGCAAACATCATTCGGGCCGTTCCCGCCTGTTTCGAGGTCTATGACCCGGATGCGAGATTCTTGATTTGCAGGAGTTAATGCGATCCCGCCGCTATCAATCAACATACCTGGATATTTCGGCGCTCTCGCGGAAAAGTCCAGAGACCGATCCGGCGGCGGTCGACAGGCTTGCCAACTATTTTCCCAACCCTAACGTTATGGCCATGGCCCAGTTAAGATTTCAGGATCTCAGAATTGGGCTGACCAATATTGGTCCGCAATCGAGGTTTTCACTGGATGGCCGTCCAATTTTCATGGCGTGATCCTGGTCGCCTTGGAATCGGATGAAGCCGACCGTATCGTCGATATCCTGAACCTTCGCGACATGGCTAAAAGAGGCCTGCTCCACCACTGTCGCTACTCGATTCTGGAGAATGTTCTGAGCAGAAGATCAGCACCGCGATCTATTTGGCAACTCCAAATCGCAGAAGTAGACCGGCGATCGTCTCGCCGGTCCGTCAAGAATTCGTTCCAGATTACCCACCGCAATCACGCTGCAGCAAGCGTTGCGATTTTCGCTTTCACGGCCGGAACGACTTCCTGCCCATACAGCTTGATGCTCCGCGCAAGGGAGTCATGTGGCATCGTGCCGATGCTGTACTTCAGCTGAAACCGCTGAATACCGAGCGTCTCGATGACCGGAGCAAGCTTTGCGGCCACGGTGTCCGGAGAGCCCACGTAAAGCGAACCCTGATCGATCTCCGCTTCGTATTCTCTTTCCGTGACGGGCCCCCAACCTCGTTCACGACCGATGCGATCGCGCATCGCCCGATAATGAGGCCAGAACTCCGCCTTTGCCTCGGCATCAGTGTGCCCGATGTAGCCTGGCGAATGAACGCCAACAGGAAGCGTCGGTTGGTTCAGCTTTTCCAACGCCTGCCGATACAGGTCGACGTAGGGCGCAAAGCGATAGGGACTTCCGCCGATAATAGCCAACATCAGAGGTAGACCGTATTGGGCGGCCCGGATCACGGAGTTCGGACTGCCGCCAACGCCAAGCCAGGCCTTCAATGGCCCCTTCTCTACGAGAGGAAACACGCGTTGTCCGGTTAATGGCGCCCTGGTCGTGCCCGACCAGGTCACAGGCTGCTGGTCCAGAAGCCGGGCAAATAGCTCAACCTTCTCCTCAAAGAGCGTCTCATAGTCGTCGAGCGAATATCCGAACAGCGGGAAGGACTCTGTGAAAGAGCCCCTCCCCAGGATGACTTCTGCACGGCCATTCGAGGCAGCATCAACGGTCGCGAAGCGCTGAAACACTCGCACAGGGTCGTCGGAACTCAATACGGTCACCGCCGAGCCAAGTTTGATCCGATCAGTCACTGTTGCGATTGCAGACAGGACGGTTTCAGGAGTGGAGATCGCAAAGTCTTCGCGGTGATGTTCGCCAATACCAAAGAAATCGATGCCGACCTCATCAGCAAGGACGGCCTCTTTGATGACGTTGCGAATGACCTGGGCATAGCTTTCAGGTTGGCCGTTTGGATCGTGCGTTACGTCACCAAACGTGTCCAATCCGAACTCGACATCGGAGTTTGTCATGGTCATTTTTTCCCTCGGGCCAGGTCGGCCATGTTTGCCGACGCCCTCTCACGTGGATTTTGGGAATTAAGTGATGTGCCGGGCTCGGAAATTAAATGGCGAAAAATTCGATCGTCACCATCGAAATCGTCGAACGGCGTGAAACTACGCGATGCCCCTCGTTCGGTGCAACTTAGTCCCCGCCGAGTTCAACAGCACTCCTAAGGGACAGGATTTCAGCCTTCGTCGCGGGTCGTGATTTCGATATTGAAGGGATAGTGAGCAGGCATCTCGTAAGCTCTAGCTCTTCGATCAGCTGGTAGAGCGTAGTTGGAATAGTCAATACGCGCAAGAAAGCGCATTTGTGGGCCTGAAGCCCTGGCTGCAGGCGGGGTTCCTGGAATGCCCTGGTTGATATTGAAAATCGCCGCGATTTGAATTGTGGGCTGTCGTGCACGCCGAAACCAACGCGGCTATCCCGACCAGCACGCAGCCGATCACTATATTCCGAAGCCTTTGCGTCATGATCACCTCCCATGAGGGGCTACACTTCTCCACGCAAAATGGTGCTCTATTCGATGGTTGCGAGGCCACAAGCATAGCAGATCTGCAGTAAAAAACGCTTTACGCAAGACCGTCCCTCCGATATCTCCGCCGCACGTCAAATCGCCTGCCGAGTCTGTCGGTTTTTGCGCTTTGAGCAACAAAAAGGGCGCTCCCCGGAAACGGGTTGAGCGCCCCATAAGTTTTCTACGGAACACGTCGCGGCCCGGAACCACCCTAGCGATCGATTTGGTGAAGGGACGACGTTCTTCGTCCCCTCGCCCTGGTCGGGGTCAACGTTCTGTTCATGGAGTTCAGCTTCCGCCGTGTCGCGGCCCCGAGACACCCTGATCGAACATTGCAAAAGGTACAGTGCACCTCTGGCGTCACCGGGAGGCTGCTAGGCCGAGAATTTTACCGTCACGCCGCGCTGCCGAAAGTAGGCCTGCATCAGCTTCCTACCAGAACGATTGTTCTGGACGAGCCTTGCCGGGTCGAATACGGCCTCTTTCAAACCCTCCCGGGCCAACGCTGCCTTGAGGGTCGCGATATGCGCGTCGATGTCAGCATTGTCAGACTGAATCGAAACATAAACGCGGTCTATTGCATCTGCTACGGTCGGTTCGGTCACCATTGTACTCCGGTTCATGTTCTGTGGCGTTACCACGTGGTTCGGCCAGGCTCTATTGTAGTGAAAACTGCTTTCGTCAACCTAGCACGATGCCCTCGGAAGCGATCGGACATCTAAGGTCGAAGACTTCGGGACTTATCCGGCGTCGACACACGATTTTCGCGGGCAAAAAAAGGGCCGACGGAGAACCGTGGCCCATTAATTGTGAAGGTATAAACCTCCAGAGGGGAACAGCTGAAACGACGGAACTGGGAGGAAAGCCGTCGTGTTGCATCAGCTGTGATCGTTATGCTCTTTTTTTGACCAGTTGGAAAACATTTTTTGTGCAATGCAGCTATGCAGCGGCGGACCATCCAGCCGAGGTAGCGTTGCCTCGCTCAACGGCATTCAATTGCTGCTCACTGTCTGGAGCGGGATTTTGATGATGTCGAAATGCCGCCGAGAAATTCGCCAACGGAGAAGATGCCATGCGTGGCAAGACGCTCTGCCTTTGAACGGATTCGACGATTTCGCGTGGTTCATTCGGCGTCGTCGTTCGCCTTTGGGAACAGCTGTAGCACATTCGACCCATTCGAGTGCGCGAGAGGACCAGCCCCCGCGCCTCTGAGTTGGGTGATCTTACTGACTGAGGTGCTCAAGACATTGCTATCAAGAAAGTCGACAAGGAGCGACCGAAGTCGCTAAGACGCGGCACTTCGGGACGGTATTGCCGCCCCCTTGCTCCGCTCCGCAATCCATGCCTCTATTTAACCTCAGAGGGGTGAGCTTCAACGTCATGGCATCACGCACGAAGATAGCCGCTTTGCGGCAGCGCGGAGCTGGGGTCGACCTCCATCCCCAAGGGACAACGGAAGACTTGAAGATGAGTGTTTTGCGCAAGAATTCAACTCGGGTTGGCCCCGGCTATCCACAGGTCGTTGTGCTCGTCGGCGCAACGGGCGATCTCTCAAGGCGCAAGCTACTGACCGGGCTGTTCCACCTCACCAATGCAGGCTTCATCCCAGGGTGCCGCATTATCGGCGTCTCGCTCGACGACATCGATGCCGATGCCTTCCGCACCATCGCCCGTGACTCGCTGGACAAGTTCTTGACTCGCAAGTTCTCGCAGTCCGAATGGGAAGCGTTTGCCGCATCGCTCGACTACGTCCCGCTAGCTGCCGGCGCCAATGCTCTCAAGGAAGCGGTCGACAGGGCCGAGGAAGCACTGGGCGCCGAGACGCGGCGCGTGCATTATTTATCCGTTCCACCAAGTGCCGCCCTTCTGGCCGTGCAACTCCTCGCCCAGGCTGGGCTGACTGAACGCTCCCGTATCATCATGGAAAAGCCCTTCGGTACGGACCTTGCCAGTGCCGTTGCACTGAACAGGAAGCTGCACGAAGTGTTCGACGAGAAGCAGATATTCCGCATCGACCATTTCCTGGGCAAGGAGCCGGCGCAAAACATCCTGGCCTTCCGATTTGCCAATGGCCTGTTCGAACCAATCTGGAACCGCAACTTCATCGACCATGTGCAGATCGACGTCCCGGAGACGCTCGGCCTTTCCACCCGTGCCGCCTTTTACGAGACCACCGGCGCCTATCGTGACATGGTGGTGACCCACCTCTTCCAGATCCTTGGCTTCATGGCGATGGAGCCGCCTACTGCCCTTGAGCCTGCGCCAATCTCGGAAGAGAAGAACAAGGTGTTCCGCTCCATGTTGCCGATTGAGCCTCGGGACGTGGTGCGCGGTCAATACATCGGCTACCGCAATGAGCCAGGCGTCGATCCCGAAAGCGACACAGACACCTTCATCGCCCTAAAATGCGCCATCGACAACTGGCGCTGGGCTGGCGTGCCCTTCTACCTGCGTACCGGCAAGCGCATGGCCGAGGGGCAGCGCATTATTTCGATCGCATTCCGCGAGCCCCCGAAATCGATGTTCCCTGCCGGCTCTGGTGTGGGGGCACAGGGCCCTGACCACCTCACCTTCGACCTTGCTGATGCCTCCAAGGTCTCGCTTTCCTTCTATGGCAAGCGCCCTGGACCGGGCTTTCGGCTCGACAAGCTCTCGCTGCAATTTGCCATGAGCGAAACCGGCCTGATTGGCGAAGTTCTGGAGGCCTACGAGCGTCTGATCCTCGACGCCATGCGCGGTGACCACACGCTGTTCACTACGGCCGAGGGTATTGAGCGGCTCTGGGAGGTTTCCCAACCTCTCCTCGATAACCCGCCGCCCGTACGCCTCTACGACCAGGGCGGCTGGGGCCCGAAGTCGATCCACCAACTCATTGCCCCGCACGCTTGGCGCCTACCGTTCGAGCGCGCCTGGAGGGATGCGGTAAAGCGTGATTGACGGTCAGTAGTTGGATCGATGCCGGCGACCAGAACGGCACCGACCAATTGCGAAAAATCGCAATACGATGACGTTGTCAGAGATGTGCAGGAAACCGAGTTTCGACCGCGAATGCTCCAGAGTGGCATTGGTGCGTGGGAGCTGCATTTGTGCGGAATTCGGTCTTTGACATCTTTAATTTCGTCGCCGCGGTCGGGCCTTGCAGCGACCGGATCTCGGGCGTCCGCAGGCGGGTATTCGGTTCAGTATTGCGACGCCGATCACACAGCCTTTGTTTGCTGAGCGGCGAACGAGCTATGCAACCCGCTGCAACGTCGTCCTGACAAGCGCTCGCTCCAGAGCTTCGATACAGGCCGGATCGTGCAAATGCCCACCCCCGAAGGATCACTATCGCCTTGCTGATTGGCTGATACCGCCGGTCCGCCGCCTTGGTAAATTGGCTGGGCTGTGGTGATCGCGTCAGGACTTAACGATTGGGATAGCGGTCAACAAGAAGACCGTGCAAGCGGCCACGCCCGCTACTAAGGGGAATGTCTTTGAACAACTGCGATATGAGGCGCGGTCGCAATCCTTGCCTCTCATCGATGAGGAGGAATGACATCCTCTTTATTTCGATCGTGATCATGCCTGCATTGTCATGGCGACGATAATTCCGCGAATCGATCGCATGGAATCCGTTTTCCACCGCCCAGGCGGCTATCATATCCGCGTTCATCAAGGTCCTGCTTTAGGAGATCTCGGACGTGCTTTCTCCAGCTGTCCCGGCCGTGCAAATCGTTTTTTGCAGTCCTACGGGTACCGCAACTGAAACGCTCTAAGCCAGCCAAATCCGTCCAGGATTCCAGTTCCCACATAGGTGTTGCTGGAAAGACTCGCAGCAATCGGTACGATTCAGCTGTAAGCTCTTGAAGGGATCAGAACTAACGACCGCGTTACTATAAATCCCCTCTTGTACAGTCGAGCCAAAAACTTTGCCTGGCCGGTATGACGAACCGCAATCTTGATGCAAACCCTCGGCACGCCGGCAGAGCTCCTGGACTGTTGGCGGCGAGGGTTTGACCTGGCAGCTCGACGGTGGCATCTTCCCTGTGCGCCCTGCGCATAGAACCCGGCTACTTCTCATTGTGTACTGAAATCGAAGCCCCCGCACCGCGTTGAACTGGCACGAAGGGAGAGTCTTGGATGCCTGGCCCGCAGCGTTCCGCCCTCGGATCCCTCGTATTGATAGCGGCCGTCGTAGGTTTCGGCGTCGGCGCGTTTGCCTACACTGCTGGATGGCTCAGCCCTGACCGCCTTACATCGACGAAGCTAGTAAGTGCGTTGGCGCCTCCCGGCGGACCCGCCCTCGGACATCGGAGAAACCACGCAAAGGGCGTCTGCTTCACTGGCACCTTCGAAGCGAACGGGAACGGTAGTGCGATTTCACGGGCGTCAATGCTTGCCGCCGGACAGTACCCCGTCCTCGGCCGCTTCAACCTCGCAACGCCGGACCCGAATGCTGCCGATCCGACTGTTCGAGTTCGGGGCATTGGCGTGCAGATCTCCGCGCCTGACGGCAACGTCTGGCGGATGGCTCTGATCGACCCGCCTGTTTTCGCGGTCTCCACGCCGCGAGGTTTCTACGACTTGCTTAATGCGTCCGCGAGCAAGAATCCGGAAGCGATGAAAGGCTTTGTGGCAGCGCATCCAGAATTCGCTGCGTTCGGCGAGTGGGCGACCAAGGCTCCCTGGACGGCCAGCTACGCCGAGGTGGCGTTCAACAGCCTCAATGCATTCATTTTCAAGGATGGATCGGGCGCAGAGCACGCCGTTCGTTGGTCTTTGCGTCCGCAGGCGCAGGCCGCTTCGATCACGGCCGAAGACTTCGCCAAGCTCGGCGCCAATCATCTTGAGCAAGATATAACCGAACGCGTTGCGAGGTCGCCTCAGCGTTGGACGCTCGTGCTGACGGTGGCCGATCCCTCCGATCCAACATCAGATCCTACGAAGGCCTGGCCGCCGGGGCGGCGTACTGTCGAAGCTGGAACTCTGGTCGTGCAGAAAATAGAGCCGGAGGCGGACGGCCCGTGCCGTGACATCAATTTTGACCCGACCATCCTGCCTGACGGAATCAAGGTTTCCGATGATCCGTTCCCCGCGGCCCGCTCGGCAGCCTATGCCAAATCCTATGATCTGCGGACATCGGAAGCGAGCAGTTATCCTCGAACAGGAGCGAGCGCGAAGCCATGACGGACGGCATCAAGACACGATTCTCCACCATCCAGCGCTTGTTGCACTGGCTGATGGCTATAGGCATCTTGGCAATGCTCTTCATCGGCGTTGGAATGGTTTCCACCATCGGACGTCAGTATGTGCCGCTCCTGCTGACGCACAAGACGCTAGGGATCGCCATTCTTGTCCTTGCCCTGGTTCGCCTCGTGGTCCGCTTCATATCCGGCGCTCCACCGTTGCCCGCAGACCTTCCGGAACCGATGAAGCTTGCCGCCCATCTGTCCCACGTAGGTTTGTACGTGCTGATGGTAGGGATGCCCTTGATCGGGTGGGCAATGTTGTCCGCCGCCGCTTACCCAGTCGTGCTCTATGGCGGCATAAGGCTCCCGCCGATACTGCCGCAGAGCGAGACCCTGCACGCGCTCCTCTGGAGCGTGCATTACTATCTTGCCTTCGCGTTCTTCGCTCTTGTGTTGATGCACATTGCGGCGGCGCTTTTTCACGGGCTCGTCCGTCGCGATGGGGTCCTCGAGACTATGCTGCCCGGCAGATAACGGTGGTGTTCGTCGAAGGGTTATCGTCACCGCCAGGCCTTCAACCGAGGCCGCGCTAAGTGTGATCATTCGGCCATAGAGTTCGCGTTCCTGGAACCGTCCATTGGCGGCCAACCACGAGTTCACGCCAGCCACGAAGCAGATCCGGCTTCCCGGGAATCCCTGATTTCCTTTTGACCGAGCGACGGCATTTGACATGACCGACACCGTCGTTCTTCTCCACGGCATCAGGAGGACCAGCGCTTCCATGCGCAAGTTTGAAAAGTGCCTGCAGACCCAAGGCTACATTACGCGCAACGTTGACTACCCTTCGACCCGCTCCCCATTGAACGGCTGGCGGAGGTCGTTGCAGCAGAAGTCGAAGATGCAGCTGAGAGCAACCGTGGAGGCCGTATTCACCTGATCAGACATTCCGTGGGTGGATTGGTCATCAGGGCTATGTTGAAAAACTACCGACCATCAAATCTCGGGCGGGCGGTGATGATCGGCACTCGCGACTGCATGATGAGCGGCCCGGCCGAGCATTCGAATGTCGGCCGATGCCAATCGAGCTAGTCTCGAACCCGATCGTATTCTTCTTGGGCTCGCTCAAGCTCGGGACCGTAGGTCATGGACCACGCATAGAGCGCCTCGAACGGTTGCTGGAGG
>NZ_JBFTNV010000055.1:0-27026 GCF_056397645.1 Rhizobium sp. 05L429 | reverse complement strand
GCACCGGTGATCATGTTCTTGACATAGTCGGCGTGGCCGGGGCAGTCGACGTGCGCGTAGTGGCGGGCCGGCGTCTCATACTCGACGTGAGCCGTCGAAATGGTGATGCCGCGTGCCTTTTCTTCCGGTGCAGCGTCGATCTGGTCATACGCCTTGAACTCACCGAAATACTTCGTGATCGCTGCCGTCAGAGACGTCTTGCCGTGGTCAACGTGGCCGATCGTGCCGATGTTGACGTGCGGCTTGTTGCGCTCAAACTTACTCTTTGCCATTTGAATGCTTCCTGTGGACGTAAAATGGGTGACCCCGGCGAACCGGTTTAGTGCCGCCGTTTAAGGCTTTCGGCGAAATTGCGCAAGACTTAATTGCAGACGCCATTCTTCGCGTGTGAGCGCATATGGGAGCTAATTCGCAACCCGCAAGACGATTCGCCTGTGCCCTCCCCAAAACATCTGAAATTCCAGACAAAATCGACAGAAGGCCTGGGCTCGCGCTTCAGCCAAGCCCAGAGGCAGCTGCGATTTTTGCAATCGCCGCGCAAGCATCACATAGTGCTGGCGACACAGCACCTTCCGCCTCGAACGCAACGCGCTAAAACAAGTCTTCGATAGTGGGGATCAAGCTGGAGCGGGTAGCGGGAATCGAACCCGCGTATTCAGCTTGGAAGGCTGCTGCTCTACCATTGAGCTATACCCGCGGGGTGGTCCGATCCAATGACGAATGGTGGAGAGAGTTGGATTTGAACCAACGTAGGCTGAGCCAACGGATTTACAGTCCGTCCCCTTTAACCACTCGGGCATCTCTCCAGTTTTTCGTCCGGATCGTGAGACCAAGTTCGTCAGACTTTGAAGCATTGCCGCCCCGTCGTCTGCGCCGCGTATATGACCGGAGCATTTCAGTCTGTCAACACGAAGACAATGGAAAAGACAGGAAAAATTTCATCGCCTGTTGAAAGCCGGCGTAAGAAAGAAGGTCTATGCGGAAACAGGCGCCATCGTTATAAAGCCGCATGAGCAAAGATAAGAAATCCGGCGACACGCCCATCACTGACAAGTCCGCAAAGGACACGCATTACGCAACGCTGCGACGCGCGCATCGCGACGGCAAGCGCGAACGCGGTGAAATCCCGACGCCGGCGCCGCAGAAGCGCAAGCGTGGCGGGGACGACTGGAAGCCGCCGGCGATGGCCCCCGACCAGGTCTTCCTTTACGGCCTTCATACCGTTCGCGCCGCGCTCGAAAATCCGGAGCGCAAGAAGATCAAGCTATCGGTCACGCAGAACGCGCTTGCGCGATTGGAGATCGATCCCGAGACGATCGGCATTCCCGTCGAAATGGTTTCGCCACAGGATATCGACAAGGTGCTCGGCCCCGAAGCAATCCATCAGGGCGTGATGCTGGAAACAAGCCCCCTGCCCGTCCGAAGGCTGGAAGCGCTGAAGGACAGTCCGCTGCTTCTCGTGCTCGATCAGGTGACCGATCCCCACAATGTCGGCGCCATCATGCGCTCGGCCGTCGCCTTCAATGCAGGCGCAGTTATCACCACCCAGAGACATAGCCCGACCGAATCGGGCGTACTTGCCAAATCGGCTTCCGGCGCGCTGGAACTCATACCTTATATACAGATCACCAATCTCTCGGATGCGCTCGGCGAATTGCACAAGCTCGGCTTCTTCACGATCGGGCTCGATTCGGAGGGACCGGCGCCACTGGAAGGCACGTTCTCAGGTGGCAGAATAGCGCTTGTGCTCGGCGCCGAAGGCAAGGGCCTGCGGCAGAAGACTCGGGAAACCGTCAGCGCGCTTGCCCGTCTCGATATGCCTGGCGCCATCAAATCGCTGAACGTATCGAATGCCGCGGCGATTGCGCTTTATGCGGCGGGGCTGCATCTAAAGGCATAGACCACAGCCTGCAGATCACTCTTAATATGTCGTGGACAGAGGCAAGGATCCCGCCATCGCGGTTGAACACCTCCTCCTCTGGTCCATATTCCGCGTTGGAAAGAGCTTGCTGGTCACTATTGTCGGCAACGCATTTTATCCCCTGGGGCACCGGACAAAAGGAAATCCGCATTATGGCATTTCGACCGCTGATCTTCGGTGTTCTCTTCATTGCGGTCTTCGTCATGGTCATTTTGAGCATCATGTGGGTGGACAAGTCTCACCCGATCCGMCAGCCGGATCCGCTGGCGCCGTCGACGACGCCAGCAAGCCCACCTCCGTCAGCGCAATAGCCGATCCGGAACCCGCAAAGCCGTCAGACGTTTAATCCCGCAAGACAAACAGGGATTTAAATGTTCATGCGCCTGATGATTGCTGTCGTTGCCATTATGATTGCCTCGGTGCTCAGCCTCGCGATGATGTCTCCGTCCGGCGCCGGACAGACGGGCAACGGCACGAAGATCGCATCAAGTGTGAACGCACCCGAGCAGAAGTGAACCTGACGTCAAATCTCCTCAACGGACGAGACGCCGGACGTTTTCCGCGATATTGCCGAGTAGCCGCGCACGGTCAGCGCCATTTTCGCCGACACCGTCCTGATTTACGACACCATGAAGGGCGTTGAACAGGAACATGGCGGTGAATGCCGGGTCCGCCAGCGGCCAAGCCCCTTCGCGGTCGCCTGCTGCAAGGAGTTCCGCGAGATCATCTATCAGGATGTTGCTTGTCAGGCCTTCGCGGCTCGGCGGCGGAGCAACAGCAAAGACAAGGTTGTGAAGGGGCGATGCGTTCAGGTAGCCCTCGGCGCAGGCTTTTGCCCAGGCTGTCAACTTGCCGTTCCAGTCGCTTACACCCTGTTTACCCACTTCTTCCACGATGCCGTTCAGGAGATTTTGAACGAAGCGGGTCCGCAATGCTTCGATAACATCCGCCTTCGAGGAGAAGTGAAGGTAGAAGGCTCCCTTCGAGACGGCAGCGCCCTGGGTGATCTCCTCGATCGTCGTATGCTCAACCCCCTTGTCGAGAAAGAGGCGTTCGGCCGCAAGCATGAGCTCGTCCCGTCTTTCCTCAGCCGGTTTAGTCCTTGGCCTGCCGGCCACGCGTGGTGCCATCGGAAAATCCGTCAATGCCCGCGACGCTGAGGCTCCGCTCGATGAAGGTAGCCTGCGAAGACGTCCCGCATAGCAGTGTTTTCAATGTCAGGCAAAAGACGACCGGCCTCGCCACGGTGATAGCCGCTATGTGTAATCACATGGGCAAGCATCTCCTCCCGCGACATACGGCCCTGTCCGCCATCGGTGAAAGTGAAGTCKATCACCTCTTCCAGCTCGTCGGGCGTAAGCCGCAATACATAGTTCAGATACCATTCATCGGTTTGCCTGATCGCGGAGGCGAGATCGGCAAAGGCCGGCGGCTCCCTGCTCCAACTCGCCGTGTACCCGTGAAACTTCTTCTGCAGGTTGGCGGCGAAGATCCGGTCGACGATATGCGCGTGATTGAGGACGCGGAAAGCGGACAGCAGCTCCTCGGATGGCCCCCGATCGGAAAATGAGTCGAGAGCGTCCAGCAGTTCCTCATCGACGTTGGCCTTATACTGAAACAAGGAGGTCAAAAGCGTTTTTGCAGACATGGCGAACTCCATCGCGGCGGGCATCTGCCTTCTTCTATATTATTGACTGGTGGTCAGTCAATAATATCTGTCTGCTCGAAGCACCTAGTCTATGCGGCAGAATGCATGTTTACAGGCACAAAAAACCCGCCGCACGGTTGGACCTTTGCGACGGGATTTTGTTTAGGCCGGCAACCGCCCTTTGCTGATCAGCCGTCAGCTCCGGTAGAGCCAGTAGGGCCGATCATGATGGCGCCAGCGACGTTCGCGCCAACGTTCCTCTCCCCGCCACTCGCGACGCTCATAGCCCCAGGCCGGTCGCCAATAGCGGCGTTCACGCCAGTCTCGGCGATCCCGCCAATCGCGGCGATCCCGCCAATCGTCACGATCGCCCCAATCACGATCACCGCCGCGGACCTGAATCACATCGCTCTGGTGTGAGACTTCCGGACGGTTGAGAGGGACAGCCGCAGCCGGTGCTACGGCGGAAAACAGGGTACCTGCCGAAAGAGCAACGGCTAGGAGAAAATTGGCGACCTTCATGGCTCACTTCCTCGTTTCTGATGAAGCGAGAATGGCCGAGCGCACCTGAATTGCCGCTGAATCGACCCTTCAGTCTTTGTTCATGTCATGGAATGGTTGGAAAACTGGTGCCCCCGCCAGGGTTCGAACCCGGGACCCCCTGATTACAAATCAGGTGCTCTACCAACTGAGCTACAAGGGCAACGGCTGCGAAGTAGCAGATTCTGATCTTTTGTAAAGAAAATTTGCCTCTTTCGGGCAGTCGAAGAAGGCTATCCACAGCCGTTGTCGATCAGCGCTATGGTTGGGAAAGCCCGGTGGACTAAATCGCGGGCCGATCTATGGGTGATAAGATCATCCGAACTTCGCGCGCAACGCAAAACGTCTTGTCGTACAAGCCCTTTATCCTTTAGCTAGAGCAGCATAACAAAGGGCATTGCATGGGCAGGTCATTTCAGACGCTTTCTTTTATCGCTTCGCCGACGACCGAAGCGCTCGCCGCACGGGATGAGCTGATTCGTCTTTACGGCGATGTGCCCGCAAACGAGGCCGACGTCATCGTCGCACTCGGCGGCGATGGCTTCATGCTTCAGACGCTGCACAGCACGATGAACAGCGGCAAGCTCGTCTACGGTATGAATTGCGGATCAGTCGGCTTCCTGATGAATGACTACAAGACAGATGGCCTGCACGACCGCATCTGTTTCGCCGTCGAGAATGCCTTTCATCCGTTGAAAATGACGACGCGCAATKCCGACGGCAGCAATTCGTCCGCGCTTGCGATCAACGAGGTCTATCTTTTCCGGCAATCCTATCAGGCGGCGAAGCTCAGGGTGGAGATCGACGGGCACGTGCGGCTGGAGGAACTGATCTGCGATGGCTTGATGGTGGCAACGCCTGCGGGCTCTACCGCCTACAATCTTTCCGCTCACGGTCCGATCCTGCCGCTTGACGCCCCCCTGCTCGCCATGACGCCAGTCAGCGCCTTCCGTCCGCGACGCTGGCGCGGAGCGCTGCTTCCCAACCGCGTAACCGTCGACATCCACATATTGGAAGCCGAGAAGCGGCCGGTGAATGCCGTCGCCGACAATACGGAGATCAAATCCATACTGCATGTGCGCATCGCCCAATCCGAGGACATGACAGCACGCATCCTTTCCGATCCCGACCGCTCTTGGTCGGACCGGATTTTGGCAGAACAATTCGAGGATTGAAATAATGGCGATGCGGCAAGCATTTATGACGGCGTTCCTCGTAGCGGGATGGGCGATCRCCGCCGAGGCACAGACCGTTCACGACGATATCCTGCCGGCCTCGATCATCTTCGCGACCAGCACCGGCTATTGGGAAGACGACGGCAATTCGCTGCCGGTCGAGCGCGCGCCGACAACCACCCAGAGCGTCAGCACCGCTGATGCCAAGCCGCAGCAGCGGCGACACGGCTATTACAAGCTTTTCGCCGTGCGCCAGTCCGACAAGACCTCCAAGGTCTACCTGCAGCAGATCGCGCAGAGCGACGCCGGACCCGCCATCATCTCGACGGTCGAATTGCAGGAAATCAGCGACCTCAAGCCCTATGTCACAGATATCCGGCCCGAGAATTCGAGCGGCATCATCAAGGAGCCTGGCCTGTTCGCCACGGTCTATGTGAAGACCGACCCTAGCGCCGAATCCGATGGCTGGACCGTGCTGATCGACGAGTTCGGGGACATTACCGTGGAGAAGGCGACGAACTGAGTGTCACCGGACTGTTCGAGGCATAGGCCATGAAACTCGGCTTTCGCGAAGGCGTGCTTCACGACGAGACGCGGCCGGACTGGGACGCGATCGGCCCAAGACCGATCCGCTGGTCCCTATGGTATCCAGCAGCCGAGGGCTCGCTCGAAACCGAAATCCCGGGACGAAGCTGGTTCCGAAGGGTGGCAGTTGCCCGCGATGCCCCCCTTCAGCCAATGGCGAAGCCCTACCCGCTGGTCCTGCTGTCGCATGGCACCGGCGGATCGGCTGCCGGGCTGGAATGGCTTGCCAGCCGCCTGGTCAATCGAGGATTTATCGCGCTCGGCGTCAACCATCACGGCAATACCAGCGGCGAGCCCTATCGCGCCGAGGGTTTTGCCTGTCTCTGGGAGCGCGCGCCCGATCTAAGTCTCATGCTCGACCGCCGCGAGGACTGGCAGGGTGATCTTGCCGGGCATATCGATACCGATAGCGTGTTCGCCGCCGGATTTTCAGCGGGAGCCTATACGGTCATGCTGCTCCTCGGCGCTGTCGCGCAATTCTCGCAGTTCGAACAATCCAGGCTGAAGCCTGGAGGACCGCGCGGTCCGAGGGAGTTTCCTGACCTCGCCGATCATATTCCGTCGCTGCTTGGCACGAGCACGGCATTTCGCGATTCATGGTCGAGGATGTCGCAATCCTATCGCGATGACAGGATCAGAGCGGCATTGGTCTGCGCGCCGGGTCGATCGGTCCGAGGCTTCAGTGAAGACAGCCTGAAAGCCATTGATGGGCCTGCCCTCATTCTGGTCGGTGATGCCGACAACACGGCTCCGGTCGAAGAGTGTTCAAATTGGCTGCATGCACGACTTGATCGAAGCCTCCTCAGGATACTTCCGGGCGGGCTTGGGCATTATGTCTTCCTGCCGGAGGGCACGCCAATGGGACTTTCCTTCGCAGAACATCTCTTCACCGATCCGGCAGGCATAGAACGTGCTGATGTCCACGAGGAGATCGCCGAACTGTCAGGTGGGTTCTTTCACAGAACTGACATTCCAGTGGACACCTGAAAAAGAAAAGCCCCGTTTCCGGGGCCTTCTATCTCAGATCTGTCTTCACTGGTCAGTCGACATCGTCGACGACAGCGTCGGCTGCGCCGCTGATGCGGTGAGCAAGTGCGGCTTCCATGAACTCGTTCAAGTCGCCATCGAGCACGTCGTCAGGAGCCGTGCTCGCAACGCCGGTGCGCAGGTCTTTTACCAGCTGGTAGGGCTGCAGAACGTAGGAGCGGATCTGGTGGCCCCAGCCGATATCCGTCTTGGAAGCGGCTTCGGCGTTGGCGGCGTCCTCGCGCTTCTTCAACTCGGCTTCGTACATGCGGGCGCGCAGCATGTCCCAGGCCTTGGCGCGGTTCTTGTGCTGCGAACGCTCCTGTTGGCACTGCACGACGATGCCTGTCGGGATATGCGTGATGCGCACTGCCGAGTCGGTGGTGTTAACGTGCTGGCCGCCGGCGCCCGACGAACGGTAGGTGTCGATACGGCAGTCGCTTTCGTTGATCTCGATCTGGATCGAGTCGTCGACGACGGGATAGACCCAGATCGACGAGAAGGATGTGTGGCGGCGCGCATTGCTGTCGTAGGGCGAGATGCGCACGAGACGATGGACGCCCGATTCCGTCTTCAGCCAGCCATAGGCGTTATGGCCTTTTACCAGCAATGTGGCGGATTTGATGCCGGCTTCTTCCCCGTCATGCACTTCCATGAGCTCGACCTTGAAGCGCTGGCGCTCGGCCCAGCGGGTGTACATGCGCAGAAGCATGTTCGCCCAGTCCTGGCTTTCCGTGCCGCCCGCGCCGGAATGGACTTCCAGGTAGGTGTCGTTGCCATCAGCTTCGCCTGATAGCATGGCTTCGACCTGTCGGCGGGCTGCCTMGGCCTGCAGGCTTTTCAGCGCGGCCTCGGCTTCCTTGACGATGCTTTCGTCGCCTTCTTCTTCCCCGAGTTCAATGAGCTCGACATTGTCGGAAAGCTGCTGTTCCAGCGCCCTGACCCCATTGATGCCATCATCGAGCTGCTGACGCTCGCGCATCAGCTTCTGGGCTTCCTGTGCATCGTTCCAGAGGTTGGGATCCTCTGCCTTGTTGTTCAACCAGTCCAGTCGTCTTACCGCCTGGTCCCAGTCAAAGATGCCTCCTCAGCAGGGTGATAGCCTGCTTGGTTTCATCGACTATGTTCTGGATTTCCGCTCGCATTTTCCTGCTTCTTTGCTTCGGTATTCTGGGAATGCCGGGCTATTCTTTAAGGCTCGTGACATAGAGACGCCTGCCGCGGATGTAAAGAGCCGCGGCGGGCGCAACAAAAATCGGTGTCGATCAGAACAGGCCTGGCGTGTTGGTCTGAACCGCCTGGTTTGCCTGCGGCGACGTGCGCAKGATTTCCTCCGGCGCCATCGTGCCGTCCATGCCGATGACAGAGAGGCTGTCGGCCGGGCCGGTGCCTGGCTTGAAGGCTTCGATGATGGTGCCTGGATCGCCGTCGACAGCTGCCATGCCGGTCTTGCGGTTGATCGCGATCATGTTCATGCCGGCCGGGACCACGAATTTGGATTCCGGCATATCCTTGACGGCCGCCTGCATGAATTCGTTGAAGATCGGCGCCGAGAGAACACCACCCGTGCCGCCGCGGCCGAGCGGAGCCGGCGTATCGAAGCCCATGTAAAGGCCTGCGACCAGATCCGGCGTGAAGCCGACGAACCAGGCGTCCTTCTCATCGTTGGTCGTGCCAGTCTTGCCGGCAACGTCGCGGCCCGCCAGATCGACCTTGCCGGCCGCGGTACCACGCTGGATGACGCCCTGCATCATCGAGGTGATCTGGTAAGAGGTCATCGGATCGAGAACCTGCTCGCGGTTGTCGACGATGTTAGGCTCTTCCTGGCTCTGCCAGTCGCCCGCATTGCAGCCTTCGCAAAGACGTTCCTCGTGCCTGAAGATCGTCTTGCCGTAACGGTCCTGAATGCGGTCGATCAGCGTCGGCTTGATCTGCTTGCCGCCATTGGCGATGACCGAATAGGCCGAAACCATGCGCAGCACCGTCGTTTCACCCGAGCCGAGCGACATGGCGAGCAGCGGCGGCATCTTGTCGTAGATGCCGAAGCGTTCTGCATATTCCGCGACGATATTCATGCCGAGGTCATTAGCAAGGCGCACCGTCATCAGGTTGCGCGAATTCTCGATGCCGGAGCGCAGCGTCGAGGGACCGCTGACTTCGCCGCCGTAGTTTTCCGGCTTCCACACCTGACCGCCCGAAACGATCTCGATCGGCGCATCCATGATGACCGAGGCCGGCGTGTAGCCGTTGTCCATCGCGGCAGCATAAACGAAGGGCTTGAAGGAGGAGCCCGGCTGGCGCATCGCCTGAGTGGCGCGATTGAATTCCGACTGGGCATAGGAGAAGCCGCCGACCATGGCGAGAACGCGGCCGGTCTTCGGATCCATGGCGACGAGACCGCCCTGCACTTTCGGTGGCTGGCGCAGACGATAGGAGGTCGAGCCGTCACCGCCAAGGCGCTCGACATAAACGACATCGCCTGCCGTCACGACGCCGACCGGCGACCTTGTCGACTTGCGGTCGCCGGTGGCGGAGCGGAATGCCCACTGCATGTCCTTGGCGGCGATCGTGCCGCGCTCGCGCGCGGCCGCAACCTTGCCACCCCCATCCTTCGGCGGCTGGAGACCGATATCGACGGCCTCGTTGGACACGGCAAGCACGACGGCAAGGCGCCATTCCGGCACGTCGGAGAGAGCGGGAACTTCGGCGAGCGCCGGTCCCCAGTCCCCCGAGGCAGCGATCTGCTTGACCGGGCCGTGAAAACCCCGACGCTCGTCATAGGTGACCAAGCCGTCCTGCAGCGCCTTGCGGGCCTCGAGCTGCATCTGCGGATCGAGCGAGGTGCGCACCGAGAGACCGCCTTCATACAGCGTCTTCTCGCCGTACTGGTCGATGAGCTGGCGACGGACGGCTTCGGCGAAATAGTCGGAAGCAAAAAGAGACGGGCCGCTGGTGCGGGCAGTGACGCCGAGCGGCTGCTTCTTGGCGTCCTCGCCGTCGCTCTGGCTCACATAGCCATTCTCTACCATACGATCGATCACCCAGTTGCGGCGCTCGAGAGCGGCTTCCGGATGACGGAAGGGATGGTAGTTGGCCGGGCCCTTCGGCAACGAAGCGAGATAGGCGGATTCGGCGATCGTCAGTTCGGTGACCGACTTGTTGAAATAGGTGAGCGAGGCGCTGCCGATACCGTAGGAGTTCAGGCCAAAGAAGATCTCATTGAGATAGAGCTCGAGGATCTTGTCCTTGCTGTAGGCCTGCTCGATGCGAAAGGAAAGGATTGCTTCCTTGATCTTGCGGTCGATCGTCTGGTCCGAGGTCAGAAGGAAGTTCTTCGCCACCTGCTGGGTGATCGTCGAAGCACCGACCGGCCGGCGGCCTGAGCCGAAATTCTGCAGGTTGACGAGGATAGCGCGGCMGAGGCCCGTCAGGTCAACGCCAGGATGGTTGTAGAAATTCTTGTCTTCAGCCGAAAGGAAGGCCGCCTTCACGCGGTCCGGGATCGCCTGGATCGGCAGGAAAAGGCGCTTTTCCTTGGCGTATTCGGCCATGAGGGCACCGTTGCCGGCGTGAAYACGGGTGGTGACCGGCGGCGCATAGCTGTTGAGCACCGCATAGTCAGGAAGATCCTTCGCGACATTGGCAAGATAGACGGCAATAACCGCCGCAGCGCCCAGGAAAAGGACACACGCTATCCCGAAGAAATATCCAAGAAGTCTAACCATATTTTCAGCTACCGGTATTTCTAATCATTAGATCGGCGCAGCCGCAACAATCGCACAGATCATGTCTCATTGCACGTTGCGCGGCTTACTCCATGAGCGTTGGCGCCACAAGGCGATTTCGTCTTAGACAGGTGCGAAACATATAGAGTGGAGTAACGGCGCGAATGTGAGCAAAATAGGGCTTACCCCGCCACTTTCGCCTTCCCTTCCGGCAAGAGGCCCGGTTTAGGGTGGTTGTTACTTACGGGCAACGCCTGGTTTAAAGCCTTTACCGTTCAGATTGAATCGTTCTGACCGGGATAGGCACTAACCACCGTTTGCCATCAGGCTGGTGCGGTAACGCTTCACTGCATCCGTCAGAAGATCGGTCATCTTCACTCGCCACGTATCGTCAAGCAAAAGCTTCTCGTCATCGACATTGGAGAGGAAGCCGAGTTCGAGCAGGATCGAGGGAACATCTGGCGCCTGCAGTACACGGAAGCCTGCGTGACGATGCGGATTATTGATCGTGCCGACCTGGTCCTTGAAGGAAGCGAGCACGCTTTCGGCGAGCGAGATCGAGAACGCCTGCGTCTCGCGCCGCGTCAGGTCGAGGAGGATATCAGCAACCTCGGGCGGCTCGGCGACCGTTTCCTTCCCGGCGATCTGGTCCGACAGGTTTTCGCGCTCAGCGAGATCGGCGGCGAGCTTGTCCGAAGCCTTGTCGGAAATCGTGTAGACGGTTGCGCCGCGAATGTCCTTCTGCTTCAGCGTATCGGCATGCAGCGAAATGAAGAGGCCCGCATGGTTCTGTCGGGCGATGAGCACGCGCTGCGAGAGCGACAGGAATTCGTCGTTGTCGCGCGTCAGAAAAGCCTTGATGCCCCGCTCCTTGTTCAGGCGGTCGGCGAGCGCCTTGGCGAAGGCTAGCGTCACCTGCTTTTCCTCGGTCTTCGTATCGACACCGATCGCGCCGGTATCGATGCCGCCATGGCCGGCATCGATGGCAATGACGAAATCTCCGGGTGCGGTCTTTTCCGGCTGGGGAATCGCACTTGTCGTCTGCGCTGCATCGGCCTGATCGGTCCAGGACTGCGTCTTCACCAACTCGGCGAACTTCTGTTTGTCGATCATCTCGGCATCGAGCACCAGCCGGTGGCCATTACCGCTCTCATCCATCTGCACCTTGGCCAGCGCGAGCTGGACCGGACGCGCCGCCGTCAGCACAATGCGGGCGCTGCCCTCGTCCATGGCGCCGTAGCGAATGTCCTTGAAGAGGCCACGCGCCTCAAGATCCTTGGCGGGGAAACCAAAGTCCGTTGCCGGCAGGTCAACGACGATACGCTCGGGATTGGCGATATAGTGGACGGAAAAACGCGGCTCACGGTCGAAATCGATAACGATGCGGGTTCTGGCGTCGTCGCCGACGATGCGTGCTCCGTAGGCCAGCAGGGGATCCTTCGTACCGGCTGCCGCGCCCGGGACCGCGCAAAATACTGCGAAGGCCAAAAGCCACGCCGTAAAACCAAGTTTGCGCCCTGCGGACAACTCCGCCGCGATCCGAGAACTCTTAAACAATAGCCCGCCACACCCTATTTATTATCGCGATGGAGCCACCACCGTTTCCGCGGACGCCCGCTGGAGGCGAGCGCGCACGCACCGACCACGACTCAGGATCGCCTATCCCCGAGGAGTTTATGCGATACGAAATCCATCAATATTATGGCACATTTGGCTTTTCCCTTGCTATTGTGACAGAGAAAACATACAACAAATTTTAGGGTAGAGGTGTTGACGGGATAGAGTCGCCGCGAGGCAGCCAGCCACTACGGACCTGGCGCCACAACCGGTAATCGTCCGCCGTCTAATGCATTTCCACTCAAGAACTGGATCCTGATTTTCCGGCTTCATGCTGGGACTTCATTGGTGGATCAGCCACCACGCTCTCAGGGAGCAAACTCATCGGACCCGAAATGGGTCTTCGTCATTTATCGATCGCGCTTGGTTGTTGATGGTTTCGCAGCAGGTTTTATCTGAAGTGTACAGGCCCCGGAACGAAAATGTTCCGGCTGCGGTCTGGCTGCTGCCCTGCCCCTCGCACCAATCTCGACTTTCATTATCCGGCGCGGCCACTGCGGACCGCATTCTTTCTGTGTCAACAGCAGTCGGGAATGCGCTCTCGCGGCCTCGCCGAGGAGCTCAGCTTACATGGCAGACAAAATGCTTATCGATGCGTCTCACGAAGAAGAGACGCGCGTCGTTGTCGTTCGCGGGAACCGTATAGAAGAATTTGACTTCGAGTCGCAGCACAAGAAGCAGATCCGCGGCAACATCTATCTTGCAAAGGTAACGAGGGTAGAGCCCTCGCTGCAGGCCGCTTTCGTAGACTACGGCGGCAACCGGCACGGCTTCCTGGCCTTTGCCGAAATCCATCCCGACTATTACCAGATACCGCTTGCCGACCGTCAGGCCCTGCTTCGTGCCGAAGCCGAGGAGCACCGCCGCGACGAGGATGTCGAGCATGTCGAGACGGCTCCTATGGTCGATCTCTCGACGCAGGACCAGCCTGATATCGGCATCGTTCCGGTCGAACAGCCCGAGGCAGTCGCGGCAGAAGAAGCAGCCGCACCCGCCGAAGAGGCAGCACCTGTTGCTGAAGAAGCCCCGGCCAAGAAGCCCCGCGCCCGCCGCAGCCGCAAGAAGGTAGTCGAACCTGTCGCCGAAGAGGCAGCAGCGGAAGCGTCTGTTGCCGACAACGACGACGAAGGCTCGACCGGCGGCGAGATGGCCGCAATGGTCGAAACGGACTCCATCTCCGAGGACGTCTCCAAGCGCCGTCAGGATGATGACGACGATGATGACGACCACGGCGAAGAGGAAGTTATTGAATCCGTCGGCGCCGAAGACGCGATGGAAGAGGTTCCGGACCGTGTGCAGCGCAAGCCGCGCAAGCAGTACCGCATCCAGGAAGTCATCAAGCGCCGCCAGATCCTGCTGGTGCAGGTCGCCAAGGAAGAACGCGGTAACAAGGGCGCTGCCCTCACGACATATCTGTCGCTCGCAGGCCGCTATTCGGTTCTGATGCCGAACACGGCACGTGGCGGCGGCATTTCCCGCAAGATCACCAACCCACAGGACCGCAAGCGGCTGAAGGAAATCGCCCGCATGCTGGAGGTGCCGCAGGGCATGGGCGTGATCCTGCGCACGGCCGGTGCGAACCGCACCAAGGTCGAGGTCAAGCGCGACTTCGAATATCTGATGCGCCTGTGGGAGAACGTCCGCACGCTGACGCTCGCCTCCACGGCACCCTGCCTCGTCTACGAGGAAGGTTCGCTCATCAAGCGCTCGATCCGCGATCTCTACAACAAGGATATCAGCGAAGTCATCGTCTCCGGCGAAGAAGGCTATCGTGAAGCGAAAGACTTCATGAAGATGCTGATGCCGAGCCATGCCAAGGTTGTTCAGCCCTACCGCGACATCCATCCGATCTTCTCCCGCTCCGGCATCGAAGCGCAGCTCGACCGCATGCTGCAGCCGCAGGTAACGCTGAAGTCCGGCGGTTATCTGATCATGAACCAGACGGAAGCGCTGGTTTCTATCGACGTCAACTCCGGCCGCTCGACCCGCGAGCACTCGATCGAGGATACGGCTCTCCAGACGAACCTCGAGGCTGCAGACGAAGTCGCCCGTCAGCTTCGCCTTCGCGACCTTGCCGGCCTTATCGTCATCGACTTCATCGACATGGAAGAAAAGCGCAACAATCGCGCCGTCGAGAAGAAGCTGAAGGAATGCCTGAAGAACGATCGCGCCCGCATCCAGGTCGGCCGCATCTCGCATTTCGGCCTTCTGGAAATGTCGCGCCAGCGCATCCGCGCTTCCGTTCTTGAATCGACGACGCAGGTCTGCTCGCATTGCGGCGGCACCGGCCACGTTCGTTCGCAGTCCTCCGTTGCCCTGCATGTGCTGCGCGGCGTCGAGGAGTATCTGCTCAAGAACACCACGCATAATATCACGGTACGCACGACGCCCGATATCGCGCTCTACCTGCTCAACCACAAGCGCCAGACGATCGTCGATTATGAAGCCCGCTTCGGCGTGGCGATCATCATCGATGCTGATGGTTCGGTTGGTGCTCAGCACTTCGCGATCGATCGTGGCGAACCGGTTGAAAACCCCGTCAAGATCGAAAGCCTCTTCAATTTCGCAGCCATCCCCGACGATGATGATGATGATGATGTCGTCATCGAGCACGACGAGGAAGAAGACGAAGAGCTGGAAGAAAAGCCTGCCACTTCCGAGCGCCCGGCTGCTGCCGCCCGCGCAGAGGGTGAAGGCGAAAATGGACGCAAGCGCAAACGCCGTCGCCGCCGTCGTGGCCGCAACGGAACTGCCGAGCAGCAGGTTGGAGCCGATACCGTCTCCGACGAGGCTGACGATGGCGAAGAGGGCGAAGACGAGGGCAGCGAAGGCGACAGCGATGCCGCCGAAGGTGTTGCAGACGCCCACGCCGAGGGCGATGACTCCCAGCGCCGCAAGCGCCGCCGTCGAGGCAAGCGTGGCGGACGCCGTAACCGTGGTGAGGAAGGCGCTGAAGGTGCAGCTTCCGAAGACGGCGACGCGGATGAAGCCGACGATAGCGTAGCCGAAGTGACGTCTGCGACCGAGGCAGAGGTGATCGAAGTCATCGCAGCTGAAACCAATGAAGGCCAGTCCGCGGCAGCAGCCATCGAAGGCAGCGAAAGCATTGCCGAAGTGGTCAAGCCCGCACGCGGCCGTGGCCGCCGTAAGGTCGCAGCACCCTCGCCGGTCGAAGAGCCCATCATTGAAACGCCGGTCGCAGAAGCGGTTGCTGCTGAGGCGCCGGTTGCCGAAGCCGAGCCTGAAGTGATGGAAGCCTCTGCAGATCTCGCGACCCCAGCACAGKAAGAGGCAAAGCCTGCCCGCGCCAACCGCGGCTCCAACATCTCGTCCTCCGAACCGACGGTCACCTCGAACCGCACCGAAAACGGAGAGACTGACGGCGAAGGCAAGCCGAAGAAGGCCGGCTGGTGGCAGCGCCGCGGCTTCTTCTGAACGCTGATTTTCGGCGATAAGTGACACGATCCGGCTGCGGCAACGCGGCCGGATTTTTTATGTCGTTAAATGAAGGGCGTTCAGCCTGCTGCTCGTCGGACGAAGTTCAGCCTAGAGTGTGCGGCCGAACCAGACAGTGGTTTCCGATGCCGAGACGAGCGGCGGGAGCAGGCGCACGAAACCTCGTGAGGACCAGAAGTGCTGGCCGCCCTGGTTGCCGGCATTGACCCCGAGATGAATACCGCGCACGCCTGCCTTTCGGGCCTGTGACACCCACTGCTTCAGAAGCATGCCACCGACGCCCTGCCCTTGCAGGCGCAGCAGGAGATTCATGTGAATATGGGCGGGGTAGGCTTCGACGATATCAGCCGACATGATGCGTGGATGATGGATCGCAAAGCTGCGGCGTTCATCGGCGGTCCATTGGGACGGATCGCCGGCAGGATCGGCATACTGATCGCGCAAAGAGGGCCACCATTCGCGCTCGAGCAAGCCTTCGAAAGCGGCCGTGTCGTAAGCACCAACGATATAGCCGGCAATGCCCTGTTCGTCTTCCGCGACAAGGGTCATTTCCGGGCCGAGCACCACGTAGGGTGCCGAATAGATATGACCGATCAGCCTGTTATCGCGATAGAGATGGCTCGCATCCTGTCCGCCGTCGCCGGTCGCAAGCGAGATGGCATAGATCTCATCGAGATCGTCCTGCCGCGCATTGCGAAACGCCGGCACTACGCAGCCGGCGGATAAAGCAGGTCGACGATATAACTCGCGTCAAAGCGGGAATCGAGCATGCCGTAGGTCGAGCGCCAGCCGCCGGCAAGTCGGGTCTCGATGAAGGCATCGGCAATGCGTCCTGCCCCGAGGCGGTAGAGTTCGGCGGCACCGGCGGCGAGTGCCAGCTGTTCGACGAGCAGGCGGGCAGCACCCTCGTCCTGTTCGCAGAGCGCGATCGCTGCGCGCAGCACGTCGATCGTCTTCTTGCCAGCCGGGCCGAGATCGCGTGCGAGACCTGCAAAAACCGTCTCGAAGAGGTCCTTGCCGCGGTTCAAGACGCGCAGCACGTCCAGCGCCATGACATTGCCCGAACCTTCCCAGATCGCATTGACCGGGGCCTCGCGATAATGGCGGGCGATCGGACGTTCTTCGATGTAGCCGCTGCCGCCGATGCACTCCATCGCCTCGTAGATCAGCGCCGGGGCGATCTTGCAGCACCAGTATTTGGCGACCGGCGTCATGACGCGGGCGTAGGCGGCATCTTCGGCATTGCCGCGCGCCTTGTCGAAGGCATCTGCAAGGCGGAAGGAGAGCGCCGTGGCTGCGGCCACATCGAGCGCCATGTCGGCGAGCACGCGCGTCATGATCGGCTGGTTGACGAGCATCTTGCCGAAAACGCTGCGGCCGCGGGTGTGGTGCACGGCTTCGGCCAGCGAGGCGCGCATGATKCCGGAAGAGGCGAGTGCGCAATCGAGACGCGTCAGCGTCACCATATCGAGAATGGTGCGGATGCCACCATCCGGAGCCCCGAGCAGGAAGCCGAACGTATCCGTAAACTCCACCTCGGAAGAGGCGTTGGAGCGGTTGCCGATCTTGTCCTTCAGGCGCTGGAACTGCAGGCCGTTAGCCGAACCATCCTCCAGAAGACGCGGTACCAGGAAGCAGCCCATGCCCTCCTTTGTCTGCCCCAGCATGATGAAGGCGTCGCTCATCGGCGCGGACATAAACCACTTGTGGCCGGAGAGGCGATAGATGCCCTCGCTGACCTTTTCGGCAGCAGTCTTGTTGGCGCGGACATCCGTGCCACCCTGTTTTTMCGTCATGCCCATACCGATCGTCACGGCCGACTTCTGCATGGCGGGACGGTTGGATGAATCATATTTGCGCGACAGGATCTTCGGCGCCCAGTCCTTCTGCACAGCCGGTGACGCCGAGAGCGCGGCAACGGACGCGCTGGTCATCGTTATCGGGCAGAGATGGCCGGATTCGAGTTGCGCCGTCAGATAGAAACGAGCCGCGCGAATGTGGTGGGCCTGGTCCTTCGCCTCCGTATCGGCCTGCGGATCCCAGACGGAGGAATGCAGGCCCGAGGCCATGGAACGGCGCATCAGCGCATGCCAGGCCGGGTGGAATTCGACGATATCCAGACGCTCGCCGCGCGGACCGTGGGTTCGAAGCTGCGGCGTGCCCTGGTTTGCCATGCGCGCCAGTTCCTGCGCTTCCGGCGAGGTCACGTAGCGGCCCATGTTTTCAAGGTCTTCGCGGATGGTGCGCGGCAGCGTGGAGGTCAGATCGACGATCAGCGGATCGGATCTATAGGCATTGATTCCCGACCAGAGGCTCGGCTGGTTGAGTTCGGCGAGTTTGTCTTCAATCCGGTTTGCGGCGGTCATTATTCGCTTCTATTTCATGAGCCCGGCAAAGGTAAACCGGAAGTTTGTGATTCGCAGATTTCTGCTCTACAGCGCCGCGCGTCTTTTCAGACGCGCAAAGGACGCTGTAGCACTTTAAATTGCTGCATAATTTTATCCTTAAATCGATTCCGATTTAAGGAATCATGCAGTAGCGAGATTCGACGGAAAATGCATGGGGAACATAGGGATTTGCGCATAACACGCGCTTGCCCCTTCCCCCCGCACTCTTTATAGACCCCGCGAAGACAATAAGAGGCAGGGTCATGGTCTTTTTCCCCCACCGCCACCTCATTGGCATCAAKGGCCTCACCGAGCAGGATATTACCTATCTTCTCGACAAGGCTGACGAAGCCGTCAAGATCAGCCGACAGAGAGAAAAGAAGACGTCGACCCTTCGGGGACTGACGCAGATCAACCTCTTCTTTGAAGCGTCGACGCGAACGCAAGCCTCCTTCGAACTTGCCGGCAAACGCCTCGGCGCCGACGTGATGAACATGTCGGTCGGCAATTCCTCGGTGAAGAAGGGCGAGACGCTGATCGATACGGCGATGACGCTGAACGCGATGCGGCCTGATGTCCTGATCATCCGTCATTCCAGCGCCGGTGCTGCAGCCCTTCTGGCGCAGAAGGTCTCCTGCTCCGTCGTCAATGCCGGCGATGGCCAGCATGAGCACCCGACGCAGGCGCTGCTCGACGCGCTGACGATCCGCCGCGCCAAGGGCCGGCTCTCGCGCATCATCGTGGCGATCTGCGGCGACGTGCTGCATTCGCGCGTGGCGCGCTCCAACATCCTGCTTCTGAACGCCATGGGCGCAAGGGTGCGCGTCGTCGCCCCCGCAACGTTGCTGCYGGCCGGCATTGCCGAGATGGGTGTCGAGGTCTTCCATTCGATGAAGGAAGGGCTGAAGGACGCCGATGTGGTGATGATGCTGCGGCTGCAGCGCGAGCGCATGTCCGGCGCCTTCGTGCCGTCGGTGCGTGAATATTATCATTTCTACGGCCTGGATGCGGAAACGCTGAAGGCGGCGAAGGACGATGCCCTCGTCATGCATCCGGGACCGATGAACCGCGGCGTGGAAATCGCCTCTGAGGTCGCCGACGGGCCGCAGAGCGTGATCGCCGAACAGGTGGAGATGGGGGTTGCCGTGCGCATGGCCGTCATGGAAACCCTGCTCGTTTCCCAGAATCAGGGGCCGCGCACCGAGGGAGTGGGCGCATGAGCAATCTCGTCCTCAAGAATGTGCGCATCGTCGACCCCTCCCGCAATCTCGATGAGGTCGGGACCGTTATCGTCAAGAACGGTCTCATCGTTGCGGCCGGCAAGGATGCGCAGAACCAGGGCACGCCGGAAGGCGCTACCGTGCGCGACTGCACCGGTCTCGTCGCGACGCCGGGCCTCGTCGATGCGCGCGTCCATATCGGCGAACCGGGTGGCGAACACCGCGAGACGATCGCTTCGGCGAGCCGTGCTGCGGCAGCGGGCGGTGTTACCTCCATCATCATGATGCCGGATACCCATCCTGTTATCGACGACATCGCGCTCGTCGAATTCGTCAAGAAGACGGCGCGGGATACAGCCGTCGTCAATGTCTATCCGGCAGCGGCCATCACCAAGGGGCTTGCCGGCGAAGAAATGACGGAAATCGGCCTGCTGATGCAGGCAGGCGCCGTCGCCTTCACGGATGCCCATTCGAGCATCCACGACACACAGGTGCTGCGCCGGGTGATGACCTATGCGCGCGAATTCGGTGCCGTCATCGCCTGCGCCACGCGCGACAAATATCTCGGCGCCAACGGCGTCATGCATGAAGGCCTGCTGGCAAGCTGGCTCGGCCTTTCCGGCATTCCGAAGGAAGCGGAGCTCATCCCGATCGAGCGCGACCTGCGCATCGCCCAACTGACGCGAGGCAACTACCATGCGGCGATGATATCGGTTCCGGAATCGGTCGAGGCGATCGAGCTTGCCCGTTCGCGTGGTGCGAATGTCACCTGCGGTGTGTCGATCAACAATCTGGCGCTGAACGAGAACGACATCGGCGAATACCGCACCTTCTTCAAGCTCTATCCACCGCTACGCTCCGAGGACGATCGGGTCGCGATGGTGGACGCGCTGGCCAGGGGTGCAATCGATATCATCGTCTCCTCCCACGATCCGCAGGATGTCGATACCAAACGCCTGCCCTTTGGCGAGGCTGAGGATGGGGCCGTAGGGCTCGAAACGATGCTGGCTGCAGCATTGCGGCTGCACCACAGCGGCGATGTCAGCCTGATGCGGCTGATCGATGCGATGTCGACCCGCCCGGCACAGATCTTCGGGCTCGATGCCGGAACATTGAAGCCCGGTGCGAAGGCCGATATTGCCTTGATCGACCTCGAAGAGCCTTGGCTTGTCGCCAAGGACATGCTTCTTTCCCGCTCGAAGAACACGCCGTTTGAGGATGCGCGCTTCAGCGGGCGGGCCGTCGCGACCTATGTCAGGGGCAAGCTGGTTCACGCATTGCAGGGCTGAAGGCTGCCCTGCCCTTGCTGGTGGGCTCTCCGCAAGAAGAGTTGGGGAACAAAATGATATCTGATCTTGTCACCTGGCAGATTACGCTGCCCCTGGCGCTTGCCGCCGTCTTCGTGGGCTACCTGCTCGGCTCCATCCCGTTCGGTCTCATTCTTACGCGCGCCGCCGGCCTTGGCGACGTGCGCAGCATCGGCTCCGGCAATATCGGCGCCACCAATGTCCTGCGTACCGGCAACAAGAAGCTTGCGGCCGCAACGTTGCTGCTCGATGCGCTGAAGGCTGCCGCAGCCGCCTGGGTCATGGCCTATTTCGTGGGTGAGGAAGCGGGCATCATCGCTGGTTTCTTTGCCTTCATCGGCCACCTCTTCCCGGTCTGGATCGGCTTCAAGGGCGGCAAAGGCGTCGCCACCTATATCGGCACGCTGCTCGGCGTCGCTCCATCAATGGTTCTGCTGTTTGCAGCCGTCTGGCTGGGAACCGCATTTACCACCCGTTATTCCTCGCTTTCCGCTCTGGTTGCGATGCTTGTCATTCCGGTTGCACTGTGGATATTGGGCGATGAAAAGGTAGCGGCGATCATGGCAATCATGACCGTCATTTCCTACTGGAAACACAAGGCGAATATCTCCCGCCTGATGAGCGGGACGGAAAGCAAGATCGGGGCTAAAGGGTAATGGACGCGCTCAGCGCAAGGCCAAAGGGAATTGCGCTGACGGAGAGGCAGAGGATCGCCTGGCTGAGGCTGATCCGTTCCGACAACGTCGGCCCCGCGACTTTTCGTGATCTCGTTAATCATTTCGGCTCGGCAGAAGCGGCACTTTCCATGCTGCCGGAGCTTTCGGCGCGCGGCGGTGCGACCCGTTCGATCCGCATAGCCACCGAGGCTGAAGCCCATCGTGAACTTGAGGCAGCACAGCGCTTCGGCGCCCGCTTCGTCGGTATCGGCGAGCCCGACTATCCGCAGGCTCTGCGTCAGATCGACGGCGCGCCGCCGCTGCTGGCGGTCAAGGGTGATCTTTCCGTGGGTGACAGGCCGGCGGTGGGCATCGTCGGTTCGCGCAACGCTTCGATCARCGGCGCGAAGTTTGCGGCGATGGTCGCCCGCGACTGCGGCCGGGCGGGCTATACCGTGGTCTCCGGGCTTGCCCGTGGCATCGATACGGCCGCCCACCGGGCGAGCCTTGATACCGGCACCATTGCCGCAATGGCCGGAGGGCTGGACCAGCCCTACCCGCCCGAAAATGTCGGGCTGCTCGAGGATATATGGAATGGCAACGGGCTTGCCGTCAGTGAGATGCCTTTCGGCTGGGAACCGCGCGCCCGCGATTTCCCACGCCGCAACCGGCTGATATCAGGCATCTCGCTCGGTGTCGTTGTCGTGGAAGCAGCGGTTCGTTCCGGTTCGCTGATCACCGCGCGGATGGCTGGCGAATTCGGACGGCTGGTCTTTGCCGTGCCGGGCTCGCCGCTCGATCCGCGCTGTCACGGTACGAACGGACTATTGAAGGACGGGGCGATGATCGTCACCGCAGCTGAGGACGTTGTCGAGGCCTTGGCGCCGCTCTCCCAGCCCGATCTCTTCTCGCTGCCGTCAGCAGAAGAACCGAGGCGCGAAGGTGGCAGGATATCGCTTCCGCCCGACGAAACGGATCGCACACTCGTCATCGATGCGCTTGGCCCGACGCCGGCGGAGATCGACGACATTATTCGCCATACGGGCCTTTCGGCATCCGCCGTCTATCTCGTTCTTCTGGAGCTGGATATGGCCGGGCGGCTTCACCGCCATGCCGGCGGGTTGGTTTCAGTTTCCATGACCGACTGAGCTGTCATGCGTGCCTGCAGGTCGCCAGATTCGACATAGGCCATTTCGATAAGATAGCAGAGCATCTCCGCATTTTCGCGTTCAGCTACCTGACGTAACTCTCCAAGCATCTGCCGGATGAAAGCAATGTTCTCACGCGATGCCGAGCGATCGATGTCTGTTCCTGCAACCTTGGGCGCCATAATTGTCTCTGTGAAATMAGAAAAGGCTGCTTTACAAGGAGCCCGAACCAAACTTCAAAAATGATAGAGCAATTATCTTGAATTGCAATACGCCAACAGTCGCGCAATGGTTGCGTCACGTCGCAAAGACGTAAAATTAGAGCAAACCTCTTGACCAGAGCGAATTCCCTGTCCATGTCGGAGGGCCGGTATTCATGCTGCAGTGCATGTTCCGCCTGCTTGTTCGCCGGATCGGCACTTTTTTAGAGAATCATCATGAATGTTGTAGTGGTGGAATCGCCTGCCAAGGCCAAGACGATCAACAAGTATCTGGGTCCAGGATACAAGGTGCTCGCCTCTTTCGGCCATGTGCGCGATCTGCCTGCCAAGGATGGATCAGTTCTTCCGGATCAGGATTTCGAGATGCTGTGGGAGGTGGATAGCGCCTCGTCCAAGCGCATGAAGGATATTGCCGACGCGGTGAAATCCTCCGATGCGCTGTTCCTGGCGACCGACCCCGATCGCGAAGGCGAAGCGATCTCCTGGCATGTTCTCGACCTTCTGAACAAGAAGCGCGTCATCAACGGCAAGCCCGTCAAGCGCGTCGTCTTCAACGCCATCACCAAGAAAGCCGTGCTCGATGCGATGGCCGATCCGCGTGACATCGATGTCCCCTTGGTCGATGCCTATCTCGCGCGCCGTGCGCTCGATTATCTCGTCGGCTTTAACCTGTCGCCCGTTCTCTGGCGCAAGCTGCCCGGCGCGCGGTCGGCCGGCCGCGTGCAGTCGGTTGCGCTGCGCCTCGTCTGCGATCGTGAATCCGAGATCGAGCGCTTCATCTCCGAGGAATACTGGAACCTTTCGGCGCTCCTGAAGACGCCACGCGGCGACGAGTTCGAAGCAAGGCTGGTTGCCGCCGACGGCAAGCGGCTGCAGCCGCGCGCGATCGGCAATGGTGACGACGCCGGCAAACTGAAGGCACTGCTGGAAGGCGCAAGCTATGTCGTCGAAAGCGTCGAGGCAAAACCTGTCAAGCGCAATCCGGCTCCGCCCTTCACGACCTCCACATTGCAACAGGCCGCCTCCTCCAAGCTCGGTTTCTCGGCTTCGCGCACCATGCAGGTCGCGCAGAAGCTCTATGAGGGTTTCGATATCGGCGGCGAGACGGTCGGTCTGATCACCTATATGCGTACCGACGGCGTGCAGATGGCGCCGGAAGCGATCGATGCGGCGCGCGGCGCCATCGCAGATCAGTTCGGCGAGCGTTATCTGCCCGAAAAGGCGCGCTTCTACTCCACCAAGGCCAAGAACGCCCAGGAAGCGCACGAAGCGATCCGTCCGACCKATTTCAACCGCTCGCCAGACCGCGTCCGCAAGTTCCTCGATGCCGACCAGATCCGCCTCTATGACCTGATCTGGAAGCGCGGCATTGCCAGCCAGATGGCGTCGGCCGAGATTGAGCGCACGACGGCGGAAATCATTGCCGACAATAACGGCCAGAAGGCTGGGTTGCGTGCGGTAGGCTCCGTCATCCGCTTCGATGGCTTCATCGCCGCCTATACCGACCAGAAGGAAGAYGGCGAACAGAGCGACGACGCCGACGACGAGGATGGTCGCCTGCCGGAGATCAATGCGCGCGAGAACCTCGCCAAGCAGAAGATCAACTCGACACAGCATTTCACCGAGCCGCCGCCGCGCTATTCCGAAGCTTCGCTCATCAAGAAGATGGAAGAGCTCGGCATCGGCCGGCCGTCCACCTATGCCGCGACGCTGGCTACGCTGCGCGACCGCGACTATGTGACGATCGACAAACGCAAGCTGATCCCGCAGGCGAAAGGGCGTCTCGTCACCGCCTTCCTCGAAAGCTTTTTCACGAAATACGTGGAATACGACTTTACGGCCGATCTCGAAGAGAAGCTCGACCGGATCTCGGCCGGCGAACTCAACTGGAAACAGGTTCTTCGCGACTTCTGGAAGGATTTCTTCTCGCAGATCGAAGACACCAAGGAACTGCGCGTCACCAACGTATTGGACTCGTTGAACGAGGCGCTGGCGCCGCTGGTCTTCCCCAAGCGCGAGGATGGCAGCGATCCGCGCATCTGCCAGGTCTGCGGTACTGGCAACCTGTCGCTGAAGCTTGGCAAATATGGCGCCTTCGTCGGCTGCTCGAACTATCCGGAATGCAACTATACCCGCCAGCTTTCCTCCGAAAATGGCGGCGAGGCTGAAGGCGCTGCGCTGAACGAACCGAAGAACCTCGGCACCGATCCGACCACCGGCGAGGAACTGACGCTGCGTTCGGGCCGTTTCGGCCCCTATATCCAGCGTGGCGACGGCAAGGACGCCAAGCGCTCTTCGCTGCCGAAGGGCTGGAAGCCTGAGGATATCGATTACGAGAAAGCGATGGCGCTGATTTCGCTGCCGCGCGATATCGGCAAGCATCCGGAGTCCGGCAAGATGATCTCTTCCGGGCTCGGTCGCTACGGGCCATTCCTGCTGCATGACGGCACCTACGCCAATCTGGAGAGCATCGAGGACGTCTTCTCGGTCGGCCTCAACCGCGCCGTGACGCTGATTGCCGAAAAGCAGGCGAAGGCGCCAGGCGGCAACCGCGGAACGCCGGCAGCCCTGAAGGAACTCGGCGATCATCCAGACGGTGGCGCAATCACCGTTCGCGACGGCCGCTACGGCCCGTATGTCAACTGGGGCAAGGTCAATGCGACGCTGCCAAAGGGCAAGGATCCGCAGGCCATCACCGTCGAGGAAGCGCTGGCGCTGATCGTGGAAAAGGCCGGCAAGGCTCCCGCGGGCAAGACCAAAGCCAAGGCAAAGCCGAAGGCTGCCGCAGCGGAAGCCAAGCCGACGAAGACTGCCGCCAAGCCGAAGGCGACCAAGGCAAAAGCATCGGCGAAAACGAAAAAGAGCTGAGAGTGACGAGAGAACCGCGCGAGACTACGAGACCCATGGGCAAACGCCCGGGAAAGATCGGCCGCGCGAGCAGGGAAGCTGCGCMCGAGCCGCTGAACGTCGTGCATGGCGTGCTGCCGCCACGCGAGGTGATCCTTCGTTTCATCGCCGAACACCCGCAAAAGGCCTCCAAGCGCGAACTCGCGAAGGCCTTCGGATTGAAGGGCGAAAGCCGCGTCGAGCTCAAGCGTCTGCTGCAGGAGCTTGAACAGGAAGGCATGCTGCAGAAGACCCGCAAGTCGCTGATCCGGCCGGGCGCACTGCCGCCTGTGACCGTGCTCGACATCACCACGCGCGACAAGGACGGCGATCTGATCGGTCGCCCGGCCGAATGGCCGGAGGATCAGGGCGTGGCCCCGGCCGTCGCCATCCGCCAGCAATCGCCAGCCGGCCGACAAGGCAAGGGCAAGTCGCCCGTTGCCGGCCTCGGCGACCGTATCCTCGCCAAGATCTTCCCCGCCGTCGACCGCGGCGGCCCGGCCTACACCGCCCGCATCATCAAGGTGATCGACAAGCGCCGCGGCGCAAGCATGGGTGTCTTCAAGGACGCGCCCGGAGGTGCCGGACGCCTGCTGCCCATCGATCGGCGCGGCGAGGAAATGGTGATCGACCCTGAATACAAGGGCGATGCCAAGGACGGCGATCTGGTCGAGGTGGAGATTGCGCGTCTCGGCCGCTTCGGACTGCCGCGCGCCAAGGTTCTCTCGGTCGTCGGTTCGGTCGGATCGGAAAAGGCGATCTCGATGATTGCCGTGCATGCGCACGGTATTCCGCATGTTTTCCCGCCCGCCGCCGTCGCAGAGGCGGATGACGCCAAGCCTGCCACCATGTCGCATCGCGAAGACTGGCGCGACATGCCGCTGATTACCATCGACCCTGCCGATGCCAAGGACCATGACGACGCCGTCTATGCCGAGGATGATCCATCGGAAGACAATGCCGGCGGCGTCATCATCACGGTCGCCATCGCCGATGTATCCTGGTATGTGCGGCCGAATTCACCGCTCGACCGCGAAGCGCTGAAGCGCGGCAATTCGGTCTATTTCCCCGACCGTGTCGTGCCTATGCTGCCGGAGCGCATCTCCAACGATCTCTGCTCGCTGAAGGAAGGCGTCGACCGTCCTGCTCTTGCCGTACGCATGGTCTTTTCGAAGGAAGGCCGCAAGACTGGCCATACCTTCCACCGCATCATGATGAAGAGTGCTGCCAAGCTCTCCTATCAACAGGCGCAGGCGGCGATTGACGGCAAGCCCGACGACAAGGCCGGGCCAATGCTGGAGCCGATCCTGAAGCCGCTCTGGCACGCCTACGAGACGATGAAGCGCGGCCGAGACCGGCGTCAGCCCCTCGAGCTCGATATGCCCGAGCGCAAGATCCTGCTGAAGCCTGACGGCACCGTCGACCGGGTCTTCGTTCCGCCGCGCCTCGATGCGCACAAGCTGATCGAAGAAATGATGATCCAGGCGAATGTCTGCGCCGCCGAGACA
>NZ_JBFTNV010000054.1:0-27522 GCF_056397645.1 Rhizobium sp. 05L429 | reverse complement strand
ACCTTCTTTCCGCGCCTGACTGCCTGATGGCAAACAGGCCGCCCGGAGGCGGCCTGTCAGGATCAGCTTACCACTGCGGGTTCAGAGCCGGCGGGTTGGCTTCGGCGCCCCACCACTTCTTGTAGTTGGCTTCATACGCACCCGACTGGATGTAGTCGGAGACGAACATGTCGAGCCAGCGGACGAATTCCGGATCGCCCTTGGCAACGGCGATGCCGATCGGGTCGTTGGAATAGAGGCCAGCAAGGGTGACCAGCGTCGGGTTCTTGGTAGCGAGGTAGTCGAGCAGCGAAGAGTCTTCGATCGCCGCATCGACGCGCTTCTGCTGAAGCTGCAGAACGCCGTCAGGTGCGAACTGGTCGACATAGACGAGCTGCGCATCCGGCACGGCCGTCTTCAGGAAGGTTTCGCCCGTTGTGCCGCGGCCGACGACGACCTTCTTGCCAGCGAGATCCTTCAATTCCTTGATACCGGAGTCTTTCTGGACGATGACACGCAGGCCGGCGCGATTATAGGGGATCGAGAAGTTGACGACCTTGGCGCGCTCGAGCGTGGCCGAAGTATTGGCGATCGCCACGTCGATCTGGCCGGAAACGAGCATGGAGATGCGGGCGTCGCCGGAGACGTCGGTAAATTCGACCGGTACGCCAAGCTTTTCGGCCAGGCGATTGGCGACGTCGACGTCATAACCAACAGGGTTATTCTGCGCGTCGCGGAAGCCGATCGGCTCGCCGCCGAGCGATACGCCGATGTGCACGACGCCGCGCGAGCGGATATCGTCGATCATGCCGGCAAAGGACGGAAGCGCAGAGCCGGCAACGATGGCCAGCGCGGCAATGGCTGTGAGAATGCGTTTCATGGTTCCATTTCCCTCTTCTTGATTATGCCTGTTTCGCTGCCCGAAGCTCCGGTTCGGGCATCGAGTCCTCCCAGAGCCAGTAGCGGATCTCGCCCTCGCATCTGAAATTCACGACCTCATGGTTGCCCTTGGCATCGACGGCATGGATGACCACGCCGGCCAGGAAACCGGAGGATAATTCCTTGAGCTCCTCGACGGCGAGCTTAACCGCGTCGGAAAGCGAATAGCCGAATTTGAGCGCCAGGACGACCGTGCGCGCAGTCGAGCAACGCATGGTCATCTCGCCGGTATGGGTGCAGGCGGCTGCGCCATAACGGCTATCGGCATAGAAGCMGGCGCCGGGAATGGGACTGTCGCCGAGGCGGCCGGGATATTTCCAGGCCCAACCCGAGGTGGACGTCGCAGCGTGGATGCCGCGCGCCGGATCAGCCGACAGGAAAACGGTGGTGTCGCGCACGCGCTCGGGATCGGTGATGGTGCGGCTCAGCGGGGCCAGCGGAATATTGGGGAATTTCGCCAGTTCCTCCGGCGAAAGCTCCTTTTCCAGCCGTTCCCACCAGACGCGCTTGCTGTCTTCGAACAGCACGTCGTCTTCGGAGAAACCGATTTCACTGGCAAAGCGACGGGCACCGTCGCCGGTGAGCATGACGTGCGGCAGGCGCTTCATGACTTCGTGGGCGAGGCGGGCAACCGGCAGCGTGTTCGGCACGGCGCCGACGGTGCCGACATCGCGGGTGTTGCCGTCCATGACGGCCCCGTCGAGCTCCATATTGCCAAGCATGTTCGGCCAGCCGCCGTAACCGACGCTGCGCACCTTGACTTCGCTTTCCACCTTGCTGATGCCGGCGACCATGGCGTCGAGGCTGATGGCACCCTCGCGCAACATCTGCACCGTCGTCGGGAAACCGGGCCAGGCTTCTTTATTGGCCAAGAGCAGCATGAATACCTCTAATCTTTGCGCATTTTGGACAGGAACTGGGCGATACGCTGATGCGACATGCCGCCTTCGGGAGCGAAGAAATCGGCAGTCGGCAGGTCGACGAGCAGCTTTCCCTTGTCGAGGAAGACGATGCGATTGGAAATCTGCCGGGCGAATTCGATCTCGTGGGTGACGAAGAGCATGGTCGTGCCCTCGGTCGCCAGTTTGGCGAGGATCGCCAGAACTTCCGAGGTCATTTCCGGGTCGAGCGCGCTGGTGACTTCGTCAAGCAACAGATAACGCGGCTGCATGGCGAGCGCCCGGCAGATGCCGACGCGCTGGCGCTGGCCGCCCGAAAGCTGCGCGGGATAGGCTTCGGCGCGATCGCCAAGGCCAACAGACTGTAGCAGGGCGCGGGCGCCAGCTTCGGCTTCGGCGCGCGGCTTCTTCAACACTTCGATCGGCGCCAGCGTGATGTTTCCGAGCACAGTCATATGCGGATAGAGATTGAAGAGCTGGAAGACGGTGCCCGACCGTTTGCGCGCTTCCGCCAGATCCTTCGGCTTGCTGACGTCGAAATCGTCGACGGTAATGCTGCCGCCGTTCAATTTTTCCAGACCGTTGATGCAGCGGATCAGCGTCGACTTGCCGGAACCGGATGAGCCGAGGATGGAGACGACCTCGCCGGGCTTGATGGTGAGGTTGACGCCGTCGAGGACTATGACGGGACCGAAGGCCTTTTTGACGTTTTCTACTTTGAGCATATCAGAGCCCTCTCCAGGCGGCATGCGCCCTGAGGCGGTTTTCAAAGYGGGCACCGAGCCATGCGAGCAGCTTGGCGCAGGCGTAATAAAGCAGGCCGACCACCGTCCAGACGATGAAGGGTTTCAGCGTGCGCAGGTTGAGGATGTTGCCGATTTTGGTGAGATCGACGACGCCGATGACCGAGATCAGCGAGGTGACCTGCAACTGGTTGACGAGAAGCGCTGTCAGCGGGCCGATCGCGAAGGCCATGGCCTGCGGCGCCACGACGTGGCGCAGCACCTGCCAACGCGTGAGACCGAAGACGCGGGCGGCCTCGATCTGGTCGCGGCCGATGGATTCGATTGCCGAGACCGCGATGACATAGACGAAGGCCGCCGAATTGGCAGACAGCGTGATCATCGCGGCCGTTGTCGGTGTGATGCGGATATGGAAGAGGCCGGGCAGGCCGAAGAAGACAAGGAAGAGCTGCACCAGCACGGGCGAGTTCTTCAGGAGTTCGGCGAAGAAGGTGATGACTGATGTCAGCACCGGCACGCGATAGAAGCGGCAAACGGCCCAGAGCGTGCCGATCAGCAGGCCGATCAGCGAAGTCGAGAAGAACAGGCCGAGGCTGACGCCGAGGCCCTGTAGCAGCAGCCAGATGTCGAATGGTGTGAAATCGGAGAAACGCATCAGGCTACGGCCTCCATCATGTCGCGGTTCAGGCGGCGGTGGAGGAGGGCGATGCCGAGCGAAACGAGATAGGTCAGTACGGCATAGACGACCAGCAGCACGACATAGACTTCGAAGGGCCGGTAAGTCTGCGAGACGACGATCTGGGCCGAGCCGGTGAGCTCGTTAAGCGTGATGGTCGAGAGGATCGAGGAGGTCAGGACCATGTTGATCAGCACCGAGCCGAGCGGGCGAACGGAGGTTCTAAGCGCGATCGGCAGTACGATCTTGGTGAAGGTCACCCGGCGGGACAGGCCGCTTACTTCTGCGGCTTCGATGATGCCGGGATCGATCGCCAGAATGCCGGCGCGGATAACGTCGGAGGCATAGGCGCCGCCGGCAATCGACAGCGCAACGACACCCGTGGTGAAGGCATCGATATAGATGCCGATCTCCGGCAGGCCGTAATAAAAGAAGAACAGCTGCACGATGAAAGGCACGTTGCGGAAGATATCCACGTAGACGAAGGAAATCCGGCGCAGAAGGGTGGATGAAGACGTGCGCGCGATGGCGACGAAAGCGCCCATGATGACGCTGCCGATCAGTGCCAGAGCACAAGCTTCTGCTGTCAGCAGCGCGCCTTGACCGAGAAAGCCCAGATGGGGCAAGAGGATCGAAAGGTCGAACCGCACGATCACTCCCTTATGTACGATTGAAACCGGTTTCATCGTGTCGTTTGTGCGCGCTGATGTCAAGAACGCCCAATAAGGAATGCTGATATATCTGTGACGAAAAGTTCGTTTTTCCCGGTAACGTTCTGCGGAATATTTTTCGTCAAAAGGCGGGAAAGCTGGATGAATATGGACTGCACAATATCTCGCCATCCCGCTAGCCTTTATCGCACAAAGAAAGAGCAATTCGCATGAGCCAGCTTCCCTACATCGATTACGACACCGCTTCCGAAGAGATTCGCGCAGCGCATGACGAGGAAGTGCGCGTTCGGGGCAACATGACCAACATGAAGCGGACCTTGCTGCATTCGCCGGAAGCCCACCGTATCTATGCCGAGTGGTTCACGCTCCGGGCCGAGCTCAATCCCGCCATCAGCGATCGCGAGATATGGATCTTCTCGCATTCGATCTCCAAGGCGCTGAAGTCCGATATCGCCATCACCTTCTTTCGCCGAGCGCTGATCAAGACCGGGTTCAACCCGGATGCTCTCGAACTCAGCGAAACGGAATCGCTGCTTAAACGTTTTGGCACGGCTGTTGTCGCCGATTCCAAGGCCATTCCTGCCGATATCTGGGCCGAATTGAAGGCGCGCTACGACACCAAGGTGCTCGTCGATCTCGTCGCCTTTGCCGGTATCATGATTGCCACTGCCGTCTACATCAATGTTGTCGAKGTCGATTTCGATCCCGAGCTTGAGGCTTTCGCCGAAGGCGCCAACTGACTTTTTCATCACCCGAGGGGAGTTTTCCATGTCCATCATCACCAGCCGCGCCAAGCTGCTCGGCACTGTCTTCAGCCTGGCGCTGGCATTCAGCGCGCCGGTCGTTCACGCCGAAACGCCGCCGAACGTGCTCGTCGTTGCCCAGTCGATCGACGATGCCGTCAGCTTCGACCCGGCCGAAGGCTTCGAGCTGACGACCGTCCAGTCCTTCAACAATATCTATCAGCGCCTCGTGCAGTCCAACCGCGATGACGGCACGAAGATCGAGGCTGCACTTGCCGCTAGCTGGGAAGCCGGCAGCGATGGCAAGAGCCTGACGTTCGCGCTTTCTGATGCCAAGTTCGCGTCCGGCAATCCGGTTCGCCCCGAAGACGTGATCTTCTCGTTGACGCGCGCCGTGAAGCTCAACAAGTCGCCGGCCTTCATCCTCAACGAACTCGGCTGGAAGGCCGACAATGTCGATGCTGCGATCACCAAGGTTGACGACAAGCATATCAAGCTCACCTGGACGGCCGATGTTGGCTCTGGCTTCGCGCTCTCGATCCTGACGGCGCCGATTGCCTCCATCGTCGACGAGCAGACGGTTTCGCCGCAGGCCAAGGACAACGATTTCGGCAATGGTTGGCTAAAGACCAATTCGGCCGGCAGCGGCGCTTACACGATCGCTACCTACACGCCGCATGAGGCGCTGGTGCTGCAGGCCAATGCCAATTCTTCCGACAAGCCGACGCTCGAAAGCGTCATCATCCGCAATGTGCCTGACGTCGGCGCCCGCCGCCTGCTCGTCGAGCAGGGCGATGCCGATATCGCCCGTGGCCTGTCCGCCGACCAGATCGAAGCGCTGAAGGACAAGAGCGGCGTCAAGGTGCTCTCCGTTCCTTCCGCCCGCCAGGACTATATCCTGCTGAACAGCAAGGCGAACCCGACGCTCGGCAACCCCGCCTTATGGGAAGCGGCACGTTACCTCGTCGATTATGACGGCATCACCAAGAACCTGCTGCGTGGCCAGAGCAGCGTTCACCAGGCCTTCCTGCCGAACGGCTTCCCTGGTGCGCTCAGCGACACGCCTTTCAAGCTCGATGTCGAGAAGGCAAAGAAGATCCTTGCGGACGCTGGTATCAAGACGCCGTTCAAGATCGAATTCATCGTCTTCAACGACCAGCCGTTCCTGTCGATCGCCCAGTCGCTGCAGTCGACCTTCGCTCAGGCTGGCATCACGCTCGACATTCAGCCGGGTGTTGCCAGCGACATCTATGCCCGCGGCCGCGCCGGCAAATTCGAGATGACGCTGCGCTACTGGATCCCGGATTATTTCGACGCCCATTCCAACGCCAGCGCCTTCGCGATCAACAAGGACAACTCGGCCAATACCGTTGCCAAGCAGGCTGGCTGGGTGATCCCGGAACTGACCGACGAAACGCTTGCCGCGGTGAAGGAACAGGATGCCGCCAAGCGCGCTGCGCTTTACCAGGATCTGCAGAAGAAGATCCAGGCAAGCTCGCCCTTCGTTTTCATGCTTCAAGGCAATGACCAGGTCGTGCTAAGCGACAAGGTGAAGAACTATGCGCAGGGTCTGAACGCAGACCAGGTCTATTACGACAAGGTAGCAAAATAAGTGCCGCAAACGGCAACGACTGACAATGCCGACATGACCAACTCCCGCCAGCGCAACAGCTGGCGGGAGTTGTCGTTCGTTTGGCCGCTTTCGAAGTGGCTGTGGTCCTTCGCGCTGACGCTCTTCGGGTTGGCGCTGGTGACCTTCGCGATGACGCGGTTATCGCCGATCGATCCGGCGCTGCAGCTCGTCGGCGATCATGCCAGCCAGTCGACCTATGAACAGGCGCGCCTCGAACTTGGGCTCGATCAGCCGCTGCCGGTGCAGTTTTTCCGTTATGTCGAGACGGCGMTCTCGGGGAATTTCGGTCAGTCGATTTCGACCGGTCAACCCGTCGCAAACGATATCGCCCGCACATTCCCGGCAACGATAGAGCTTGCGACGGCGGCGATCATTCTCGGCGCGGTCATCGGTCTTGCGCTCGGTGTCACCGCCGCCATGCGGCAGGGGACATGGGTGGACGGGCTTGCCCGTTTCGTGTCTCTCTTTGGCTATTCCGTGCCGATCTTCTGGCTTGGCCTGTTGATGTTGCTGCTGTTCTACGCGCGGCTGCACTGGGCGCCGGGGCCGGGCAGGGCGGATGTCGTCTTTCAATATACGGTCAAATCGGTCACCGGCTTTGCGCTTGTCGATACCTGGATATCGGGCAAGGCGGGTGCCTTTCGCGACGCGCTGGCGCATCTGGCGTTGCCGGCGATCGTGCTGGCCCTCCATGCTCTCGCCGCGATTTCGCGGCTGACGCGCGCCGCGATCCTCACCGAACTCGGGCAGGAATATGTGACGACGGCGCGCGCCAAGGGCGCGAGCCTTCGCCGTATCGTCTTCGTCCATATCCTGCCGAATATTTCCGGGACGCTGCTGACAGTGATTGCCCTTTCCTATGCAAGCCTGCTGGAAGGCGCCGTGCTGACCGAGACCGTCTTTGCCTGGCCGGGTATCGGCCGGTATCTGACCACGGCGATGTTTGCCGGCGACATGCCGGCAATCCTTGGCGCGACGCTGGTCGTCGGTGCCTCCTTCGTGCTTCTCAACGCGCTGACCGATCTTGGCGTGGCACGGCTGGAATCGGGGAGGAAGCGATGAGTGCGATCGTCCAGGCGCCGCTCGGCGGTCCATCCTTCCTGCGTCGCGTGCTGCGCTCACCTTCGGCTGCGGTGGGCAGTGTGGTCGTGCTTTTCATTCTGGCACTGGCGCTACTGGCGCCGCTGATTGCGCCCTATGATCCGAACCTGCAGGAAACGGCCAATCGCCTGATGCCGCCTGATGCTGCGCACTGGTTTGGCACCGATGGTTTCGGCCGGGATATTCTGTCGCGCATCATCTATGGCGCGCGGCCAACGCTGCTGCTGGTGCTCGTCGTCGTGCTGTTGATGGCGCCGCTCGGCATTCTCGTCGGCATCCTCTCGGGTTTCTTCGGCGGGATGACCGAGCGCGTGCTGATGCGGATTACCGATATCGTCATGTCCTTTCCGCGGTTGCTGCTGGCCTTCGCCTTCGTCGCGATCATGGGGCCGGGCTTGATCAACGGTGCGCTGGCGCTGGCGCTGACAAGCTGGCCCGCCTATGCGCGCCAGGCCCGCGTCGAGACGGCGGCGCTGCGGCGGAGCGATTATCTGGCAGCGGCCGAAATGGTTGGTATCCGCGGCGTAAGGCTACTCTGGGGGCACATCCTGCCGCTGGTGCTGCCTTCGGCGATCATTCGTCTGGCGCTCGACCTCTCGGGCATTATCCTTGCTGCCGCAGGCCTCGGCTTCCTCGGTCTCGGGGTGCGTCCGCCGACAGCGGAATGGGGTTCGATGGTATCGGAGGGAACGCAGGTAATCTTCGATCAATGGTGGGTGGCGGCTGTACCTGGCTTTGCCATCCTGATCACCTCCTTCGCCTTCAACATGCTGGCCGATGGCCTGCGCGATATCCTGGATCCGCGCCATGACTGAGCCGCTGCTTTCCGTCGAGGATCTGTCGATCGCCTTTCCGTCAGAGGCAGGGCCGGTGCGCGTCGTCGATGGCATTTCCTTCTCGGTGGGTCGCGAGGTCGTGGCGCTGGTCGGTGAATCCGGCTCCGGCAAGTCCATGACCGGTCGCGCAATCATGGGGCTACTGCCACGTCGAGCGGAGGTGCGGGCAAAGCGTCTAACCTTCGACGGGCAGGAGCTGACGACGCTACCTGCGTCCGGCTGGAACAGGCTGCGCGGTAGTGGTATCGGGCTGATCCTGCAGGATCCGAAATATTCGCTGAACCCGGCCCACAAGGTCGGCCGGCAGGTCGAAGAGGCGCTACTTCTGCACACGAAACTATCGTCTGGCGAACGGCGCGAGCGGGCGCTCGATATGCTGGATAAGGTCGGTTTGCCCGATCCGCAGCGTGTCTATTCGAGCTTTCCGGCTGCTCTTTCCGGCGGAATGGGGCAGCGCGTGATGATCGCGGCCATGCTGATCAACCGGCCGAAACTCTTGATCGCCGATGAGCCGACATCGGCTTTGGATCGCGGTCTGCAGGACCAGATCCTGACCTTGCTGCGGTCGCTGACCGAAGAACTCGGCATGGGGCTGCTGCTCATCAGCCATGATCTGCAGCAGGTCTCGCGTTATGCCGACCGCGTCATGGTCATGCGGCATGGCAAGATCGAGGAACAGATGGCGTCGGCTGATCTTGCCAATGCCAAATCGGATTATACGCGGGCGCTCTGGGCGGCGCGGCCTTCGGCGGCGACCTACGGGACACGGCTGCCGGTTTACGGAGACGAGGCATGAGCGCGCTCTCCGTTTCCGATCTTTCCGTGACTTTTCAGAGCGGCGGCAAGGGTTTTACCGCCGTACGTGGTGTCAGCTTCGAGGTTGCGCCGGGCGAGACCTTCGGGCTGATCGGTCCCTCCGGCTGCGGCAAAACGACGGCGCTGCGTGCCGTTGCGGGGCTGAACACCCATTGGCAGGGCTCCATCACAGTCTTCGATGAGGCCTTGCTGCCGGGACATAAGATCACCGGCGCGCTACGCTCCAATATCCAGATGGTGTTTCAGGATCCCTATTCCTCGCTGCATCCGCGCCACCGCATTTCCCGCATTCTGGGCGAGCCGCTGGCTCTGCGGGGAGTACGCCATGTCGAGGATGAGGTGCGTATCGCGCTCGATCAGGTCGGCCTGCCGGCCACTGCTGCCGGGCGCTATCCGCACCAGCTTTCCGGCGGGCAGCGGCAGCGTGTGGCGATTGCCCGCGCGCTGCTCCTGAAGCCGAATCTTTTGCTGCTCGATGAGCCGACCTCGGCGCTCGATGTCTCGGTGCAGGCCGAAATCCTGAATCTGCTGAACGACCTGAAGGCTTCGCATGGGATGACCTTCGTGCTCGTCAGCCACGATCCCGGCGTCGTCGCGCATATGTGCGACCGGGCCGTGCTGATGCAGGCCGGTCGCATCGAAAGCGAACTCGACCGCGCCGCGCTTTCGCAAGGCGGCTGGGTCGAGCAGCTTGTCGCTCGCTGATCAGGCCAGCGGCAGGATCAGGACATCGCGAGCCGGCACTTCGAGGCGGCCAGCATCATAGGCGTGGTTTACCGGCCAGGCGGGCTTGTTGCCTGACAGTTTTCCGTCCGCGAGGCTGACCGTGGTCGTCTGGGCCTTGCGTGTCGGATTGACCAGCCAGAGGAAGCTGCCCTTTTCGCCCTTGTGGATGCGGGCGAAGACCGCATCATTGGAAAGCGTCGCATGACGCGCCCTGCCGCTCCATTTCACCAGTTCGGCGAAGAAGGCGGCATTGGCCTTGCCATCGGTGCGGTAGAAGGCGACCGAGGGGTTTGTGCCGATCAGCAGGGTGCGGCCCTTGCCGAAGCGGTTTTCGATGACGGCCAAACGCCCGCCATCGAACGTGCCGCGGCCGGTGCCGCCGGTGAGGCGGTAGGATTGCAGGAGACCGCCGCCATCGACGGCGATATCGTCGAACTTGAAGTGGATACGGTTGCCGATATCGGGCATGAATTCCACTTCCTCCTCGCGGGCTCCGAAGACCTCGTCGAGACCCATATTCGGCTGCACCTGGCCGACATGGCCGCGGTCGCCGAAATAGCCGGGGCAGGCTTCGGCAATCAGTGTGCMGCCCTTTTCCACCCAGGTCTTCAGGCGCGCGGCCTGTTCGGCAGTGAACATGATCGGGCAGGGGAAATAGAGGAAGTCATAGGCGTCAATATCGTCGATATGCACCCAATCCGGCTGCAAGCCCTGGCCGAGGAAGGCGCGATAGGCGCCCCACATGGCTTCCGGATAAGGTTTTTCTTTACGGTCGTAATTCAGCAGGTAATCCCATTCCTGTGTTTCGGGGATAACGAGAATGCCGACTTCGCCTCGCACCGGCTTTGCGTCCCAGAGTGTCTTCTGCGCCGGGTCGTTCGCCCATTTCGCCATGGCGCTCTGCAGGTCGGAGCGCGGCGTGCGGCTGCCGTCCATGCCATAGGCGCCGAAGGCGCCGAAGAGGGGGCCGTCGAGTAGCGGGCGCCAGCGCAGATTGAGGACGCCGCGGGCGCCGCCGGCAAAGGAGGTCATGCTCCAGATGCGGATATCCTCAGGCTCGGCGACGCGGCCGTCTTCCTTGTCGCGGCCGATCACCTGCGGCTGCAGCCAGAGCGGGCCGCCCTGACGCTCGGCGTGCCAGAAGGGCTTGCCGCGGGCAGCGGCGCGATTGATGTCGACACCGTACCAGGTCTTCCAGGGCTCGGTGCCCTTACGGGCCTGGATCCATGTGAAGCCGTAGATTTCCACCTTGGAGGCGGCGAGCCAGTCGTCGCAGCCATTGGCGGCCATGTTGGGGATCGCGCCGGATATGCCGTGGGCGGCAATAACATTCTTCTGGTCGACGGCGCGGATCGTATCGATACGCCACTGCATCTGGCCATAGAAATTGTCGCGCTTGAACTGCAGCCAGTCGATGCATTCGGGGTAGGGGGCCATATGGACCGGCGGCTCGATATCCTCCCATTCGGCATAGCTGTAGCGATGCCACGCCTTGGCGAGCACTTTCAGGCTGCCGTATTTCTTCTCCAGCCATTTGCGGAAGGCGGACTTGGCATAGCTGCTGTAATCGACATCGGCGGAATAGTTGACCTCGTTCCAGACGTCATAGCCGTAGATCGCCGGATGGTCCTTGTAGCGGGTGGCGAGTGCGGTCAGGAACTTGCCGGCGGCTTCCTTCACTTCCGGGCAGTTCAGCGTCAGCGCACCGGCGCCGCCGCCATTGTTGGAAAAGCCGCCGGTTGCGGCCGAGACGCCCATGTAGGAGCCGAGCTTGGTGCCATCGGCATTGACCTGCAAGGCGTCGGCATATTTGCGGACGGCCCAGTCCGGCACGGCATGGATGAGTTCGGCGATAACTGTCTTGATGCCGTTCTTGGCGGCGAGATCGAGCTGGCGGTCATACTCTTCCCAGTCATAGACACCGGGGGCCACTTCGATTGCGCTCCACATGAACCAGTGGCGGAAGATGTTCATGCCATCTTCGCCTGCCGTCGTGTAGTCGCGCTCCCAATCGTCGCGCGGCGGATTGGACTTGCGGAAATAGACGGCGCCGAAAGGGAATTGGATATCGTTTCTAAGCATTGTCCTGTCCTTCTCTATCGATGTCCGGACATGGCTTCGCCGTCCGGAAAAAAGGCTCCGGCAGGAGRCGGTCGAAGATGTCGTCCGGGTGTTCTAGGTGGTCGTGATCTAGCGCGGCCCTCCGGCGAGGAGCTCGAGCGTGCGGATAAGGGCGGAATGGTCGCGTTCGCCGTCGCCATTGGCAACAGCGGCATTCATGAGTTGCTGGGTGGCCGCTGTATTCGGCAGCGAAAGATCGAGCGCGCGTGCGGCGTCAACCGCGAGCGTCATGTCCTTGCGGTGCAGGCGGATGCGGAAGCCCGGTTCGAAGGTCTCCTTGACCATACGCTCGCCGTGCACTTCGAGAATGCGCGAGGCGGCAAAACCGCCCATCAGGGCTGCCCGCACCTTGGCCGGATCGGCGCCGGCCCGTTTGGCAAAGAGCAGGGCTTCGGAGACGGCCTCGATCGTCAGCCCGACGATGATCTGGTTGGCGACCTTGGCCGTCTGGCCGTCGCCGACGCCGCCCACCAGCGTGATGTTTTTACCCATCTTTTCGAAGAGCGGCCGGGCGCGCTCGAAAGCCGCTTCCTTGCCGCCGATCATGATCGTCAGCGAGGCAGCCTTGGCGCCGACCTCGCCGCCGGAGACCGGAGCATCGACATAATCGCAGCCGAGCGCTTCGATGCGCCTGGCAAAATCCTTGGTGGCAACCGGCGAGATCGAGCTCATGTCGATGACGAGCTTGCCTGCCGACAGGCCGGAGGCCACACCGTTCTCGCCGAAGAGCACCGCCTCGACATCGGGCGTATCCGGCAGCATCAGGATGATGATGTCGGAGGCCTCGGCAACAGCCTTGGCGCTATGGGCAGCCTTGCCGCCCTTGGTGATGAGATGCTGCGAAGCGTCCTTCACGCGGCTCAGATGCAGCGTGTGGCCGGCATCGATCAGATGTTCCGCCATCGGGCGGCCCATGACGCCCAGTCCGATAAAACCGATATTCATGTCACGCTCACTTCCGATAGGGTTTCATCCAGCCAAGCCCCTCGCTGGTGCCGGCCTTCGGCTTATATTCGCAGCCCACCCAGCCGTCGTAACCGAGGCGGTCGAGTTCGGAGAGGATGAAGCCGTAATTGATCTCGCCCGTGCCGGGTTCATTGCGGCCGGGATTGTCGGCGATCTGTACGTGGGCGATCCGGTCCTTCAGCCGCGTGAAGGTCGGGATCAGGTCGCCCTGCATGATCTGCATGTGGTAGAAATCATACTGGATGTAGAGATTGTCGGAGCCGACCTTGTCGAGGATGCGTTCGGCGTGATTGGTGCTCGACAGGAAGAAGCCCGGAATATCACGCAGGTTGATGGGCTCGATCAGCAACTTCACGCCGGCATCGGCAGTGCGCTCCGCGGCATATTTCAGATTTTCAACCAGCACCTTTTCCAGCGTCTCGAGATCGGCTCCCTTTGGTACGAGGCCGGAGATAACGTTGACCTGCGGGCAGGCGAGTGCCTTGGCGTAATCGAGGGCGAGCGAGATGCCGCTGCGGAATTCCTCGATGCGATCCGGCAGGCAGGCGATGCCGCGTTCGCCGCCGGCCCAGTCACCGGAGGGCACGTTGAAGAGCGCCTGTTTCAGGCCGTTTGCGTTCAGCGTCTCTGCGACCTTTTCCTTCGGCTCGGCATAGGGGCCGAGATATTCGAGCGCACCAAAACCATCTTTGGCGGCTGCCGCGAAACGATCGAGGAAGGCGAGGTCCTGATAAAGAAAGGAAAGATTGGCGGAAAATTTCGGCACTGGAACATCCTCAGGCATTGGCGGGGGCGACGAAACGATGCCGGTGCAGCATGCGCTTGTCGCGGGGATCGGGATTGGGAACGGCTGAAATGAGGCTTTTCGTATAGGCTTCTTGCGGTGCGGTGCAGATCTGCTCAGCCTCGCCGAGTTCAACGATCTTACCGCGATGCATGACGGCCACGCGGTCACAGAAATAGCGTACCACGGAAATATCGTGGGAAATGAAGATGAAGCTAAGGTTCAGCCGCTGGCGGATATCGAGTAGCAGGTCGAGGATCTGGCTGCGGATCGAAACGTCGAGCGCCGAGGTCGCTTCGTCGGCGATGATGATGCGCGGATCGAGCGCGAGTGAGCGGGCGATGCCGATGCGCTGGCGCTGGCCGCCGGAAAAGGCGTGCGGGTAACGCTCCATGCCCATCGGATCGAGGCCGACGAGCCGCATCAGTTCGGCAACGCGATCTTCCAGCGCTTTGCCTTTGGCAAGGCCGTTGACGATGAGTGGATCGGCGATCACTTCCTTGACGGTCATCCGCGGGTTGAGCGAGGCGAAAGGATCCTGGAAGACGAGGCGGACTTCGCGGTGGAAGTTGCGCAGTTCCTTCTTGCCGAGCTTGGTGACATCGGTCTCTCTGCCATCCTTGCCACGGTAGAGGACAGTGCCGGTCGTCGGCTCGACGGTGCGCAGGATCAGGCGGCCGAGTGTCGTCTTACCGGAACCGCTTTCGCCGACGATGCCGAGGTTCTCCCCGGGATAGAGATCGAAATTGGCGTCATCGACCGCGCGCAGCGTATTGGTATTGCCGTGCCAGCCAAAGGTTTTTCCGAGATTGCGGACCGACAAGATCGGTTTCGGCGCTTCCGAAGACAGGGCGATTGCCGGCTGCCTGCCTTCGACATGATGCGTCAGCTTCACTGTCGAGGCCAGCAGCTGGCGTGTATAGGGATGAGTGGCGGCGTGGTAGATGGCATCGACCGGGCCGCGCTCGACGATATGGCCGAAGCGCATGACGGCAACTTCGTCCGCCACTTCGGCCACCACGCCCATGTCATGGGTGATGAGCAACATCGCCATGCCGCGCTCGACCTGCAGGCGCTTGATGAGGTCGAGGATTTCGGCCTGTGTCGTCACGTCGAGAGCGGTCGTCGGCTCGTCGGCGATCAGGATATCGGGATTGCCGGCAAGGGCCATGGCAATCATGGCGCGCTGGCGCATGCCGCCGGAGAATTCGAATGTGTAGCGGTCGGCCATCTTGTCGGGATTGGGAATTTCCACCTGGCCCAGCAAATCGACCATGCGGGCACGCGCCGCCTTCTTGTCGAGATTGCTGTGCAGGCGGATCGCTTCAATGATCTGCGAACCGATCGTGTGGACCGGGGAGAGCGAGCTCATCGGCTCCTGGAAGATGAGGCCGATGTGCCGGCCGCGGATTTCCCGCATGGCGCGGCTGCCGGGCTGAAGGGTGGCGATATCGGTGATCTCGCTGCCATTGCGCAGCAGGATGCGGCCGCCGACGATCGTGCCTGGCTTGTCGACGATCTGCAGCAGCGAGCGGGCAGTCACGCTCTTGCCTGAGCCGCTTTCGCCGACGAGGCAGAGCGTCTGCCCACGCTTCAGCTGGAAGCTCACATCCTCGACGGCATGCAGGATATGCGTGCGCAGCCGGAAATCGATCGAGAGGTTTTCAACCGAGAGGACGACGTCATCGGGAAGATCGGTCATGGCTTCCTCCTCAATTGTCATAGGGATCGGCTGCATCGCGCAGGCCGTCGCCGAAGAAGTTGAAGGACAGGACGGCTATGACGACTGCCAGAGACGGCCAGATCAGCAGCCACGGCGCGGTCGCGACCGTGCGGATATTCTGGGCGTCCTGCAGCAGCACGCCCCAACTGACGACCGGCGGCTTGAGGCCGATGCCGAGGAAAGAGAGCGAGGTTTCGGCGACGATCATCGTCGGCACTGCGAGGGTGACGACGGCTAGGATGTGGCTCGTAAGCGACGGCAGGATATGGCGGAAGATCAGCCGCGCCTCGCTCGACCCGTCGAGCTTGGCGGCGGTGACGAAATCCTCGCTGCGCAGCGCCAGAAAGCGGCCGCGCACTTCGCGGGCAAGACTGGTCCAGCCGAGCAGCGAGACGATGATGGTAATGACGAAATAAACGTTGACAGGCGACCATGCGAGCGGGATCGCCGCGGCAAGACCGAGCCAGAGCGGGATGGTCGGCATGGCACTGACAACTTCGATGATGCGCTGGATCAGCGTATCCACCCAGCCGCCGTAGAAGCCGGAGATGGAGCCGAGCACAACGCCGAGCACAAGCGACATGGCGACGCCGACGAGCCCGATCGACATGGAAATGCGGGTGCCGTAGATCAGGCGGGTGAGAACGTCGCGGCCGAGGCGGTCAGCGCCGAGCAGGTACATAGGATCATTGAGGTTGATCGGCCCGATGAAACGCGTGGTCATCGGGATCAGGCCCCAGAGCTTGTAGGCTGGGCCWTTGACGAAGAAGCCGATCGGTACGACCTTGGTGTCATCGACCACGAAAGTGCGCCTGAGCGCCACCTTGTCGATCTCCACCTTGTAGCCCTTCACATGGAAATTGAATTCCGAGCTACCATCAGGTTTCTCCACGAAGAAGCTGAAACCCTGCGGCGGGGCGTAGGTATATTGCGGCTTGGAGATCGCGGGCAGCGAAGGCGCCAGGAACTCGGCGAAGAGGCCGACGAGATAGAGGAAGAGGATGATCGCGCCGGCGACCATTGCCACCTTCTGTCGGATCAGCTTGCCCGCGATCAACCGCCATGGGCCGATGGCAGCTGTCGAGACCGTCTTACCCTGTTTCAGCGGGCTGATCGAAGGGCCGTCGGCGACGACATGCAAGGGGCCGGTGTGAGTTCCGAATGTTTCGTGCGTCATCGGCGCCTCCTCAATTGAACCGGATGCGCGGATCGAGCAGCGCAAGCAGCAGGTCCGACAGGAGCATGCCGACGAGGGTGAGTGCCGAGAGCAGCAGGATGAAGCTGCCGGCGAGATACATGTCCTGCGAGACCAGCGCGCGGAAAAGCAGGGGACCTGCGGTCGGCAGGTTCAGGACGATGGCGGTAATTGTCACGCCGGAGACGAGATGGGGTAGCACCCAGCCGATCGCCGAGACGAAGGGGTTCAGCGCTATGCGCACTGGATATTTGAGGATCACCTTGTATTCCGGCAGGCCCTTGGCGCGGGCGGTGATGACATAGGGCTTGTGCAGCTCGTCCGTCAGGTTGGCGCGCAGGATGCGGATCATGGCGGCGGTGCCCGACGCGCCGATGATGATAATGGGGATCCAGAGATGGGCGAGGAAATCGCCTGCTTTGGCGAGGCTCCAGGATGCTTCGGCAAATTCGGGGGAGTTGAGGCCGCCGACGCTCTGGCCGAGGTAGCGATAGGCGACATACATCAGTGTCAGCGCCAGGATGAAGTTCGGTACCGCAAGGCCGATGAAGCCGAAAAAGGTGAAGACGTGGTCGCTGATCGAGTGGCGCCGTACGGCCGAATAGATGCCGATCGGCAGGGCGACGACCCAGACGAAGAGCAGGCTCAGGAGTGAAATCACCAGCGTTGAACCCATGCGTGCCCAGATGAGACCGGAGACGGGCTGGTTCCACTCGAAGGACCAGCCGAAATCGCCGCGGCTGACAATGCCCCATATCCACTTCAGATACTGGATATAGAAGGGGTCGTCGAAGCCGTAGATCTCTTTCAGCCGCTCGATCTGCGCGGGGTCGACCGCCTGGCCGCTGTCGCTCATCGTCGCGATCATCGAGGTCAGGTAATCACCCGGCGGCAGCTGGATGATCAGGAACGAGATCAGCGACATGCCGAACAGGGTCGGGATCATGTAGAGCACGCGCTTGAAGATATAGCCAAGCATCGGAATGTTTCTCCTCCCGTTGAGAGCGCCCGGTCAGGCGCTTCCTTCGGATCTCCATCCGCTTTCGGCCCCTCCAGGCCGAAAACGCTCCTCCTTGTCTCGACACCTCATTTCCAGGTGAGGTGCAGAACCTCCAGCCGCTCGATATCAGGCACTTCCACCTGTACGCGGCCGTCCTTGACGCTGAAGTTTGCGGCGCGGTCGGTAACGGTGAGCCATGCCTTGGCGACCGACTTGCCCTGAGGAATTTCCACTGAAACCGTCTGGGCCGCCAGAGGGTAATTTTCGCGTATCGGCCCCTTCATCATCATCGGGTTGGTGAGGTTGAAGAGACTGACCGCGATACCTTCGGCACTGTCGCGCAGTGCCATATCGATGACGCCGGGACCTTCGACCGTGACGCGCGAGGTCTTGCCGAGCGCCCAGTTGACGGCATTGGCAATCAGCTTTCCGTGGTCGACGGCGAAGACTTCCCAGAAGATCTCGCCGATATTCCAGGGAATATAGACCGTGCGGCCGCCCTTGCCGGTTTCGCGGGCGATCACGCCGGCGCCTTCAGGAGCTTTGCGCGGATAGACTTCCTCCATCGGCAGGTCCGGGAAATCGGGCACATAGAGGAAGGGTGTCGTCGCATTGCCTGTTGCATCGGCATGGATGAGGCGGGTGCCGCCCATGATGCGCTCGGCGCCTTCGTAGCCCTGGTTGAGAGGATGATCGCCTGACAGTGCCACATAGGTGTTCTTGACGATGCCGCGCGGGCCGGAAACGAACTTGGCGCCCAGCACATCCGAAAGGCCGAATTCGTTGCGTTTCTTGCCGAATTCATCGCGGAGTGAGGTTTCGTAGGAAGCGACGACGCTGCCGCCACGTTCGACATAGCCGCGGATCGCCTCGTTCTGCGCATCCGAAAGGCAGGAAGCGTTGGCGAGGATGATTACCTTGAAACGGTCGAGATTTTCCTTGGTCAGAACCTGATCCGAGAGAAGCTCGAAGGGCAGGCGGGCTTCGACGAGCGCGTGGTAGAAACCGAGATCGTGCTTCTCGGCATTGTGCCGTTCTTCCGGCGCCCAGTGGCGAAGGGTGGTCGAAGGATCAACGACGGCGATTTCGGCTGTCGGCTGCATACTTTCGAGAACCGGCTCGACGGCTGCCTGCAGTGCAAAGGCGTCGGCGACCGGTTCTACCCAGCGCTTATCCGGCACGACGCCGTTGAACTTGGTGAACCAGGCATAGAGGCCATGAGCCGTGCCGTCATTGATCCAGAGCTGCATTTCCTCGCCGGAGGTGACGGCATCCTTCCAGCGATATTCTTCTTCCGGGCCGATCGAGGTGATGAGCACGACCGGGCGATCGGGGAAGGTGGCGCGGATGCGCTTGCCGTTGCGGCCGGCAGACCAGCCGAGTTCGAGACCCTTGCGGCCCTGATGATCGACAACGAGGAAGGGGCAATGTTTGGCGATGACCGAGAGGTCGAATTCCATCAGTGAAGCGCCGCCCATATTCGGGATGAAGCTCGCATGCGGGCGGATCGCTTTGACCGCATCGTCCCACTGGGCGATCATGTCAGTCAGCACGCGGCGGCGCCATTGCAGCCAGGCCTGCCAGGCGGGATCATCAGCATCCGCCTTTTTCGGCAGGGCGTGGCCGAACATATCCTTGAAACGGCGTGCGCTGTCTTCGCTATAGTCGACACCGTGGCCCTGCCAGCGATTGGCGAAGACGGCATCGATATCGTATTTGCGGACGATTTCCTTGACGACTTCGGGCATGAAGACGGTGTTGTAGTCGCCATAGGCATTGGTGACCCAGACATCGGGATAGGCCCAGTGACGGCGCGGCGTGCCGTCGGCGTTGATCATCACCCATTCCGGATGAGCTTTTGCAGCATCGTCGTGGATCGCGTGCGGATCGACGCGGGCCATGACATGCATGTCGAGCTTGCGGGCGGCATCGACGAGCGCGCCGAAGATGTCTTTATCGCCGAGATATTTGCTCACATAGTGGTAAGGTACTTCGCTTGGATAATAGGCGATGTAGCCGCCGGCGCTGAGGCATACGGCATTGGATTTGGTGCGCTTGAAGACATCGACCCAGAAGGCCGGATCGTATTTTTCCGGATCGTCTTCCACGAAGGTGAGCTGGGTCCAGCGCGTTGCAGTCTTGAACCAGTCCGGCGTGCGCAGCGTGTCGGTATTCTGTCTTCTGGCGTCGAGCATCGTCTTCATCCAATCATTGGCAAAAGAGGGGCCTTGGCGCCGGCCGATAAAGCCGGCGCCTTGAATGCGTCATCATTTTGCAGGTCATCAGACCTTGTAGAACTGCTCCGGCATGGTGGGAGCGGGGGTCGGCCAGCCGAAGGAATTCGGCATGGTCTTGGTGATGTTCTTCATGTTGTTCTTGACGACGCCGTAGCCATCCGGTGGTTGGGAAATGCCGAAGACATAGAAGTTGTCGGCAGCACCCTGCAGGATCTGTTTCATGATCTCCTGCTGGCCGGCGGGATCGGAGGTCGCCTTCAGCTTGTCGTAGAGCTCGAGCAGCTTCTTCGTCTCTTCCGGGGGCTCTTCCGCATTGGCGTTGTTGCGGTCGAGATACCAGAGCTGCCAGGCCGGAGCGTACATGGCGTTCGAATCCGTCGGCACGTAGTAGCGCGGGTCGAGCATGGCAGCGACGCCGCCGTTCGCACCGAACTGGTGGGCCGTCGCATCGAAATCGCGGCCTTGGCGGACGCGGGTTTCCCAGAGCGAGCGGTCCATAGTGCGCATCTGCGCATCGATGCCGACTGCCTGGAACATCGGGATGACCAGCTGGAAGAGGTCGAGGAAGACGGCGCGTGCCTGGTCGATTTCGAAGATCACCGTCAGGCGGCGGCCCTGGTCGTCCAGACGGAAGTTCTGGTCGTCGCGCTTCGGGATGATCGTGTCGAGCATGGCGTTTGCCTTGTCGACGTCGTAGCTCGTGAACTGCGTGGCGAGCTGCTCGTTGTAGAGCGGATCACCCTGCTTGATCGATGGCTGGGCAGGGGCGCCCTGGCCGACGAGCACGGCGTCGATCAGTGACTGGCGATCGAGCGCCATGGAGAGCGCTGCACGGAAATCCTTGTTCCGGAAGAGTTTTCGCTTGGTCTCGTCATTGTGGTTGAGGTTGAAGATGAAGTTCATCACGTTGGCTTCGGTCGAAGTCAGCGTGTAGAAATCATACTTGCCCTGCTCGCGCGCATCATAGAGCACCGACTTGTTGTTCGGTGTTGCGATATACTGGTCCATCAGGTCGATCTCGCCCTGCATGGCCTTCAAAAGCAGCACCTGCGGGTCGGCGACCATCTGATAGACGATGCGGTCCATGTAGGGGAGCTGGTTACCCTCCGTATCGACCTTCCAGTAGAAGGGGTTGCGTTCGGCAACGGCGCGTTCGGTATTCTCGCCGGGCGCAGTCGTAAACATCCAGGCGTGCAGGCACGGCTTCTTCGAGGAGTTCAGGAAGAAGGCATTATCATCCTGGAAGCCGGAGGCGGACTGGAAGGCGGCGATCCAGGTCTCGAAGCCGCGCTGTTTGGCGAGCTCGTCGGCCTTCGGATTGTAGTCAATATGGAACTGCTCGAGATAATGCTTGGGGCAGCGCGTCGTGTGGTCACTATTGGCCCAGGCGACCTGCAACKGAAACATACCGTTAGGTTTCGCGAAGATAACTTTAAACGTCTGTTCGTCGACGATTTCGAGCTTGGCCGGCTTGCCTGATGTCTTCCAGTGACCCTGGCCGTTCACGGCGACCCGCTTGTCCGTGAGAATAGTATCGTACCAGAATTTCACGTCGGCAGTGGTATAGGGCTGGCCGTCCGACCACTTCATGCCTTTGCGCAGGCGGATGGTATATTCCGTGGAATCTGCATTGCCGTCGAAGGCTTCGGCAACGTTCAGCGTCACGCCGGACCAGTCGGGCGTGTAGCGCAGCAGTGGCTCATAGGCCTGGTAGCGGAACAGCATGGATAGCGAGCCACCACCGACCAGCGCCATATTCCAGTCGCCGCCGTGTTTGCCGACACTTTCGACCGGTTTGACGACGAGCGGATTTTCCGGCAGCCGATCCTTCAGGGCCGGTAACGCGCCGCTTGAAACCTTGTCTTTCAGAATGGCCGCTTCCTTGTAGTCGGCGGCGAAAGCCGGCAGGGCCGGCAAGATCAGAACGGCCGAAGTCCCGGCCAGAAACGCACGACGTTTCAGCTTGATCATAGGGTTCTCCTCCAAAAATCCGCAACCCTTATCGTTATTTTTGCTTTCAGGTTGGGATAACGGAAAGAATACATTTGGATATTGTTAGGTAAAGCGTTATGTTTTGTTAGTGCGAGAATTTGCAATTCCGGTATGGGCGGTGTAGCGAAACGTCTCAATTCCGGATGAAACATCGAGGTGGAAAGTGGGAAGCAGGGGGCGAGTTACCTTACAGACGATCGCGCGGGAGGTCGGCCTCTCGAAGTATGCGGTCTCGCGCTCGCTGGCAGGCAAGAGCGGCGTCAGCGACGAGACGCGTGCGCTGATCCGCGCCACCGCCGAACGGTTGGGTTATACACGTCCTGCAGGCCAGTCGCTGACGAGTGATATTGCCGTCGTTTTCCACGATCTCGATGCCGTCAACAGTGAGCTCTACATGCAGGTTCAGAACGGCCTGCAGCGCGAGGCGCATCGGCTGGGCATGGCGCTGCGTATCCGCTGGACCCATAGCCCCGGCCAGCTGGAAGAGCTGGCGCATTCCTGTGCCGGGCTTTTGCTCGTCGGCCCGCATGACCGCGAGGCGATCGTGGCGGCGACGGCAACCGGAATCCCTGTCGTGCGTTTTGGCTGGGTCGACCCACTGGAGCAGGCTGATCAGGTCACCGGGACCGATCATGAGGCGGGGCAGGCGGTGCTGCAATATCTTATCGAACTCGGCCATCGGTCGATCGTCTATGTCAACGGCACGCCCGGTTTCCGTGGCCGGCGCGAGCGCTTCTACGGGGCGCGGGAGATCGCCGAGCGCTGCGAAGACGTTTCGCTGCATGTCCTGCGCTTCGATGAGCAGATCGGCTTCGGTGAAGCCTTCCGGGATCTTAAGGCGAAGGGCATACACCCAACGGCCTTTTTCTGCGCCCATGACGGCCTGGCTTTGACTGTGGTTTCGGAGTTACTGGGGCAGGGCTATCGCATTCCCGACGATGTTTCCGTCGTCGGTTTCGGTGATTTTTCGCCCGCTACGCAGATATCGCCGCCACTGACGACGGTACGGATGGAAGGGCAGGAATGCGGGGCAGTAGGCCTTCGGCTTTTGCTGGAGCGGATCGAAAATCCGCGCCTGCCGGGCATGCCTGCCCGGCGGATAATGGTTGCCTCGCGCATTGTCGAGCGTCGCTCCGCAGGTCCGTGCAAGGTGTCGGCGGCGATCGATCCGGCAAAGCAGGAATCGGGACCAGTTGAGTTCAGTGCACGTGTGAAGTGATCAGATTGATTCTGTCGGGTCGCAGCTGACGGCGACCGTCAGCCCAGGGCTGCAATCGCTGCCCTAACTGCATCCGCGCCCGGCTTCGTCGGCTTGTATTCCAGTCCGACAGCGCCGGTATAACCGTTGGCGAAGATCCAGTTCAGGCGGTGGGCAAGATCGATCGTGCCGGTGCCGGGCTCGTTGCGGCCGGGATGGTCGGCGACATGGACGTGAAAGATGCTATCGATGCGACCGGCCAGAACATCCTCAGTGCGCTCGTCCATGACGGCGGAATGGTAGATATCGTAGACGATGCCGATTTCCGGGCGGCCGACATTATCGACGATATCGAGCCCTTCGCGGGTGGAATCGAGGAAATAGCCGATATGGTCGATGCGGATGTTGAGCGGCTCGACGCCGAGGCGCACGCCGCTGCCTTTCAAGATGTCGGCACCGGCCTGCAGCGTTTCTGTCAGCGCCTTGCGCTGTTCGTCTCGGGTGAAGCCTTCTAGATCGTCGCCTGCCTGCGCGATCAGCACAGGAGCGTCGAGACGTTTTGCGACGGCAACGGAATCGGCAAGGCCCTTCAGCCAAGTCTCGCGATTGGCGGTGTTTGTGAGCGCGATCATCGGCTCGGCGACAAGGCTCGTCACCTTGAGGCCGGTCTCTTTCAATGCGGCTTCGATCGCGTCGAGGTCCTTGTCCGTCCAGCGCCAGAATTCGATGGCCTCGAGGCCGGCGGCATGGGCACGGCGAATGCGATCGGCGAAATGATCGCCGTCTTCGACGAACAGCCATTCGATGCATGCTGAATAAAGTCGCATGAAAACTCCTCCACTATGCCTGCAGCCATGCGACAGATCGCTGCCTGCGGCAAGAGGGATCAGCTAACGGCACCGATGATTTTCCGTCACGGCTTGACGGGCAGAACCAATGCCGGAAGAGTTGGTGGATCGACCGGGTCTGCCGGCCGGATAGGGAGGATTTCATGGATCTTGGATTGAAGGGAAAGACCGCCGTCATCACTGGCGGTTCCGTCGGCATCGGGCTTGCCATCGCCGAAGGGCTGGCGGCTGAAGGCGCCAACCTCGTGCTGTCGGCGCGGGGGCTCGAGCGGCTGGATGCTGAAGCTATCCGCATTGCCGATAAATATGGCGTCAGCGCCATCGCCGTTGAGAGCGATGTGGCGACCGTCGAGGGTACGCAGGCGATTATTGCGGCGGCAGCCGAACGTGGCGGGGCTGATATTCTCATCAACAACGCCGGCACCGGCTCCAACGAGACTGTCATGGAAGCGCCGGATGAGAAGTGGCAGGACTACTGGGATCTGCATGTTATGGCGGCCGTGCGGCTTGCGCGCGGCATCGCGCCGCAGATGATGAAACGCGGTGGCGGCGTGATCCTCCACAATGCCTCGATCTGCGCAGTGCAGCCGCTCTGGTACGAGCCGATCTACAATGTCACCAAGGCAGCGCTGATGATGTTTTCCAAGACGCTCTCCACTGAGTTGGTGAAGGAAAACATTCGCGTCAACTGCGTCAATGCCGGCCTCATCCTGACGCCTGACTGGATCAAGACTGCCAAGCAGCTGACGGCGGAGACCGGTGGCGACTGGGAGGGTTACTTGCAGAGTGTGGCGGATGAACATGCGTCGTCCAAGCGTTTCGGCACGCCGGAGGAGTTGGCGAATTTCTTCGTCTTCCTCTGCTCCGACCGAGCGAGCTACAGCATCGGCTCTACCTATTTCGTCGATGGCGGCATGCTGAAAACGGTCTAGACGGGGCTTCCGGTCTCGCATCGATTGGCGGTGCGAGACCATCTTCTGGGGCCTGCAAGGTTCAGGAAACTCTGAAGCGCGGTATTACGGCAACATATTGCTTATGTAGCCTATAAAAACTGGTTATTTTGTTGTCTCTTCATGGTTTTGACTCTATTTGCCTGCTATTACAGAAGCATAATGCCGCAAAGTGCAGGGCGATCCACATGTTGACGAAAAAGGGAAAATACGGGTTGAAGGCGCTGGTTGATCTGGCGCGGCTGGCGCCGGGCGAGACCGCCTTCATCAACGATATCGCCTCGCGCAACAATATCCCGAAGAAGTTTCTCGATACGATCCTCCTGGAGCTTCGCAATGTCGGCATCCTGCGATCGAAAAAGGGGCCGGGCGGCGGCTATTCGCTGTCGCGGCCCGCATCGGACATCCGCATCGGACATGTCATCCGCACGCTGGATGGGCCGCTTGCGCCGATCCGTTGTGCCAGCCGCACGGCTTACGAGGCGTGCGACGACTGTGCCGATCCCGAGACCTGTCAGGTGCGGCGCTCGATGACCGAAGTGCGGGACGCGATCGCCGCCATTCTCGACAATATGACGCTCGAGCAGTTCGTTGCCGGTGGCGGCATCGAAACTGTCGAGGAAAAGGTGCCGGTTTCTGCCGCGAGCTGATCCGCTCTCTTCGTTTTCGCGCAATTCCGGACGCAAAACCGCGGCGCACTTCTACTGGAAGTGCTTCATCTTTCCCTGATTTTCAGAATATGCGCGCCTGCTGCGTTCAGTAGCGGCTCGCGCTGAATCGCCATGTCGTGGATGCGGGCGTTGCGCCAGTGACGGTCGAGGTTGAGCGCGATGCTGCCGGTGGCACCCCGGGCTAGTTCGAAGAGGGCATTTGCCGTGTCCAGCGCCAGCTCGGTTGCTGTTAGGCAGGCGGAGGAGGCGGAGAAATAGGCCTCCGCCATGGCTGCCTCGGCAGGGCTTACCTGGGCAATATCCAGTTTGCGGCCGGCCTGTTCCAGCGCGCCGGTTGCGGTTTCGGTGCGGATGGCGCGCTCGCCGATCTTGCCGAAAAGGGTAGAGGGCTCCTTCGCCATGACAAGCAGGTCGGAAAAGGCGGCGCGGGCGATACCGAGGCAGACGGCTGCCTGCAGCAGAAGACCCAAGGATTTTTCCGTGGTGTGATCGCCGGATAAGGCAGCGGTGACGGTATCGGCATTCACATGCAGCTTAGCGGCAATCAGCGTTGCCGTGCCGTTGGTGCGCAGGCCGAAGGCGTCCCAATCGTCCACCGCTTGCAGTTCGTCGCCGTCACGATGGAGATGGAGCGTTACCCTGCGGCCGCCGGGATCGATCGCTGCTGCAGCGATCCAGTCGGAGAAAAGAATGGCGGCGGCCTGTTCCGACCGGCCTGCCAGGCGAAAGCCGGAGCCTTCGGCAGTAAGGCTTGCCTGATCGGCAAAACGGGCAGCGGCGAAACGATCGCCGTCCAGTGCGCGGGCAAAGAGGGTGCTTTTCAGCTCTTCCGAAGTTTGGTTGCGCAGCCCCTCCAGCACGCGGAAATGAGCTGCCAGCACGTTGCCGATCGAGGCATCGCTTTCGGCGATAATGGCGATGATCTCGGCGAGCAGGGCGTTGGAAACATCAAGCCCCTGATATTCCGGGGGGACGGTGATCCCCGTCAGGCCGGATTGCGAGAGCGTGTCGAGCTCGGTATTGGGCATGAGGCGGTTGATGTCGCGCTCGCTTGCCTGCCGGCGAAAGGTGGCTGCAAGCTCGCGCGCCGTGGAAACGGCTTCTTCCTCGGTCTCGATACGGTGCGCCGGAGGGCGCACATTGTCGTGTAACTGCGATATGGTGCCCATCTGCCACTCTTTCCTAATGTTAAAAAAGTGCGCGATTGCATCAGCTTGCGTAAGGCCGGTTTTTCCACAAAAGCCCGGCCGGCTGAATTTTCTTACCAGCTTGATCGCCTTGCCGTATGCTCTACTTATCGTTAGGGGACGGCCAACTGATCAGGAATGATGATGAGCGATTCTCTTGCACGAAGCCGCGAGGGTTCGAAGGCTGGACGTCAGCCGCGCCCGCGCGTGAGCATGGATATAACCGAAATTCCGACCTATGCCATCGGCGACGTGCATGGGCGTCTCGATCTGCTGCAGAAGGCCGAAGAGGCGATCGCGCGCGATGCGGAGCATCTGCCGGGCACCAAGCTCATCGTCATGCTCGGCGATTATATCGATCGTGGCCCGCAATCGGCGCATGTCATCGGCCATCTCATGGATCCGGCGCCTGATGGATTCGAACGCATCTGCCTTGCCGGCAATCATGAAATCGTCATGCTCGACTATATCGACGGCTGGGCATCCTATGACGACTGGATGACCATGGGCGCCGCCGAACTTCTGAGATCCTACGGTCTCGATCCCGATCACCTGCCGCTGCTTTTCCGCTCCGGTGCGCAGCTCGACGGCTTCATCCGTCAGTCTCTGCCGCATACGCACATCGATTTCATCCGCTCCCTGCCGATCATGCTCGACACGCCCAATGTCGTCTTCGTGCATGCGGGCATCGATCCGCGCGTGCCGCTCGAAGAGCAGGCCGACGACGACCTGGCCTTCATTCGCCAGCGTTTCCTGGAAAGCCCGCTGACGCTGCCGAAACTCGTCGTGCACGGACATACGCCGGCCGACCAGCCGGATGTGCAGCCGATGCGGCTGAACCTCGATACCCGCGCCTTCAGGAGCGGCAGGCTTTCCGTTGCCCGCTTC
>NZ_JBFTNV010000053.1:0-27836 GCF_056397645.1 Rhizobium sp. 05L429 | reverse complement strand
CTTCCTTGGCGCGCTCGATGACATAGGCTTCGTCCACTTCGACACCGAGGCCGGGGCCTTGCGGAATGGAGACGAAACCGTCGGCATACTGGAAGACCTCCTTTTTGGAGATGTAGTCGAGGATGTCGTTGCCCTTGTTGTAGTGGATGCCGAGGCTCTGTTCCTGGATGAAGGCATTGTAGGAGATGGCATCGACCTGCAGGCAGGCGGCAAGCGCGATCGGGCCGAGCGGGCAATGCGGCGCGACTGCGACGTCATAGGCTTCGGCCATGGCTGCGATCTTGCGGCACTCGGTGATGCCGCCGGCATGCGACAGGTCCGGCTGGATGATATCGACATAGCCGTCTGTCAGTACCGACTTGAAGTCCCAGCGCGAATAGAGGCGTTCGCCGAGCGCGATCGGCGTCGAGCAATGGTTGGCGATTTCCTTCAGGGTTTCGCGGTGCTCGGAGAGAACAGGTTCCTCGATGAACATCAGCTTGTAGGGTTCGAGTTCCTTGGCCAGAACCTTTGCCATCGGCTTGTGGACGCGGCCGTGGAAATCGACGCCGATGCCGACATGCGGGCCGATCGCCTCGCGGATGGTGGCGATGGTCTCGACCGCCTTGTCGATCTTCTCGTTGGTATCGACGATCTGCATTTCCTCGCAGCCGTTGAGCTTGATCGCCTTGAAGCCACGAGCCACAACGTCCTTGGCATTGCGGGCGACGTCGGAGGGGCGGTCGCCGCCGATCCAGGAGTAGACCTTGATGCGGTCGCGCACCTGGCCGCCGAGCAGCGAGTGGATCGGCTGGCCGAGCGCCTTGCCCTTGATGTCCCAGAGCGCCTGGTCGATGCCGGAGATTGCCGACATATGGATGGCGCCGCCGCGATAGAAGCCGCCGCGATACATGACTGTCCAGTGGTCTTCGATCAGGAAGGGATCCTTGCCGATAAGGTAGTCGGCAAGTTCGTGGACGGCTGCTTCGACGGTCAGCGCGCGGCCTTCGACAACCGGTTCGCCCCAGCCGACGATGCCCTCGTCGGTTTCGATCTTCAGAAACAGCCAGCGCGGCGGGACAATATAGGTGGTCAGTTTGGTGATCTTCATCATGGGCCTGTTCATGCGAGTATAAGGTCTGCGGCTTTTCCCGCTGCAGCCATGACAGCAGCGTTGGTGTTGCCGCTCACGATCGCAGGCATCATCGACGCGTCGACTACTCGGAGGCCACGTGTCCCCMTCACCCGCAAGTTCAGATCCAACACCGCCTCCGGGTCGCTGTCGCGACCCATTTTACAGGTCCCTACGGGATGGTAACCCGTCTTGACAGTGCGTTTGCAGTGAGCAGCCACCGCCTCGTCGCTGGTCACGTCGGGTCCAGGAAAGATCTCCTTCTCGATCAGATCTCTCATTGGCGATGCATCGAGGACCGTTCGCGCGAAACGGAAACCTGCCATAGTCAGACGCAAATCGTCCGGATGGCCAAAAATCTGGGTGTCGACGATTGAGTTCTCCAATGGATCCGCCGAAGCCAATGTTACCGAACCACGTGCCTTCGGTCGGAGCAGAAGCGAGTTGATTGTCACCCCGTCACCAGGTTCCGTCCCCATGACGTCCCGATCAAGATAGACGGTCGGGACACAAAACATCTGAATGGTGGGACGTTCGTTATTGCCGTCGGGGTCATAGAACGCGCACGTTTCGACCCCAGTGGTCGACACCGGCCCCGACTTGAACATCAGATACTGCAACCCCGCCTTGATCATCGGCCAGCCCCGATCCTGGCCATAGTAACCAAATGACCCCTTCGTGGTCGCGACCACCGGGCATTCGTAGTGGTCCTGCAGGTTCTTTCCGACACCGGGCAAGGCGACGATAGTTTTGAGGCCGTGCCGCGTCAGCTCATTCTCAGGACCGATGCCCGACAGCATAAGAAGCTTTGGCGTCTGGTACGCGCCTGCAGCGAGGATAACCTCCTTGCCAGCCTCTGCTCTCTTACTGGTCCCATTTTGTACATAGTGAACACCGGTCACTTGGTCGCCATTCATCTCAAGCAATGTAACCGTTGCTTCAGTCTCGATCGTCAGCAGCGGGTTGTTCATGATTGGTGTGAGAAAGGCGTCAACAGCGCTGGAGCGCTTGCGCGTCTTCCAATCAATCGTGTGCTGCATAAAGCCGACCCCAAACTGGCGTTCGCCATTGAAGTCTGGATTGTAGGGGATGCCCATGCCCTGCAGTGTCTTCACGTATGTTCGCGTCATCGGACTGGTATGGCCGAGATGCGAGATCTTTAATGGTCCGCCTACTCCGTGAAACTCACCAGCAAGGTGGTCATTATCTTCCTKCGCTTTGAAATAGGGCAGCAAATCGTCATAAGACCAGGCGCCGTCGTTCGACCCCTCCGGTGTCACGAGCTCGTTCCAAAAATCGAAATCGGCGGCCTGGCCTCGCATGTAAACCATTGCGTTGACTGTGCTGCCGCCTCCCAGCACCTTCCCCTGTGGCACGATCGGGCCGCGTCCGTTCAGTTGGGGCTGTGGCTTCGTCTGATGCATCGAAAGATACGTGTCCTTGGCGAGGAACTTCATGTACCCCGCTGGAAAGTGCATGATGKGGTTTGCCTTCGCAGGACCTCGCTCGAGTATCAGAACTCTGGCTTTGCCGTCACGCACCAGCTTTGACGCGACGACGCAAGCGGAGCTGCCTCCGCCAACGATAATGTAGTCGTAACGGTCTCTGACCGACATTCATGAACTCCGGTTTGTAAATCAGATGTTTGACGGACGCAGGCGCATACTTCCCGAAAAACTCTCGCCCGGCTGCAAGACCTTCAGGTCACCGAGATCAGATAAATTGTGTCCGTTGGCCAAATGGCTCATCGGCTCAAAACAGAAATAGTCCCGCTTGAAGTTCGGATCGAAGACTGCGTCCGACACGAAGATAAAGGCGTGCTTGAAGATAGCATCCGCCGTCAGGTGCAGCGCCGTGTGCCACTCCGGCCATGTTATCAGGGCCTCGCCGCTCCAGTCTTCGAAACCGTTATTGACCCATCGATTTGGCAATGGCGCTGGCGAGGTGAAATCGAGGTCGGAGGGAATTTCAGTTCGTTCACCCGGCAGCCAGCCTTCTGCTTCGGTCCAATATCTGCGCGCCGGTGCCTGCAGGGCAGTCCTGGCCGTCATCGGAAAGTAGGGATGCCAACCGAGGCCGAACGGCATCGCGCGCTCGCCACGATTTTCGACGGCGAGGGTCACCGTCAGCTCCTCTTCATTTAATGTAAACTGTTGGTGAGCCCGGTATTCATAGGGAGTTGCTCCGCCCCTGTGGGTGAAGGTCATTTCCGCTGATTGAGGCGTCCTCCGTCCGAGGGCCCACTCTGACTGCCAACCCTCTCCGTGAAGATAGTGCCTGTCCCATCTGGTATTTGGTGTGAACTGGTAGTCAACACCGTCGAATTGGAAACGGTTGTCCTTCACTCTGTTTCCAAAGGGAACGAGCGGGTAACAAGAGGAAMCCAACGCATCAGCGTTATCCGACTGGCTCGGGCGCAATAAAGGAACCTTGCCGATGCCGACGTCTCGCCAAAAGCCAAGCACGAGTCCGCCCTTTGTCGAAATCCGAAGCGAGAGGGAACCGGCTGCGAGGTTGATTACCGACATGCATCAACCCTTGTTGCGCGACATGCTGCGCTTGATTGCCTGAATGTTGGCAAGCACCGCAATAACGATAATAAGGCCGCGTACCACCTGCTGGAAAAAGGGGTTGATCCCAAGCAGAACAAGACCATTACCGATGAGGGTAATAACAAGGACGCCGAGTAGCGTGCCGAGCATCGAACCTCGCCCACCCGAAAGCGAGGTGCCCCCAACCACAACTGCGGCAATAACGTCAAATTCCAGACCCGTCGCAGCCGTGGCGTTTCCGGATCCAAGCCGTGAAACAAGCAAGATCCCGGATATTGCGGCCATGGCTCCCGCGATTGCAAAAAGCGCGACACGGATTTTCGATACGCTGATGCCGCTCAGGAACGCTGCATGAGCATTGCCGCCAATCGCAAAGACAGACCGACCGAAGGCGGTCTTTCGGCTAACGAATGTGAACACCGCAAATAGCAGCAGCATTATGATCGCAGCCGGAGGTATTCCAAGAAAGGAGCGATCCAATGCGTCCAGGGTATCATTCCGCCCGATAGAAACAGGAAGCGCGTCCGTGACAAAGAGAGCCGTGCCGCGCAGGGCACTCCAAAGGCCAAGAGTGCCGACGAAGGACGGGACATCGAAATAGGCCCGCAGGGCACCCGCGATAGAACCCAGTAACGCGCCGACGACGATTGCAAGTGCGAATGCGATCGGAGTGGGAACACCCCACTGCAAGAAAAATGCCAGGATTACGGAGATGAATGCCACCATTGGTCCGACGCTGACGTCGATCTCACCAGCAATGATGATGAGCGTGGCAGCCCATGCGGCAATGCCGATTGTTGCGGCATCGCGAAGAATGTTGATCTGATTGTTGAACGATAGGAAGCCGTTCGCCGTTGACGTAAAGACGACATAAAGCACAGCGATTGCCACGAACAAGCTCAGTTCGTTCATATGCTGCGAGAAAGTGAAACCCGAGTTCTTTGAGCGGGCGGAAGTGGGCTTTGCAGCCTGATCGAGCGACATCTTATGTCTCCCTCAATGTCCTGCGATGCAGGCGGCCATCAAGGCGTCCTGATCGATGTTTGGTGATTTGAATTCTTCGTGCAGAGCCCCATCCCGCAGAACGAGAACCCGGTCGCAAACCAGGGGCAGCTCCTCGATCTCGCTTGAGACGAAGACAATGCTGCGCCCTTCGGCGGCGAGCTGACGGATGATTGCATAGATCTGTGCTTTCGCCTCGACATCCACGCCTCGCGTCGGCTCATCAAGCAGCAGAACACGGCTGTTGGCGTAGACCCACCGGCCGATGACCACCTTTTGCTGGTTGCCACCCGACAGCGTGCCAATCGGTGTATCGGTGCGTGCCGTCTTGATATGCAATCGCTCTATGACTTTGCGCGTCGCGTCGGCCATCAGTTTGGAGGACAGGATCCCGCGCTTGCTGACGCTGGCAAAATTCGTCGCCAACGTATTTTCGTCGACGCCGAGAAGCGGGACGATCCCCTCCTCCTTCCGGCTTTCGGGCGTGTATCCAAAGCCACTCGAAATCATTCGCTTGTATTGGCCCGGTTGAACCGCCTTGCCGTCAACGAGTACGCTGCCCTTGTCCGGGCGGCGTACACCCATGATTGCCTGGAGCAGTTCGGTGCGTCCAGATCCGAGCAGCCCGGCTATCCCGAGGACCTCGCCTGCTCTCAGGGCGAAAGAAACGGCGGTGAGCTTGGGAGCGAGCGTCAGCTCTCTTACCTCAAGAACTGTCTTCTCCTGGCTTCTGTTTTCGAGCGCCGCTGCTTGAGACGCTTCTGAGCCAAGCATGAGCCGGACGATCTCGCGTGTATCAGCGCCCTTCACGTCCACGGTATCGATAATGCGGCCATCTCGCATAATGGTCGCGGAATGGGCGATCTGGCGAATTTCATTCATGCGGTGGCTGACATAGATGACTGCGATCCCTTCAGATGCAATCCGCTTAACCGCCGCGATTACCTTATCTGCTTCCGCTGCCGCCAGTGAGCTCRTCGGCTCGTCAAGGATGACGAGCTTCGGCTTGCCGAGAAGGACACGAGCTATCTCAAGCAATTGGCGCTCTGCCGGGCTCAGGGCAGCCACAAGCGCGTTGGGGGCCCGGTCAAGACCCAATCGGCTCATCGCCGCCGAGGCTTCGGCCTCCATGTCGGAGTATTGTATGATGCCCGCCTTTCGCGGCCACCTCCCCAAGAACAGGTTTTCTGCAAGCGTCATTCCCGGCACCAGGCTGAGTTCCTGGTAGACCACCCGCACTCCCTTGTCGAAAGCGTCCTGCGCCCGGCTAGAACCTGTATGACGGAGTTCCTCCCCATCGACCGCGACGGTTCCGCGATCTGGAATTTCGGCGCCGGTCAGAAGCCTGATGAGCGTCGACTTGCCAGCACCATTCTTACCCAGAAGCGCCCTTACTTCGCCCGCAGCAACTTCAAAAGTTGCGTTGTCCAGCGCCAATACGCCGGGATACTGGCGAGTGCATCCTTGAATCGATGCGAGCGGATGCCGAGCCGTTGCCTGAACGGAGCGCGATATCTGTGTCATGAAGCTTTCCATCGCTGAGGAGATGCCGCCAGTCGCCTGGCGGCCTCGATTGTTGGTCCCATCAGGCCAAAGACATCACGGGATACCGTCGGCGTGCGCCTTCAACCAAGCTTTCCCGTCTTCGGAAGACTTGTAGAGATCAATATCGTACGCAACCTTGATGCCTTCCGGCGGCTGGCCATCGATCGACTTGATGGCCTGCGCAAGCGCGAGCTTGCCGAGACCCTGGCCTGAAATGTCGACGACCGCCTTGATAACCGTGAAATCTGCAATTTCCTGCGCGATCTCGGTCGTCATATCGCCGCCGAAAACGACAACTTTGCCGGTCTTGCCCTGGCTTTTGACCGCGCGAGCGGCACCAAGCGTTGCGCCACCGGCTTCGCCGAAGAAAGCGTCTATGTCGGGATTGGACGATAGCATCGTGCTCGCGACAGAGACGGCCTTGTCAAGGATCGCACCTTCCTGGTTGGCGACGATCTGGGCGCCCGGAACCTTCGCCTTCAATGCTTCTTCGAAGCCCTTACGGCGAGTAACGCAAACTTCGACAAATTCGCAATTTAGAACAGCGATCTTCGGCGCGTCCTTCTTCTCTGCAATGAAATAGTCGGCAGCCGCATCGCCCAGCTTATGCCCAAAATCGTAAGGGTCGCCGACCGCGTAAGCCGAAATATATTCCTTCATGTCGGCGTCGTTCAGGCAGGTATTGTAGCAGACGACAGGAATGCCAGCTTCGTGGGCGCGACGGATTGCACGATTGGAACCGTCGGCGGAAACCGGAGAGACGATGATTGCCTGTACGCCAGAGGAAATCAGCGAGTCGATGAAAGAAGACTCCTTGCTCACGTCACCTTGAGCATTCGTCTCGATGATGTCGAGCTTGCGGCCAGCGTCATTCGCCCCCGTTTGAATGCCTTTCCGGACACCGGCGTAGAAACCCTGCGCATCCATATAAATCGCGCCGACTTTCAAATCCCTGTCCTGGGCGTAGGCCGGCGTGATCAACGCGGCGCTGAATGTGCTGAGCGCCAAAATGGCGGCGTTCGTGACGAGCTTCATCGCTCCCTCCCTTTTGAATGCGAAATCGATGGATAATCCGCCTTGCGGCTCCACCGTCACCAGCAAACAATATTATTCATCGGATTAATGTCAATATAAATACGATTTATTTTTTTATAAGTGTGGTTTTTCTGGCGAGTTTCGTGCTAGTTGAGTTGGGTAAGGGTGGGCGAAATGAACCGAAAGCCATTGTCGAAGAATGGCGCGAAGCCAGGAATGCGGAGAAGTGATGCGAACCGAGAGGACGTTGACGGAAAGCGGAGAGGAGATCGCGGGCCGCGGAAAGCGTTCCGTCCGCGAAGCGCTGTTGACGCAACTCGTCGAGCAAATTGTCTCAGGGGAACTAGCCGAGGGATCGACACTTCCGAACGAGGCGGACTTGACGGACAGGTTCAATGTCAGCCGCACCAGCTTGCGTGAGGCGATGCAATATCTGGTAGCGTTGGGGATGACCCGCTCCCGCACGAGAGCGGGAACGATCATCCTCCCACGCGAGAACTGGAATTATCTCGATCCTCTCGTGCTCGATGTGATGTTGTCCATAGGCGGCGACGAGACATTCTATACTTCCCTGATCGACGCACGGCAGCTCCTGGAGCCTGCAGCTGCCGCACAGGCGGCCACGAATGCCACCGCCAGGCAGCTTTCTCGCATCGCCCAAGCGTATGAGGACATGGTGGATGCCAATTCCCGCGATAACGAAGAATGGAGCCGAGCAGACCTGGACTTCCATACGGCCATCATCAATGCCAGCGGCAACTGGGTCTACAGGCAGTTTGCCAGTGCAATCAGAGCCGCCCTACTCGCAAGTTTCCGCCTTACAAACCGCGCGAGCCAGTCTCACGAACAGGCTCTCGAGAAGCATCATGCAGTCCTGGATGCTATCAGGATGAGAGAGCCACAGGTTGCCCGCGCTGCTATGGAAACGCTTATTGGCGTGGCCAGAGCCGAGATTACGGATGCACTGAGGCTCGACAAGTGCAAGTGAACGCGTCGAGGCATATCCGGCGCATCCATGCATCAGCCATAAGCACCACCGTTTCCGTCCCAGATCATCGCCGGAAATGCGGCTTTCAGGCATGAGGCCGGGACGTGAGCAGGGCTGAATGACAAAGGCCGATCGTGCGGCCTTTCCGGTGCGACACTGTCAGCCTCCCTTCACGGTCAGTGGCTTGCGTCCCGACCACAGAAGCGGGCCATGCTCCACCACGAACAATCCGAAAGATGCCGTCCAGCCGATCGCGGCTACCGCAAGGATTTCCGTCGTCAGCGCGGGAACGAGTTCGGCAAGCGGCCGGACAAGTGCAACGCAGCCAAGCAGAACGTAGGAAATATTGGTCGTCCGGCTCGATTTCAGTTTCCGTCCGGTATGGCCGCGCGTTGCCCGCGTCATCACCGCCAACATCATCATTGAAATCGTGCCGATCGCGAAGATATGCAGCACGCCCACTTCGGGCAGCCATCTGGATGCTTGAAGAGCGATGGCGGCAAAACCGAGCGGCACGAATAAGAAGGTGGCATGCAGGACGAACAGAATGGGCTCCGGCCAGGTGGCCCAGCCCCGCCAGCGGACCAGCCTGATCGTGTTCAGGATCGCCGCGACGCCCGCCACCCCGCAAACAGCCGTGGATTCCGGCACGCACGTCCACAGGACAAGCGCGACCGCACCGATGATGATGGTTGCTGCATCGAAGGTGTTATACGGCACCGGAAAGTCCGTACGGCCGAACTGATTGATCCAGTTGCGGGTGAAGCTGGGCAGGATCCGACCCCCGACAATCGTCACGAGCAGCACGTAGGCACCGATCCCGAGACGGATCGCGAGTTCCGGGCCTACGCCCTTGATGACCTGGATATGAAAGACCAAGTTTGCGAGCGAAAGGACAAAAAGTCCCGCGATAACTTTTAAATCCTTCCATTTCTTGCCAGCTACGACCTCACGCGCGCAGATAACGAGCATGACAGGCAGAAACAGGCTGTCGATGGCGGTCGCAGCGATGATCCCGACCGAGCCGCTGGCCAGCATCGCGATACGGCCGGCGCACCAGATTGCAAACAGGACTGCCAGCGGCCTTCCGGCGATCGGCAGGCGGCCGGTCCAGTTCGGGATCGCCGTCAGCAAGAAGCCGGCCAGCACCGCCGGTGCGAAGCCGAACAGCATCTCATGCGCATGCCAATACAATGGTCCGTAATCCGATGCGACAGGGATGCCGAAGCTGAGATAGGCCACCCACAGGTCGAGGCTTGCAATAGCCCAGAGCGCCGATGCCAGGAAGAAGGGCCGGAAGCCATAGGAGAAGAGGACCGGTCCGGTTCGCGACATGCCGCGCGGAAAATCTCGCGCGGCATCCGAAGTGTTTTTCATTTCCGTGTCTCCAAATTGACGACACAGCAATGCCGAGGATTGTCGGGGCAGTCGTTGAGATTACGCAAACAGCGGCGGCAGAACTTTGCGCTGACACAAATAGTCAGTTTGCTCCAAATCAAAGAGTCCAATGGGGTTTCTACTACCTTCCTTCTCGACCGGGCGGCGTTCGCTCGCTCTTCGACTACGGGAGATTAGAAATGACGAACACTCTGCAAATGACCCGTCGCACGATGCTTACGGGCGCTGCCGTCGCAGGAGCGCTAACGCCGATCATCATCGCGAATAGCGCTGCCCATGCCGACGAGGTGGTGGCAGCGAACGCGCCCAGGAAGGCGCCGACAGTCGACTTCACCAAGCTTCAGCGAGAAAAGGTCGAACTGGTCAAGCCACCCTTCGTCCATCCACACAGCCAGAAAGCCGAGGCTGGCCCGAAGATCAAGGAATTCACGCTGACCATCCAGGAAAAGAAGATGGTGCTCGATAAGGATGGGACCGAGGTGAACGCGATGACGTTCGACGGTTCGGTGCCCGGCCCGCTGATGGTCGTCCACCAGGACGATTATGTGGAGCTGACGCTGGTCAATCCCGAAACGAACACGATGCAGCACAATATCGACTTTCACGCCGCAACGGGCGGGCTTGGCGGCGGTGCGCTGACGGTCGTCAACCCCGGCGAAAGCACCGTCCTGCGCTTCAAGGCGACAAAGGCAGGGGTCTTCGTCTACCACTGCGCACCTCCCGGCATGGTGCCCTGGCATGTCACGTCGGGGATGAACGGCGCAATCATGGTTCTCCCGCGCGAGGGTCTCACCGACGGCCATGGAAAACCCCTCGTCTACGACAAGATCTACTATGTCGGCGAGCAGGATTTCTACATCCCGCGCGACGAGGCCGGCAAGTTCAAGAAATACGACAGCCCCGGCGAGGCCTACGAGGATACGCTTGCGGTGATGAAGACGCTAACCCCGACCCACATCGTCTTCAACGGCGCCGTCGGCGCGCTGACGGGCGACAATGCGATGACCGCCAAGGTCGGCGAAACCGTGCTCATCGTGCACTCGCAGGCCAATCGCGACACGCGACCGCATCTCATCGGTGGGCATGGCGAATATGTCTGGGCGACCGGCAAGTTTGCGAATGTGCCCGACATAGACCAGGAGACCTGGTTCATCCCGGGCGGCACAGCGGGTGCGGCGCTCTACACTTTCGCGCAGCCCGGCATCTACGCCTATGTCAACCACAACCTCATCGAGGCATTCGAACTCGGTGCGGCTGCCCACTTCAAGGTCACCGGGGACTGGAACGACGATCTGATGACTTCGGTGAAGTCGCCGTCGGCCAGCTGACCTTGATGGGACTGTGCAGGCCGTGAGGGCGGCCTGCACAGTATGTTTTCTTTAAAAAGGGGGCGCATGTTGCGAAAAGGACATGACACCGCATGCCGAGACTGCAGGAATTTCCGGCATTTCGATCGTACTTCCGCTTGTGCTTCTTGCGGTCCTTTCGGCAACGCTTGCGGTTGAGGCCGGGTTGATAAACATCGGGCGGCGCGATGCCGCATTTGCCGCTCCMGAGGTCATAACCATTGCACCCCATGAATTCCAGTATCGCGACGCGACCGAGTATTTCCGCAGGGGCTTGGCGGTCGATGCGCCGAAGCGCGAGGCCTACGTCCGGATGCCCCTGACGATCATGAGATATCAGACCAGCCTTTTCGAGTATGACCGTTGCGTGGCCGATGGCGCCTGCCCCGACCCGGAAGGGCGAAGCACAACCTCCGGCGACGACACGCCGGTCACCGGCGTCAGCTATGAGGACGCGCTGCGCTATGCGAACTGGCTGTCGCAGAAGTCGGGCGAGCAATGGCGGCTTCCGACCGACTTCGAACTCGCCTACGCTGCCGCCGATCGTTTCCCCGACGACGCACTCGGCACCGATGCGAACAGCAAAAACCCTGCGCTGCGCTGGCTTGCAGACTATGAACGCGAGGCGCGACGCACCGCMTCGAGCGACCCGGCGCCGCAGCCGAAGGGATGGTTTGGCGTCAGCCAGACCGGGCTTGCCGATTTCGGTGGAAACATCTGGGAATGGACCTCGACCTGCAACAAGCGTGTCGACCTCGAGAAGGAAGCCGTCGTCGACGAGCCCGACCCGGCGAACTGCGGTATCATGATCGCCGCCGGCAGGCACCGCGCTCCGATGAGCACTTTCGTCAGAAACCCCAAAGGCGGCGGATGCTCGGTCGGCAGCCCGCCCGACAATCTTGGTTTCAGGCTCGTCCGGCGGCTGAGCTTCATCGAGAGCATCGAAGACTTCACGCGCCGCGTCGCAGCCGATATGATCGGCGGCGCCATTTTCAAAGAGGTTCAGCAGGACGACAATGAAGGTTGACCGTACAGTTTTGAAGTCACTGCCGCTTTTCGAGCGCATGACGGATGCCGACCTCGACGTCATGCTCGAGCACGCCACACCGCGCCGCATCGCCCAGGGCGATGCGGTTTTCGAGCAGGGAGCTGCTGCGAAATCGTTCTTTCTGCTGCTGCACGGCAGGCTCAAGGTCACGCAGGTCACCCATGACGGCCAGCAGATCATCGTCAGGATGGTCCATCCGGGCGACCTGTTCGGCTTCGCCATGGCGCTGCGCCGACAGGACTATCCGGGAACAGCCACGGCCGCAGCGGAAAGTCTCATCCTCGGATGGCCGACCGACATGTGGTCGCGGTTCGTCGAGCAAAATCCCCGCCTGGCAATGACTGCCATGCAGACGATCGGCCARCGGCTTGAGGAAGCGCATACGCGCATCCGAGAGATGTCGACCGAAGAAGTGGAAAAGCGGGTTGCCCATGCCGTGTTGCGTCTGTCCAAACAAGCCGGCAAGGCGGTCGGAACCGCGATCAAAATCGATTTCCCGATATCACGGCAGGATATCGCCGAGATGACGGGTACGACATTGCACACGGTGTCGCGAATCCTCAGTGCCTGGGAAGGCAAGGGCATTGTCGAGGGCGGAAGGCAGAAGTTGACGGTCACCGATCCGCAGCGTCTTCTCAGACTGGCGGAAGGCGAAGGCGATTAGCTGGCAGATTGTCGGGCGGCTTCCCGGATGAGGACCCCAATGCGGGCCGAATATTCAGTTGCTCCCCACTGGGGCCATAGGCAGGCTTCGCAGCGCTCGGAGGCAATGGATAACCTGTGCTGCAAAAGCCCGCGCACGCTCGCCGTCCTGATCATTGCGGGCAATCTCCCCAATGCTCAGATAGCTGTCGACGAGTAGTTCGCAGAGCGGAAGGGCGCTTTCCAGCGCGGCCTGCGACGATCTCAACGTATGAGGCGCGCTTTCGAAAGGCGCTTCGCCCAACGATTTTGCCCTGTGGTTCGACTGGTCCACAAGAGATTGCAGTTCGTTATTTTCCCTTGGACCAACAGCTTTCGCCGCCATCGATTGGAGATGAAGCCCCAGCCTCTGTTCCAGCGAACCCAAGGTTTGCTGGCCAACATCGAACATCCTGTCGCGCTCGGCATGGAAAGCAAGCCTGCGCTCACGCCTTAGCTTCGCCACGTGTCCGAGCTCCTCGCGTGCCATGCGTTCGGCGGCCTTCTTAATTTCGTCCGACTGGGCGTGGGCGGAAACGTAAGTCCAGAACACGAATGCGCGCTCCTCGTTGCGCACCGCCATGGAAAATGCACGGTATGCGCTGAGCAGTTCCGGGGCCACCACCCCTGCCCCCTCGTCGTCGAAAAGTTCCTCCGGGGCTCGAACGAGGTCACGTGCGGCAGGAAGTGACGAAGTGCTCCKCCATTCGTCCACCTTGCTCAGGTGGCTCTTCTCTTCGACCACCAGGGATTCGAATAGGTCTGCAAGGTCGGGACGGGCCATTTCCCGCATCCGATCCGCCAAAGCGACGTAGCCGTCGACCGCCTCCTGCTCCATCTGCGCGGCAAGCGTCAGGAGATCGCCCAAAGAGGTGAGTTCCCATGGATCGCGACTAAACTGCGGCATTGTCATTTCACTCCTCTTGTCGTGCGGGCAATCGAAAACCGGTCGCGGAAGTTGTGATTATCCTTCCCGAACCTTCATCCCAGAAGATTGATCTAGCTCAACGAGCCATCGGTTTTTCCATCTATACCCGTAACGCCTGGGTCGAAATCACTGGAAAACGCGTGGGATGGCATCACACAAGCTAAGTACGGCCATACGGCGCATAATGGTCCTTTGGGTTGCGGCGATCGCCTTTGCGACGATGTCGATATCGCCAGCATTGTCTGCAAGCCAGCTTCCGGCATATCTGGAAAAGGTCCAGCCCGGCGAATTGTTCGAGGGCGCCGATCGTTTCGGCACTCCCTCCGGACAACCGCCGATCGCGCCCGTCTTTAGGGGCGAAGAAATGGTGGGCTATGCCTACCTGAGCTCAGATTTTACCGGTTCCACCGGTTATTCCGGCAAGCCAATACAAATCGCAGTCGGCATCGACACCTCGGGTGTCGTTCGCGGAATCAAACTCATCGAACATCATGAACCGATCGTTCTGATCGGCATCCCGCAGGCGAAAGTCGTCGCCGCGCTCAATTCTATCATCGGCAAGAATCTCGGCCGTGTGGCAGCCGGCGAAGAACGCCCACCGCAGGTGGAGATCGTCAGCGGCGCCACCGTGACGGTTCTCGTCATGGGCGACAGCGTCATACGCTCCGCGGTGAAGCTAATTCGCAGCAACAGGCTGAGCGCAGGCGCTGAACCCAGCCTCAAAGCACCGCCCGACGTGAAGACCTTGGATCTCTCCCGAAGCGATGTCAAAGACTGGCAAACACTTCTTGGCGACGGCTCGGTTCGCAGCCTGCGGCTATCCGTGGCAGAGGTCTCGAAAGCCTTCGGGGAAGCAGGGCACGCCGACGCGGCATCGCACCCGGAGACAACGAACCCCGACGACCGCTTCATCGATCTCTACGTGGCCCCGGTCAGCGTTCCAACGATTGGAAGAACCCTCCTCGGCGATCCAGCATACCAGCGCCTGCAAAGCCGCCTGCAGGCGGGTCAGTCGGCAATTCTCGTCGCCGGGGACGGGGCCTATTCCTTCAAGGGGTCTGGCTACGTCCGAGGTGGCATCTTCGATCGGATCGAACTGCTACAGGACGGGCAGGGTCTCAGGTTCCGCGATCGGAATCACACCCGGATCGCGACGCTTGCCGCGTCTGACGCTCCAGATCTGAGAGAGATCGCACTCTTCGTGGTTCCCCCGGATTTCGGGTTCGACATCACCGAACCCTGGGACCTCCAACTGCTCGCACAGCGCAGCAGCAGCGGTGCACGGGACAAGGCGGTAATTCCTTACAATCTCGAGTACACGCTACCATCGCAATATATCAGCGTAGCCAAAGCTGCCGCTCCCCTGCCTCCGGTGCCGACGCAGGACGACGCTTCCAATCAAGTCCAGGACGACCATCCCCTATGGATCCGCATCTGGGACAACAACCGCCTCAACATCGGGATTACGATTTGCGCACTCCTTGTTCTGACGTTGATCTTCTTCTTCCAGGACTGGCTGGTAAAGCGACCCAAGCTCTTTGCATGGGTCCGCAACGGCTACCTCGTTTTCACGCTCGTCTGGCTCGGCTGGTATGCAAATGCACAGTTGTCGGTCGTCAACGTGCTGACATTCATGAACTCGCTAATCACAAATTTCACATGGGAATTTTTTCTTGCGGCGCCGCTGATCTTCATCCTCTGGGCCGCCGTCGCTGCAGGTCTGCTGTTTTGGGGACGCGGCCCGTTCTGCGGCTGGCTGTGCCCGTTTGGTGCATTGCAGGAACTGCTGAGCAAAGCGGCAAAGCGGCTCAAAGTCCCGCAGGTGAAGCTCCCTTGGGGGCTGCATGAACGGCTCTGGCCGATCAAGTACATCATCTTCCTCGGGCTTTTTGGCTTGTCGTTCTATTCGGTGAGCTACGCCGAGATGGCGGCGGAGGTCGAGCCGTTCAAGACTGCGATTATCCTGAAATTCGTGCGGGACTGGCCGTTCGTCGTCTTTGCCGTGGCCTTGCTTGTCGCCAGCCTGTTCATCGAACGCTTCTACTGCCGCTACCTCTGCCCTCTCGGCGCCGCACTCGCGATCCCCGGCCGGATACGCATGTTCGAATGGCTGAAGCGCTATCCGGAATGCGGCTCTCCATGCCAGCGCTGCGCCAAGGAATGTCCGGTCCAATCGATCCATCCCGAGGGCCAGATCAATGTGAACGAGTGCATCTACTGCATGCATTGCCAGGAACTGTACCATGACGACCAGCGCTGCCCGCACATGATCCAGGTACGCCTGAAGCGCGAGAAATTCATGGCACTTTCCACTCCTGAGTCACGCGGTGAGAAGCCGCCGAAGACGGTCGTCACCCACAACGGCAAACCTATCGAACGAACTTAATCGGCATGCGACGCTTCGGTCGCGGCCATAACGAAGGAAGAGAAAGCATGTCCACGGAAGACAAACAGCCGCGGTTCAACAGACGTCAGCTACTGGGCACGACGGCCATGGCCGCCGCGGCGGGAGCCGCGTCTGCCGGTGGAGTCCTCGGTTTTTCGGGCGGAACAGCAACACCCGCCATAGCCGCCGAGTCCCGGCGCCAGACATGGGAAGTGAAGCCCGGCGAGCTGGACGAATACTACACGTTCTTTTCGAGCGGCCAGAGCGGGGAGGTCCGCATCGTGGGTGTCCCTTCAATGCGCGAAATCATGCGCGTTCCGGTGTTCAACCGCTGCAGCGCAACGGGTTGGGGCCAGACCAACGAGAGCCGCAAGGTGCTGACCGAAGGCTTGCTTCCCCAGACGGTCGAGTTCCTCAAGGACCAGGGCGGCGTCTACCATAACGGCGACCTGCACCATCCGCATCCGTCGCAAACCGACGGCACCTACGACGGACGCTATCTCTACGCCAACGACAAGGCCAACACCCGCGTCTGCCGCATTCGCCTCGACGTCATGAAGTGCGACAAGATCATCGAGCTGCCAAACCAGCACACGGTTCACGGTCTGCGGGTTCAGAAATACCCCAAAACCGGCTATGTATTCTGCAACGGCGAAGACGGGGTGCCGATCCCCAACGATGGAAAGATCCTCGACGATCCAAAGAACTACCAGGCCCTGCTTACGGCTCTCGACGGGGAGACAATGAAGGTCGCCTGGCAGGTCATCGTCGACGGAAATCTTGACAATGTCGACGCCGACTATCAGGGCAAATATTGCTATTCGACCTGCTACAATTCAGAAAACGGCGTCAATCTCGAGCAGATGATGGCAAAAGACCAGGACTGGGTTGTGGTCTTTAATATCAAGCGCATCGAAGAAGCAGTCCAGAAGGGTGATTTCAAGGAGATCAGTGGCGTCCCCGTCATCGACGGACGGCACGGCTCGCGCTACACCCGCTACATTCCGGTCTCAAACGGCCCGCATGGCATGAACACCGCGCCCGACGGAATTCACGCCGTGGCAGCGGGCAAGCTTTCGCCCACCGTCACCGTCTTCGATGTCCGCAAGTTCGACGATCTCTTCGACGACAAGATCCAGCCCCGGGACAMCGTCGTCGCAGAACCGGAACTCGGTCTCGGCCCTTTGCACACCGCATATGACGGCCGCGGCAACGCCTACACCACCCTCTTCATCGACAGCCAGATCTGCAAGTGGAACATCGAGGACGCCAAGCGCGCCTTCGCCGGCGAGAAAGTCAATCCGATCCGCCAGAAACTGGATGTCCACTATCAGCCAGGACACAACCACTCCTCGATGGGCCAGACCAAGGAAGCCGATGGAAAATGGCTGATCTCGCTCAACAAATTCTCGAAGGATCGGTATCTGAACGTCGGACCTCTGAAACCGGAAAGCGACCAGCTCATCGACATTTCGGGCGACGAGATGGTTCTGGTGCACGACAACCCGACCTTCGCCGAACCGCATGATGCGACGATCGTGCATGCATCCAAGATCAATCCAGTCAGCCTTTGGAGCCGTGACGACCCGTTCTTTGCCGATGCCGTCGCACAGGCGAAAAAGGACAACATCGATCTGATGATAGATTCGCAAGTCATCCGAGACGGCAACAAGGTGCGCGTCTACATGACGTCGTCGGCACCGGCGTTTGGCCTGGAGTCGTTCACCGTTAAACAAGGCGACGAGGTGACGGTTTATGTCACCAACATCGATGAAGTCGAGGACCTGACGCACGGCTTCGCCGTCGTCAACTACGGCATCAACATGGAGATCGGGCCGCAGGCGACTTCATCCGTCACCTTCACTGCGAGCAAGCCGGGCGTCTACTGGTATTACTGCTCGTGGTTTTGCCATGCCATGCACATGGAGATGAAGGGCCGCATGCTCGTGGAGCCCAAGTCAGCCTGATGCGTCAAGCTGTTATCATGGCGGTGGCTGTCCTTTGGACCGCCACCTGTTCAACTGCCGGGGCGGCGGATCGCATTGTCACGCCCTCCGACAGGGAGGATTTGACGGCGATCTTCGAGCAAGCGACGGCGGGCGACCGGATTATCCTGCGTCCCGGCAGCTACAGAGGGCCACTGACGATCAGAAAACCCATGGTCGTGGAAGGTGACCCTGGCGCGGCCATCATCGGGAACGGCCATGGCACGGTCGTGACCATCGACGCCGCAAACGTGACCTTGCGTGGCGTTGAAATCCGCGGGTCGGGTGCGAACCTCGAGATGATGGACTCGGGCGTGTTTGCGACCGAGGCGGCTCAGAATGCGGTGATCGAGAACAATCTCGTGGCGGAGAACCTCTACGGCATCTACATCCACGGAGCCAAGGACTCTATCACACGCGCAAACAGGATCGTCGGTTTCAAGGAGGGCCGGCTGAGCGAGGCCGGAAACGGTGTGACAGTCTGGAATGCTCCGGGCGCCAAGGTGCTGGCCAACGACATCAGTTTCGGTCGCGACGGGATCGCCACCAACGCCAGCAAACGAAACGTCTTCAGCGAAAACCGCTTCCACGACCTGCGTTTTGCCATCCACTACATGTACACCAACGACAGCGAGATCCGCGGAAATGTCTCGATCGGGAACGTGGTCGGCTACGCGATCATGTTCTCCAGCCGGCTGAAGATCATCGACAATGTCTCTGATGGCGACCGGGATCACGGCGTGCTCCTGAACTTCGCCAATAGCTCGCTCGTCACCGGAAACATCGTCCGGGGACGTCTACAGCCTGAAAGCCGATGGACGACCGCCGGCTCGCGCAACGCGACACAAGAACTGCCCGCGGATGACGGTACACCAGGACCCAGCGAAAACGTGACGGGTCTGCGCGTCGGCCCCGAGAAATGCGTCTTCGTCTACAACGCAAACAAGAATCGCCTCGTCGGCAACGAGTTCAATGGCTGTGCAATCGGCATCCATTTCACAGCAGGGTCGGAAGGAAATACCATGAGCGGCAACTCTTTCATCAACAACCGCAACCAGGTCAAATATGTCGGAACACGGTATCTGGACTGGTCCCAGAACGGCCGTGGCAACTACTGGAGCGACAACCCTGCATTCGATCTCGATGGCGACGGTGTCGGCGACAATGCATATCGTCCCAACGATCTCATCGACAAGGTCTTGTGGACCTCGCCTCAGGCGAAGGTCCTCACCACGAGCCCAGCCGTTCAGTTCATCCGATGGGCGCAGGCGCAGTTTCCGGCCCTGCTTCCCGGCAGCGTGGTCGACAGTCATCCGTTAATGGAACCACCTGCGGCCCGTGGGGACGTACGGCAATGACGTATCCGACCGTTCTCTTGTCCGGCGTGGCCAAGCGCTACGGCGAGGTGCAGGCAGTCAAGGACGTCTCGTTCGTTCTCAACGAGGGCGAAACGGTCGCACTGGTCGGCCACAACGGCGCGGGCAAGACGACGCTGATAAAGCTGATGCTGGGTCTCATTCGTCCGTCGGCTGGCAGCATCGAGGTGATGGGAGAAGATCCTGCGAGCGGCGATTTCGCCGTGCGTCAGAGGCTTGGTTATCTGCCTGAAAGCGTCGCCTTCCATATGGCCCTGACAGGCCGCGAAACACTCGCTTTCTACGCGCGGCTGAAGCGGGTCGCTGGTGCAAACCCCTTGGACCTCCTGGAACGTGTTGGACTGGGCGCAGCCGCTGCCGACCGGCCCGTGCGCACCTATTCCAAGGGAATGCGCCAAAGATTGGGGCTGGCGCAGGCGCTGCTCGGGGAACCACGCCTTCTGCTGCTGGACGAGCCGACGAGCGGCCTTGATCCGGCGCTGCGTCGCAGGTTCTACGATCTGTTGAGCGAACTGCGCGCGAAAGGAACCACCATCCTCTTGTCGTCACATGCCCTGACCGAACTCGAAGACCGGGCCGACCGGGTGTTGATCGTGAACGACGGCGTGACGATCGCCGACGGAACACTTGACGATCTGCGGACTCTCGCACGGCTGCCTACGCGCATCAGCATTAGGTTTCAAAATCGCGCCAGTATCGAAAGTTCGAAGAGCGCAAAGGTCGCCTGGAAGGCAACCGGTACAGCAACTTTCGAAGTTGACGTCGCGATGGAAGACAAGGTCGCCCTCCTCAAGGAGGTGACCGCCAATCCCGACGACATTGCGATGCTCCACGTTACCGAACCCACTTTGGACGACCTTTACGCCCATTTCCTGAACGGCGGGAGGGCGCGGACATGAAGAATATCCTGATCGTAGCCTCCAAAGAGATCCGTGAGGGCCTGCGCAACAGATGGGTCCTCGCGACGACGCTTCTGTTGGCGGCGCTGGCCTTGACCCTGTCGTTTCTAGGCAGCGCACCCACGGGAAACGTCGGCGTGAACAGGCTTGACGTGGTCATAGTGAGCCTCTCCAGTCTTACGATCTTCCTGGTGCCGCTGATTGCACTCCTGCTGTCTCACGACGCGATCGTTGGGGAGATGGAGCGTGGCACCATGCTTCTGCTTCTCAGCTATCCGATCGGGCGGAACCAGGTGATCCTCGGCAAGTTTCTGGGCCACATCGCCATACTCTCTTTCGCCACGCTTTTCGGCTACGGTGCGGCAGCCGTCGCGTTGGCCGCTACCGGAACGGAAATTGATACCGCGAGCTGGGTGGCTTTCGCCGCAATGCTTGCTTCGTCGGTGCTGCTCGGCGCGGTGTTCGTAGCGATCGGCTACTTCGTGAGCGGCATCGTAGGCGAACGCAGCACCGCGGGTGGCATCGCCATCGGCGTCTGGCTCTTCTTCGTGCTGATCTACGACATGGCCTTGCTGGGCGCGTTGGTGGCCGCGGGCGGACACACGCTGCCTGCCGGCCTGCTGGACGCCCTTCTTCTGCTGAATCCGACCGACGCCTACCGGATGCTCAATCTGGGTTCCGGCGAGGCCCGCGCCTTCTCCGGCATGGCGGGCGTCGCAGGCCATGCCGGGCTCAGTGGCACAATGCTGGTGTGCGCGCTCGGCGCCTGGACGGTTGTGCCCCTTGCACTTGCCGCCCTGATCTTTTCAAGGAGAGAGCTATGAGGAACCTGATCTTTGCCTTGACTTTCCTGTCACCTCTGCTGCTGGGGGGATGCGAGGATAAACAGCAACCGGTGCCCCCTGCCCCCTTCGCGCTGACAACGGATGCCATCGGCAGATACTGCGGCATGAACGTGCTCGAACATGCGGGACCCAAAGGTCAGGTAATCCTTGACGCTCGGGTCGGAGAGCCGATCTGGTTCTCGTCGGCACGCGATACGCTGGCTTTCACGATGCTGCCAGAGGAGCCGAAGGATTTCGTCGCCATCTATGTGTCCGACATGAGCAAGGCCCCAAGCTGGGAGAAACCCGGAGCGGAGAACTGGATCGACGCAAGAACAGCGCTCTACGTCATCGGCAGTTCGATCCGCGGCGGCATGGGAGCCGAAGAAACAGTGCCCTTCTCGACCAGGGAGGCAGCCACGCAGTTCGCTGCGAGTAATGGTGGCAGCGTGGTGACGTTCGATGACGTCCCCCGCGACTACGTCCTGGGTTCGGGCGCGGAAACGGACCGCCCCGCCGCCGCGGACGAGAAGGTGGAGGCACATGATCATGGCTAGAACGTTCAGTCGTCGTCGAGCTATTGCAATCTTCGCAGCCGCGGCGGGGCTGCCATTGTTGAGAACTGCCGACGCCGCGCTCCCTGCCACGGTCTGGACGGGACAGGCGCTTGGCGCGCCGGCAACCTTGATTCTGAACCACGAGAACCCTGTCGAGGCCGCTCGTCTGATCGAACTGGTTGTTGCCGAAGTCTCCAGGCTGGAAACGGTGTTCAGCCTCAGTCGCAACGATTCGGCCCTGACGGAATTGAACAGGACGGGAGCTCTGGCAGCGCCTTCGTCCGACATGGTGTCCCTGCTTGAAACGAGCCGAGGCTTCTGGGAGCTGACCGGCGGCGCCTTCGATCCCACCGTGCAGCCGCTCTGGTCGCTTTTCTACAAGCATTTCTCGGCTCCAGATGCCGATCCCGCGGGTCCGGCAAAATCCGCGGTCGACCTGACGCTCAAGCAGATAGGCTTCGACACGGTCGTATTCAATCGAGACCGCGTCGTCATGCGTCCGCGTATGGCGCTGACCCTGAATGGCGTCGCACAAGGATACATAACCGACCGTATCGTCGACCTGCTGCGAAACGCGGGCGTGACGAGCAGCCTGGTCGACATGGGAGAGGATCGGGCGATCGGCTCCAAACCGGATGGAACCCCATGGCGGATCGGACTGGCGGAAAGCCAGGACGACGATCGTCCCGAACAGATATTGGATATTGTCGACAAGGCCGTCGCGACCTCGAGCGCCGCAGGTTTTCATTTTGACGCGGCGGGTCGCTTTGGCCATATTCTCGACCCGCGTAATGGCAGCGCACCGGCTATCCATCGACGCGTTTCGGTCGTGGCGAACGACGCGACAACAGCGGATGCGCTCTCCACTGCCTTCAGCTTGATGGAGGAGGCAAGCATTCGGTCGATCGTCGGAACTCGCTCGGACTTGCTCGTCGATCTGGTGGGCGCGGACGGCGGCCACGCCCGCTTTGAAGGCAGACCGTGACGGCGCTGCCGACAAGAATCGCGCCGCTGAGACAGTAAAGGAGATGCTCTCCGACGATACCGGCGGCGGCGACCCCGGCTACGCAGAGTGCCGGGCGGTCATGGCGCCGGTTAGTCGTAACCATTTCAAGCCGTGCATGCGCGGCGGACGCTATTTCCACATCAGAAGTATCGAACACCCGTGCGCCGGCTGAAAGAATCAAGCCGGGCCCGGCCATATTGAGACAGCTTTTTTCCTAGTGGAGCATATCGTGCGACGCCTTCCACGCCTCAACGTCGTCCTTCGATATCCGTATCCGGGAAAATGACGATTGCGGCTGTAGACGCATCTTGGAGGCGGCAATTTCGCATATCGTTCCGACATGCTCCTGCAGCCTGGTTTCGTCGGCGCGCGGTGGATGGCTGATCTCCTGCAGGGCGTCGCGATCGACGATGACCACGCGCTGTGCGCCCTCGTGCTCCATCAGCACGACGCCTGTTTCTCCGGAAGATTTCAGGAATGCTGTGATGAACCTCGGCAACATGCGGGCTCCTCCTCTCTCGTCCATGATGGACCAGAGCATAACGGGTAGCATTTCGACGTCTTTGACCTCCGTCAAAGAGAACGAAAGCGCCAGACCATAAGAATCTTTCTGTGGTTCGCGGCAAGTGACCGCGTTTCGGACATAAGGAAAGGAAAGCCTATGCGCATGTCGCAAAAGCCCTTCATCGTCGAAATCAAAAGACGCCGACGGCGCCGTCCGGCACGTCACGTCGACCTTCCCAAGAGCCCGCCGGACAAGGCATCCGACACCGACAAGCCCGTCGATTTCGCCTCCGTCACTTTACACGCCTCCGGTCTGGCATCGTGACCGGCCCGCCGCGTCAACTCAGAAAGGCGGCAATCCAGGCGACCGAGAAAGACGTAATCGGAACGGCCATGATGAGTGTCGCACACATTCTGGTGGCAAGACGCGTGTCGCAGAGGGCACCGATCTGGAACACCAACACCGCGGACCAGCCGGCCGCAGCCAGAACAATACCGMCGCGAAACAGATCCGAATACGGTATGATGACGCCGTCGGAGCGCAGTTGCGAGACGGTCAACGAAAGCAGCCCGCTGAAGAGACAGGCGGAGCCAAGCGGAATGAGCGCCTGCGCCAGATGGTGGAGGAAGCGTCCCCTCATCCGAAGGATCATTGTGCATGCGGCAAGGGGAATGCMGAAGATGATCGTGGCCGCGGCGACCGAAACCGACAGAAGTACCAGAAGCGCGACGGCATCCACTGACGTCATGACATCATTCTCCAAGGGATAGTCGGTCAGGATCCACCAAGGCAGGCGCAGTGAGAGCGGCCAGGCCAAATGCAGATCGAGGCACCGTTCCACCAACCACAAGCGGATCATCCGGAAAAGGCCGCTATCAGACCAATGCAAGGCGGCTGGAACGAGCCCGAGGAGAACCGGCACGATCAGAACCGTTTCCCACGTGCTCGCAAGCCGGCCCGAGCCGTGGACGATGTCGCGGGCCGGATTGCGCCAGGAAAGCCGGATTGCTCCGCGATAACCGGAACACCGGCCGCACATGTGGCAAGCGCTGGCGCCCTGCATGGTCTTGATGGGAATGAGCGGCGCACAGTTGACAGCGTTGGATCGTCCCTGCTGTTGAGCGCCGGCGCGCCAGCCGTCGGGATCAACACGGAAATGCAGGGGCGCGATTTTCGAAACGGTGCCGAAAACGCCGTTGACGGGGCACAGAAACCGGCACCACACTCGTTTTGCCTTGCCGTAGCGGGCACCGATGATGATGGCGGCAAAGGTCGAGCCGCCAAGCAGCAGTGCGGCAGGCTTCGGATACTGGTAGATGCTTGTCAGTTGTCCGTAGACCGTGGTCGAGACGAAGGACACGACCGGCCAGCCGGACCATTTCATCCATCCCGGAATTGCCCGCCCGGCGCCGCGCTGGCTGGCAAATTCCGAAAGCGCACCTTCCGGGCATAGGATTCCGCACCAGAAGCGGCCCACCAGCGCGGTAGCGAGGATGATGAAGGGCCACCAGACGCCCCAGAAGACGAATTGTGCAAAGCGGGCGACATTGTTCCACACATAATCGGTGTGCGTGGGACGCGGCAACAAGAGCGGGACCGTGAGAAGGCACGCATAGATGACCACCATCACCCATTGAAGACGGCGGATGGCCGCCTGATAGCGGAGAAGGAGGTCGCCGAACCTCGCGACGAGCGCCTGCGCACTACTAGCAGAAGACGTCATGCCGGTGCCTTGCCGGTCAAAGGAGGCGCATAGGCGAGAGACGCAATCAGCCAGTAGAAGCCGAGGCTGAGAAGAGGAAGAAGCTCCGGACGGGCCCGGTAGCCTACGAGACCGGCGAGAAAGGCGCCGAAACCGCTGCCATCATCGAGCAGCCCGMTTGAATCCCACAACGGCCCCGTCATCGGTGAGAAAATTCCAAGCGAAATCACCTTATCGACGACAATCATCGTCAGCCCGCTTCCGAGCATCAGGAGCAGCACCTCGCTGACGCGCGACAGCACCGTCCTGGAAACCAATTTTGACCCGGCTTTGAACGCCCAGAAGCTGATTGCGGCAAGCACGAAGCCAGACAGACCTGAAGCGACGACAAAACCGGCCTGCCAGCCTTGCGAGGAAGCCATCAGTCCAAACAGGAAGACGACCGTCTCCGCACCCTCGCGGGCCACCGCAAGCGCTGCCAGCGTGGCAAGCCCGGGCCAGTTGCCTGCCTCTGCATGTCGGACGGCGCGGTCTGCGAGATCCCGTGTCTGGCCGCGCTCCATTGAACGCATCCAGAAGACCATCCTGAGCATGAGGATGGCGGCAAGAGCAGCCATGATCATCTGCAGGATATCCTCGCCATCCCCTTCAAGGACACCGGCGGCACGGCTCATGATCAATGCCAGCATCAGGGCGAGCGCGAGGCCGGCGCCTGCGCCGGCAAGGATCCAGCTGGTTGCCCGCCCGCGTGCCTCCGGTGCCGCCCTCGTAGACCAGGCCAGCAGGATTCCGACGACCAGCAGGGCTTCGAAGCTTTCCCGCCAGACCACCGAAGCGATCTCGAATATTTGCAGAGTAAGATCCGTGCTCATCGGGCAACCAGCGTTGCCGGAGGCATGTCGAGATGGAAATCATCGAAGAAGGCATAGTTCCCTTCGCTCAATGAGCGGAAGACGAGAAAACTCGATGCGCCGGGTGCGAGAACCTTCTCCTTGCGCAGCGGAATGCTTTCAAACTCGATCGGGGTCGAGCCGTCATTGTGGAGTTCAAGCTTGAAACGGGTGTTCGCAGGCACCTCGATGACCGATGGCGAGACGACGCCATTGCTGAAATGAACCTCGAAAACCGGATCTTCGTCTTCGGCGAAGGCGGTCGGACAAGGTACTATCAGCACGGCCGCAGCCAGCAGCCGCATCAACCAGCTGATGGCACGCATCAATAACCGCCCTTCTTGCCAATGCCGGCAAATACGAAGTCGAATTTCAGCGCGAAGGCGTCGGGCCAGGGAGCAACACCCGTCTCCTTATCGACGTGGCGTCCGAAAGACATCTCGCCGTGACCGCCTGGATGAACGTTGAGCTCCAGGCGATAGCGGCCAGGTCCCGACAGCTTGACATTATCGCCATAATGCGGCCCGTCGCTCGCGACCATAGGCTCAAGTGATCCGACTTGCTCCTCGCCATTGTCGAGGTTCCTGACCGTGTATTCCACATGCAGGCTGGGAAGCCAGTCGCCTTCAGCAAAGCCATTCGCATTTTCGGCGGTCGCGTGGATGTCCGCCTCCAGATGGATGTCGGAATCCGCCGCAGCACGCATCATGCCGGGCGGATCCATCTCGATCGGTTGGAGGTAGACCGCTGCGACTTCCATGCCCGCCGCGATCTGAGGTGAGCCGATCGGATATTCGGCAGCCTTCAGCGCAAGCGGCATTGCGAGGAGAGCGAGAGGAGCGGCGAATAGGCTGGCAGCGCGAAGCATGATGGCGATCCTTAAAGATGAGTATCGCCGTCACGTTTAACAGCGCGATCGCCCTGCTCTTTGCGCTGGCGCAAAGATGCGCGTTTTGGCGGCAGGCAGGTCTTTGCAGGCCGCACATGGCCGAAATCTCGTCACCGGGTCGTCCATTGCTTGACTCTGGTCAAAGTTGCGGCGGGCCGTGACCGATACATCACCTTCGACATAGGGGGATAACTAAGTGATTCAGTTCGTCAGCGCGTTTACAGTCTTTCTCATGCTGCATTCGATCCCGGCGATCCCGAACATTCGCCTTCGTATCATCCGGTCGATCGGCAAGCCGACCTATATCCTTGCCTATTCCGTTGTCTCGCTCGCGGCGCTGGTCTGGCTCTTTTCCGCGGCACTTGCGCTCGATTATGTCCCGCTGTGGGAGCTTCGCCCGTGGCATGCCGCGATGACCTTCGTGCTCGCGCCAATAGGATTTTTTCTCGTGCTTGCCGGTCTGATGAGTGCAAATGCCCTGTCCATATCGATCCGCTCGGCGGGGCCGGCCGGCGCGGTCACGCGAATCACCCGACACCCCGTGCCATGGGGATTTGCTCTCTGGGCACTCGGCCATGTCATCGCCAACGGAGACTTGCGCTCGCTCCTGCTGTTCGGGGGGCTTGGGCTTTTCGCACTCGCCGGCATTCCAATGGCCGAACGCCGGGCGAGAAAGCGTCTCGGCGCTCACTGGGAGATCTACGCCGCGCAGACGTCCGTCTGGCCCCTGGCGGCGTTTGTTTCCGGGGTCCAGCCGAGATCGGATACGGCGCTTGTGGCAGCAGCGATGGCCACGATCGCGCTGGTCGCCTGGCTGCTCCTTGCGGGCGGTCACGCCCTGCTCTTCGGCGCCGACCCGATTTCCGTCTTCGGCTGATCGAAGTCCGCCTCGCCGGACCAGGCGCTTGCCAGCGGCGCGACMGGCAGGCCCAGGAGATCGACGGCGCGACGGGAAAGGTGATCCACGATCTCCTGCACCGACTGCGGACGATTATAGAAGGCGGGAACCGGCGGCATCACGATCGCACCCATTTCCGTGACTGATGTCATGTTGCGCAGATGCCCGAGATGCAAGGGTGTCTCGCGCGTCATCAACACAAGCCGTCGCCTCTCCTTGAGTTGGACGTCGGCTCTCGCGCGTCATCAACACAAGCCGTCGCCTCTCCTTGAGTTGGACGTCGGC